>NZ_CP098747.1:625833-938750 GCF_023746535.1 Sneathiella marina | reverse complement strand
ATAGCCGCTCATGGTTACGCCAAATAAATCTGTAGACGGCAATCCACCTCCAGCCGGAGCGTCGAAGAATAGGCGATCCAGTAACCGTGGGTCTGATTGTTTAAGTTGAAGCCCGGTCTCCCCGTTTGTAATGGGTGTCAGCACCGAATAGGCCAGATTATAGGACATTTGGGCGAAAGCCAGCGTCAGGATGGAAAAATAAATCCCCGATCGCCGTAAGCTGAGAAATCCTATTGCCAATGCCAGAATTCCGGAGAACAGGACACCGAACATCACCGCCGGAATAACGTTCATGGTCAGTAATTTAAATGACCAGACGGCTGCATAAGACCCGACACCCAAGAAGGCTGCATGACCAAAGGACAAATAGCCGGTCAGGCCGAACAGGATATTAAAGCCGATGGCGAAAATGCCATAAATGGCGAATTTCTGCAGCAAGTCCGGATATGCCGCCCCGAAAGGCTGAAGCCAAATTGGCATCAGCAGGACGATTGCGGCGACGAGGAGGAGGAGTAAATTATCGTTGAGGAAAGGCTTTTTCATCTTAATCATCCATCACGCCGGCTCGGCCCATTAATCCACGAGGCAAAACCAGAAGAATAACAACAGCAACGAGGTAAAGAATAATCTGGTCAATTCCGGGGAAAATCTCTTTTACTTCATTCATGGACGCAAAGGATTGCACGATCCCCAGCAGGAAGCCGGCGCAAACGGCGCCACCCAACGATCCCATGCCACCAACGACAACCACGACGAAGGACAAAACAAGAAAATCCATTCCCATATGGTAATCAGGCGGCAAGATAGGGGTGTACATCACACCGGCGACACCGGCGACAATGGCGGCAATCGCAAATACAATGGTAAATCGCCGCTCAATATTAATCCCCAGCAGCCCGACGGTTTCCCGATCGCGCATACCGGCACGAACGACCATGCCGTATGTGGTGAATTGTAGGAAAGAGAAAACCCCAAATATAATTAATCCGGAAAAGGTCAGATATATGAGCCGCCACCAGGGATAAACCAAATTGTCGCCAAGTCCGAACCAGGCGCCCACATTAGCACTTCCGGCCAGGATTTCAGGCGCCGGCTGCGGAATAGGGTTCGCGCCGAAAGAGGCCTTAATAATCTCCTGAATAACGATGGCCAATCCAAAGGTCACCAAAATCTGCTCGGCATGCGGTCGTTTGTAAAAATGCTTGATCAGGCCGCGTTCCATGACGAAACCAACCAACAACATGAACGGAATGGCGACCAGAATGGACAGCGGCACCGAATAATCGATGATTGTCGCGCCAAGATCACCAAACCAGATTTCCATATATGGCTGCTCTTTGTAGGCAACGAATGCGGTCACGCCCTCATCCCGGACTTTCGAGGATATGGTGAGAACCTTCTGGAAGGTTACCGCACAGAATGCGCCCAGCATAAACAACGCACCGTGGGCGAAATTCACGATCCCCAGGGTTCCAAACACCAAGGTCAGTCCAAGCGCAATCAACGCATAGGCCGCGCCCTTGTCCAGACCGTTTAAAATTTGAATAAAGATGGCATCCATTAAATTCTACCTGCAAGGCCCCCACCGGCAATCGCCAGCAAATTTAAAATGCAATAAAAGATCGGATTGGCGGCCGTAAAACCGCCAACCCGTATTCGTTTAACTATTCAACAACATATGGTCCCAAAGAACCACCAAAAATTGTCCAATCATACTCAACCTGTGCCCGCGGTGTCACGTCAACCACCTTCAGCAGATCAAACTGGCTGGTTGGGTTATCGTTCCCGCGCACAACCAAAACGTCCTTGAAGCACTGATGATCTTCCGCACGATACAAGGTTGGACCGTTGCCCATGCCATCGAAATTAAAGCCTTCAAGCTGCTTGATGACTTCCGGCGGATAGAAGGTGCCCGCCATTTCGCACGCATTCGCATAGAGCAATGTCTGTGCGTAACATGTCTGCGCAGCCATGGAAGGCGGTGCACCATATTCCGCGCCAAAGGACTTGACGAAAGCCTTAGAGCCATCATCCTGCAACGACCAGTTCCAGTTGGTTGTACCAAGAATACCCTTAATCGCATCACCAGCACCCTGCGCCATAAGGCGAGAGAACAGGGGCACAATGATTTCGAAATTCTTGCCGTTGACCTGTTTGTCACGAAGACCGAACTGAATAGCCTGGCTGAGCGAGTTGATCATGTCCTTACCGTAATGGTTCAAGACCAAAACATCGGCACCGGAGTTCAGAACTGGTGTAATATACTGTGAGAAGTCACCAGCACCCACAGGTGTCTTAACTGTCTGTGCTGTCTGCCAGCCAAGAGCTTCCGTAGAATTCCGGATGCTTTCTTCCTGCGTCCAGCCCCAAGTATAATCAGCCGTTAGATGATACGCACGACGGTCACTACCATATTCCTTGTTCAGCACCGGCGCCAGCGCGGCTCCAGACATATATGCGTTGAAGAAATGACGGAAACCATAGCGACGTTTGTCCTTGCCGGTTGTGTCATTGGAATGGGTCAAACCCGCCATGAACACGATACCCTGCTCCTGACACAGTGACTGCACCGCAACCGCCACACCCGAAGAGGAACCACCGGTAACCATCAGAACGCCGTCTTTTTCAATCATACGCTTGGCAGATGCGCGTGCTGCATCCGATTTCGTCTGCGTGTCACCTGTAGCGAACGTGACTTTCTTGCCAAGAACGCCATTACCAGTCAACATGGACGGCTTAAAGGTATTCAGCATTCCGCCATCACCTTCACCGTTCAGATGCTTCACCGCAAGTTTATACGCCCGGAGCTCATCTGCGCCCTCATCCGCATATGGCCCGGATTGTGGGACGTTAAATCCCAGCTTTAATTCGCCAGAATTTTTCGGGTTATTCCGAAAGTCGGCGGACCAAGCGTCTTTCATAAAAAACGCTGGTGTCGATGCAACCAGACCCGTTACGGCGCCGGCCTTCAACAGGCCACGGCGTGAAACGCCCGGTTTCTTGATGTCACTCATTAGGTATCTCCCATTTTGCTAAGTGATCGTCTCCATTACGGAGAAATTGTGTTATTATCTTCCCAGAGAAAGCAAACCCCACCCTGTAAAAATTTCACAATTTCAATCTTTTTCCCAACAAAACGTTGAAAACCGGTACTTTTTTGTGTAAATTATTTAGATACAGTTTTGTAAACTTGTAAATTTTTGTAAATAACCGAGTAACTCCATGGCTAAATCCCCGCGCCTCGGAACGCGCCTAAGGCGCCTGCGCAAAGATAAAAAATTAACCCAGGTCGATCTTGCGGACCAATTGGGCATTTCTGCCAGCTACTTAAACCTGCTTGAACATAACCGGCGCAGCATTACTGTTCCCATCCTTCTCAGGCTAAGCCAAATCCTCAAAGTTGATCCTCTGGTTTTCTCACCTCAAGATGAAGGTCACTTAATCGCCGAAATTACCGATACGTTGAAGGATCCATTGTTTGAAGACGACGATTTTGATGAAACGGATATTGCGACGATGGCGGCTGAAGCGCCTGCTTTATGTTCCGCCTTAAAGAAAACCTACGACGCCTATAAATCCACTCAATCAGATATGCAGCTGTTGAGTGAACGACTTTCCCAGGATTTACTCTTTGCGGATTCTTCTTTTCGATTACGAACCTTGGTTACCTCCATTCTGTCGTCGACAGAAATTGTCCATGACAACGATGACTTGAGCGCAAAAGACCGCAAAGAATTCCTGAAAATTGTTCTTAAAGATAGTGAAAACCTGGCCGACACTGTCAGCGAAATGCTGGGGTTTGTCGGTGGGGATGGGTTTACCGACAAATCGTCTGCCCCGTCTCCCGTTGAAGCCGTCTCTGATTTCATCCAGTCAAAGAACAACTATTTTGAAGCTATTGAAACGGCTGCCGACGAATTTAGGGCGACTTTGCGCGAAGATATCACGCCAACGCAAACTTTGGCGGAATATCTACGCCGAGAGCATGGTGTCAAAGTTGAGTTTGCGGACCGGGATCAGCATGATACCGAAGCAACCTTGTTTGATGATCAGTATCGACATCTTATTTTGTCCAAGGCACTCCCCCAGGCAAGTGTGGATTTTCATCTGGCATTGCTGTGTGGGCAACTTGCCTTTCCAGACCTCTTTTCAGAAATAGCGGTAGGACCGGAGCTCGTCAACGAAGCAGCGACAACACAAGCCATCTCCGCCCTCACCAATTACTTTGCGGGGGCTTACTTGCTTCCCTATGACACGTTTTTAACCGCAGCCGAAAAATTGCGATACGACATAGAATTGCTGCAGCAACAATTTGGCGCAAGCTACGAACAAATTTGCCATCGATTGACGACCTTGCAAAAACCAAGCGAAAGCGGCATTCCCCTGCATTTGATTAGAAGCGATATTGCTGGCAATATTTCAAAGAGATTTACGGCCTCGGGTTTGCGTATTCCAAGATATGGAAATTCCTGCCCAAGATGGGTTTTGCATTCTGCCTTTTTAACACCGGGGGTCATCTGTCCGCAAATATCGGAAATGCCGGACGGCGGCCGGTTTTTTTCCATAGCCCGAACTGTCACGAAGCCTAGTCTTGGATATACCCAGCCCAAGCGGCATTACGCCATCAGCCTGGGATGCGATGTTAGCCACGCGCATCATCTGGTATATGCCGATGGAATGAATTTGGCCGCACCGCGTACCGTTGTGCCCGTAGGTGTAACTTGCCGGCTCTGTGATCGTCCCAATTGCGCGCAACGTGCTGCGTCACCCCCTTCACAGGCGCGGGATACAATGCATCCTCAAAAGCGCAACATATCACCCGGTATTGGTGATTTTTAAAGCCTCATTTGTTTTCGGCTATTTACTGTGGAGTATCAGGCGGCCCTTTGCAGTTCGGCGGACTGCGCCATCTCTAATGGCGGTAAAATCCAACTCCATATTCAGGCCCGTCAATGTCCGTTTATAGACTTGCATGTCGTAGTCGCCCGTATCACTCATCGCCATGACGTAAATTGTCAAAGTTTGTTTTCTGATTTGCGCCCATGAAACCGTATCACCGGCATAAACATCCCCGCCCTTACTATCCTTCCAAACGCCTGGCTTGTCAGTATTTACAAATGTTAAAGTCGTTTCCTTTAATACTTCATTCGGGCTCGCGGGATTGCCCTTTTGCCGCAACAATGTTCGCCAGGTGATGTTAAATCCACCTGAGGCGTCCGGACGGATATCTACATCGATATCACGGCTTGTAATCGGAAAATTCACACTGACATTATTTTCTGAAATTGCGTTCCCGCGCCAATCCCCCTTAAACGCAGAAATCGGCACGTCGTTAGCTGAGCTAATAGCTGGCAGCACAACTATAAACAGTGCAATTGCCATGAAAATCTTAATCCGAGCCATAAAAGCCCCCCACTTTAAAAAGTTATATCCCTGTTTTCATTATAATAGGACAAGGCCTATTACCTGCCTACACCTTTTATAGATGTAGCGGACAAAAAAAAAGGCCGCGAATACAAGCGGCCTTTTACGTTCATCCAACCTCCGGAGGCTAGCTTTCGTCAACCTGAATTGCCGTGCCGATATCCCCATTATCCAATGTCGTGCCTTGCACAACTATGGAAAAATCGGAGACAACGGTATTGCTGCCATCCGTGACTGTAATCGTCGTATTGGAACCGACTGTATCAAGAATGACGTGGTCAGACCTGTCCCCCGTATCAATCCCAAGTTCTTCGAAAACTGCAGATAAATCGATAACGTCAGCACTGGCATCAAACCCGATAATTAAGTCGTCGCCATCTGTTGAGGCATCGAGGAAGGTAAAGCGATCATCGCCGCCATTCCCGCGGAGAGTATCGTCGCCGGATCCACCAATAAGCGTATCGCTACCACCGCCCCCTCTCAGATTATCATCACCAGAACCGCCGACCAACAGATCGTCACCGCCATTGCCCCTCAGCGTGTCATTTCCGGAACCGCCTTCGAGTGTGTCAGCGTTGGCGCCACCGCGAAGATCATCATTTCCAGATTCGCCCTTCAGCGTATCATTGCCAGCGCCGCCCAACAATTGATCGTTATTGGATCCGCCATCCAGATAATCATTCCCGCCGTCCCCTTGTATTTCGTCGGCGCCTGAACTGCCCAGCATATAGTCATTGCCGTCACCACCGGACAATGTATCGTCACCGCCTTCACCGGCAACATAATCATTGCCGGCTCCCGCCGTAATGATGTCGTTACCCGGTCCGCCTGTGAATGCCGGATTGGGGCTAATTTCAATGACCAGATCTGCCGTACTTGTCAGCCCTTCCGTGTCCGAAATCGTGTAGCTGAAAGTATCTGTCGCGAAATTATTGATGTCCGTTGTTGCTTGATAGGTATAATCTCCGCTCTCGAAATCAATTTCCAAAACCCCAAACAGGCTGGTTAATGTAAGCAACGTTCCAACTACGGTGACATTCGGATTACCTCCGCTCGTCAAATTGTAGGTTGTCCCATTATATTGAATTTGTGTAATCGGGACAGTTGCCAGCGGATCATTGCCGGCGCTGTCATTGGTTAATACGTTACCGCTTACGACTACATTGCCGGTTACCAAACTACCATCCAGATCGGCAGCCGAGTTCAAGAACAAGAAATCATCACCCGGACTGTTATCGCCATCCGTGTTGTCGATCAACCCAAGTTCCGTACTGGATTGTACGTCGGGACCGATACCAACTGCATAAACATTGACTGTATCTGTCTGTCCATCGACCCAGGTATTGAAATCGCTGATACCACCGGCCGTATTACCAAGATTGGGCTCGCCGTCGGAGATAAAGTAGATTGATTTATCGAAGCCCGGTTCGAAATCGACTGTTTGAACGAGATCGAGCGCGGAATCATAATTCGTTGCCCCGCCTTGCTTGGAGTCAAGACCATCGAGAGCATCAATCACACTTTGAAGGTTGTCATAGGTGATGTCATCACCATTGAGGTAGTCGGCGCTCGTATCAAAATCGATCAGTGTAATCCGGGTTCCCAGGGGATTTTGTGTGAACAAATCTGTCGCCAGGTTCTTCAGGGCTTCTTCCATCAATTGCAATTCACCGACGCTTAAGCTGCCTGAAGTATCAATAACAAACACCGCGTGAATGTCGTTCGGTTCTTGAATTGCTTCCGGACCATCCATAACGGCTACCGGACCTTCATCGGTTACAGTTACGACGATATCAAAGGAAGTTGACGCAACATTGTCATCGTCCTGAAGTTCGACACCCGCCTGCTCGGCAGCATCTTCAGTGGCTGTAGCTGTAACCTTAAGTGTAAAATCCGTTTCGTCATCAGGCGGGGACATCACAGTAAGACTGTCCAGCGCCCAGTCAGAAACATCAACTTCACTGACGACATCGGTGGCAACGAACTCATTTCCATTTCCATCGGAAAGCGTTGCACCAACCGGAACGTCACTTATGATAATCGACAGGTTTTCTGAACCATCAATATCATTTGTGTTAGCCGATATGTCCGGCAACTCAATGGCAGTATCTTCTGCACCTGAAACAGCGGCATTAGTTGCCGTACCGTCAAGCTGAAGTGTTGGAATATCAGCGACCGCATCTATCAACACATTAATTGTACCGGAAAGACCGGCAACCGCTGGCGCACCGGGAGCTTGAGACCATGGCGTAACGGTAACCGTGAAATCCGTATCACTGTCTTCAGGAAGTCCAGAAATTGTCAAATCCGCGAGTTCATCTTTAGTCACAATCCAATCGTCACCACTGGCGGCACCAACAGAAAATTCAACGCCGTCAGGATAACCGCTCAGAACAACCCAGCCGTCATCCGCTCCCGCGTTTCCTGTTTGCAGGTCAATAGACAGCGTGATCTCTCCGGACTGTGGCTCGGGGATTGCAATAATCTGATCTGCGGCTGTTCCGAGATCTTCTTTTCCGGACGCATCTATCACGTCAACCGTAGGTGTTCCAGATAGCGGATCGATCGTTACGGAAATATTAAACGAAGTTTCTGCAGTGTTATTCGCCTCTGTAATTTCGCCAATATCACTCTCGACCGCAGTTTCTTTAGCGGTTGCCGTTACAGTTAAGTCAAACGGAGTAACGTCATTTGCATCGCGGGTAATGGACAGGTTTTCCAGATCCCAACCGGTTACATCGGCATCATCGACGCCGTTGCCCGTAAATTCATTAACTCCATCGGTTAGAACTGCGCCGTCCGGAATTCCGCCGATAGCGACTGATAGGTCCTCAGAACCATCCTGGTCCACCAATTCAGCCCCAATATCAGGTAAATCGATAGGCTCGCCCTGCAAGCTGCTCACATCATTATCTGCACTGGATCCATCAATTGTCACATTGGGGGCATCTGCAACCGCATCAATGATGGCCAGCGCCACTGCGTCAGCTTCAACGTCACTATTCTCAAATGTCGCGGTAACATTCACAAAAAAGTCTTCATCACTATGGGTTGGCGGCAGGATATATATTTCCGGCAAGACGCCACCAACGGCAGCAATAGTATACCCTGCACCGGTTGGAAAAATTTCGTCGCCCGCGTCCGTTCCGCCGACAAAAATCCGGGCGCCAGCTGGAATGCTGGGAATTTCGATTTGTTCAAGATTTTCGCCTTCACTATGGTTGGCGTCCACGATCATCTGCATTGGAAAGGACGTTGTGTCGCCCGTATTTCCAGAGGGTGTCCAATCTTCATATCCTCCGCCGTCTGCAGAAGACTGAGCGCCAGGTGTTTCAAACCGAATGACAACATCGCCGGTCGGATCGTCAGGATCGTCCGGATTACCAGGATTTTCGCTACTTTCGTTTTCGCCAATAATTTCTTCGATAAACGGGAGGCCAAACGCCAAATCCGTTGGAGGAAGCAACCCGTCAATGCCAAGCGGATCTCCAATATTACCATCACGAAAGTTGCTAAAATTTGCACCACCGCCCGCACTAAATTCAGTGTCACCCGCTTGCGGATTAACTTCAGCCACAGAAAGGCCTTCCACGACCTCCGTAATTGCGTCGATTTCTAGAACTTCACCATCTTCAAATTGAATTTTTGGCGGATTTTCTGTCGCCCCGAACGTCAAAAACTCTTGTAATAGAAGAGTCTCCCCTCCATCAACAGGTACTACCAACAATCCGCCCGCAGATTGCACGAAGTTGACGTCTTCAGGTGATTTAAAAGGAACTTTAACAGTTTCTCCCGGTCCAGTTTCAATGACCGTTCCTACCGGAGTACCGGTATTACTGCTGACATTGCTGTCATTTGACGAAGTTGCCATCTCTTATCCGCTCCAACTACATTCACAATTTGCCATGAAAATCCGCTTAACTTATGGATTTCCGCATTAATAATCAGGCAAATGCCTATTCACTAGGTACTGGTTTACAATGGAATTCTAACTGCTTTCATCCCCTAAACGAGTGATAGAGAAAAAAAACATCAAATTTTATGCTTCTGTTCGCGCAGGTATGGCTCCTTTATGTCAAAAAAGTGTTCTGCGTTTAGAATATACCAAAACTTGCCTGATTCTGCTTAATTTTAGCGAAACAATGTCAATAAATAGTAAGTATTGTTGTAAAATATCCTCTCAAATCCAATTCGGTTGTCTATTTCGCGAAGCTCGATTTTGTATTCAGTGCCATTTTGGCAAGCGCCGAACTGACAATTATTATACAGATGGACGTCAGGACAATGTGGTGCAAGGTAAAATCTGCATCCAATGCCCATCCCATAAATACGGGGCCTAACGCGGATCCGAAGACCATTACAACTGTCGCGACAGAGCGAATGGCACCGAGATGACGGGTCCCATATAATTCCGGCCATAGTGAAGATAGGATGGGATTGGTCGCACCGGCACCAAGCCCTAAGATAAACATGACTACGGCTGCATAAAACGGCGGCCCCGCGTAAGAAAAAACCAAACTGCCCCCTAAAAGAGGAAGCAGCACGAAGGGGACCAACGTCCGCGCCCGAAATTTATCGACCAGGATCCCGGAAGCCACTCCCCCAAATATTGACGTCACCGCAAAGATGGTGAAACAAAGACTCCACCATTCAAAACTCCAGCCTTTTTCCGCGACCAAGAATACCTGATGAAAAAACAACCCTGTAAAAATTCCAGATTGCGCCATGGCGGTTGGCGCCAAAAGATAAAATTTCTTGTCCCGCAACATTTCCGCCCGCGTCCAGTGTTTGGCATCCGCATCCGCAGCCATCAAATCACGCACACCATGTCCGTCCTGGTTTGATGTATGGCGAATTAAATACGGAATAGTGGGAAGCAGCATTATTGCGGCCAAAACAGCCATCGCCGGCCAGATAAGGCGCCAATCGACAATACCCATGGCGATGACAATTAAAGGCGGAAACAATGCCTCGCCCAAGGGAAAGCCAAGGGCAGCTATCGCGACCGCGCGGCCTCTTTCCGCTTCATACCGGCGCGCCATAGATGTGAAGGCAATATGGGTCATCATACCCTGGCCGAGGAATCGAACGGCGATTATTCCCAGAAAAAGCGTTATGGGCCCTTGCACAAAACCAAACGCAACCATTGCCAATATCATGGCAATCGCCACTTTGATAACAAATTGCCGTAGAGGTAAACTGTCGACCAGCGGGCCAGCCTTCCACAACAAGCCGGCGCAAACTAATGTCGCTAACGTATAAATGGCGCCAAAATCACCGTGAGACAGGCTAAAATCTTCGCGGATATGGCCGCCAACAACCGATATTACAAATGTCTGGCCGGGCCCCGACCAGAACGCTAACAATGTTCCGAAAAGCAGGAAACGCCATTCCTGACGCACAAAGCTCAATGTGCCGGTTGCCTGTAGCATATTTCTACCAATTTTCCGGAATTCTCAGCAAAACGCCATTGCCGCACGGTTCGAACGCTAAGTCAATCAAGCAAATTCTTCGGTATCTATTTTTGACTGAGCCGCCGCATTATATCTTGAACCATGCACGGTCTTTTGATTAATAAGCTGGTCCAGACAGACAATGACTTCTTCGCTTAAGGTAACAGCATCTGCTCCGGCATTTTCTCGCATATGGTCAATGTTCTTTGTACCCGGTATTGGAATAATATGATCGTCCTTCGCCAATAACCAGGCCAAGGCAAGCTGTGCCATGGAACAACCGCTTTCCTCAGCAAGGTTCGCGTATTCCTCCAGCAATTCGAGGTTCTTTTGATAATTCTCAGGTTCAAATCTAGGCATTCCATAGCGCAAATCGCCGTCCGGCAAGCTCTGGGGATCTTGTAAAGTACCTGTGAGAAAAGCCCGCGCCAACGGACTGAAGGCGACAAAAGCCGCACCGATATCCTTACATGTATCCAACACTGCTATTTCCGGATTTCGGGTCCAAAGGGAGTATTCTGACTGTACAGCCGAGATCGGATGGACCGCATGGGCCCGGCGGATGGTTTCTGCTGACATTTCCGACAACCCTATTGATCGGATTTTTCCTTCTGTAACCAGTTCTGATAAAGTACCAACGCTTTCTTCAATGGGAATTGTAAAGTCCAGCCGATGCAAATAGTACAGATCAATGACGTCTGTCTGCAACAATCGGAGACTTTCTTCGCAAACCTTTCGAATTTCAGACGGCTTGCCGTTAATGGTCCGAACACCCTCCTCATTTTTGCTAATGCCGCATTTACTTGCCAGCATATAGTCATTGCGCCGCGCCTTAAGTGTTTCGCCAATTAGGGTTTCATTCGCCCCATTGCCGTAGAGAGCTGCAGTATCAAGCATGGTATATCCGGTATCCAATGCCTCATGCAGTAATTTCGCGCCATATTCGGTGTCCGGCACATCACCGTATGCAAAAGACAAACTCATACAACCCAACCCAATTGATGAAACAGAAAACTCTCCGATTTGTCGCGTTCGCATCTTTATCTTCCTTGTTTTATGCGCCGAAGCTTTTCTCTATTCGATCCAGGGTTTCCATTGCCGGCAAACATTGGGCCACACTACTATTGGGCTCGCGTCCTTCACTAATGGCGGAAAAAAACTCGCGATCAATGAGCTCTATGCCATTACTGGATACAGCAACACCGGAAAGATCCACTGGATTTTCGTAGCCATCAACCAAATCATCATAGCGGGCAATAAAGGTTCCTTTATCGCAGATATATCTGAAAAAGGTGCCGAACGGGCCATCATTATTGAACGAAAGAGATAACGTGCAGAGGGCCCCTTTCGGAGATTTCATTCCGATACTCATGTCCAATGCGATACCGAGATCCGGATGCACAGGACCCTGAAAGCCATAAACCTCGGCTGCTGGAGCGCCAGTCTGATACTGGAAGAGGTCCACTGTATGGCAGGCATGATGCCACAGAAGATGATCCGTCCAGCTTCGCGGTTTCCCCAGCGCATTGGTATTGGTTCTTCGAAAGAAATATGTTTGCACATCTAATTGTTGAAGAGCCAGTTCGCCCGCTTTTATCTTGTTGTGGATCCATTGATGGCTGGGATTAAATCGTCTTACATGCCCAGCCATGGCGACCAGGCCTGTTTCCTGCTGGGCAGTAACCAACCGTTTTGAATCCGCTAGATTATCCGCCATCGGAATTTCGACAAGCACATGCTTACCAGCCCGCAGACACGCTATTGCCTGATCTGCATGCATTTGTGTTGGGGTCGACAGGATGACACTATCGACATCGTCGCGCATAAGACTTTCCGACAGATCAAGTGTCCAATGTGGGATATTCCGAGCTTCGGCTGCGGCGGCTGTCGTTTCCGACTCTCGTCCTACAATCGACGTCACTTCGACATTTTCTATCTGTCCAATGGCATCCAAATGCTTTTGGCCAAAGGCGCCGGCCGCGCCAGCAACACATACTCTCATTTTCATTCGCTCCGTTTAATTTTATCAAGCGCGGTTAGAAGAATATCCGCGCGGCCAGCATAGTCATTTTCTCCAGCCGACACCCCCAGCTCACCGATACGCTGTTGCCATTCAACAGTAGCGGCAGCCATATCTGACGGTAAATCCAAATCTGCTATGGTTAAAGCAACCTCTTTCATTTCCGCAGCGCGCCGTTCCCCATGCTGCATCATTCTTTCCAACATATAGGCGGATTTGTCGGCGAAACCAAAACCAGGATATGTAAGATCCAAAGACGCAATAACTTTTTCATCGACCCCGGCACGTCGGCCGGCGAGTATACATTCTGAAAACAAGGCCTCAAGACCCTTCATCATGATACTGCGGATCATTTTTACGGATGAAGAGGTCCCGACCTCACCCTCAATTTTTGTTGCATCCATCTGCAAGCAATCCAAAACGGTTGCAGCTTCAGTTGAAAATTCACCACTAATAAGCAACGGTGTCTTATGAAGCTTGGGGTATACCGGCGCCATAACGGCAACGTCAACATACCGTCCCCCTCTCGCATTTATAATATGAGACGATCGCTTCTTCGTGCCGGGCGCACAAGAGTTGCAATCCAAATAAAGGGCCTTCGGGCGCAGGTGCTGCGCGGACAGTTCTGCGGCCGAAAAAGCGCGATCCGCAGTGACCAATGAAAAGACGACATTTGCATCTTGAACGGATTCCGCCAATGTTGAACAGCCCGAAATTTTCGCGCGACTGTATGCCTCCCACATGTCGTCCGCTTCACCAGTCACCGGGCTATCAGTCTTGATATCAAAGGCGGATATCGAGAAATTGGTAACCGTATTCCAACCAGAGACAAACGCACCGGCAGCTTCTCCAAAGCCAATCAGAGCAATATTTAGCTTCTCGGGATTCACACGATTTTCCTACTCATTCCATACTCCGCATATGACATGTCTTCATATCCCTTGCTTAGCCTGTGTGGGCCCGCAACGGTAATTAAAAAAGATATGTCCCTAATTGAATTTTTGAATAACGCTCAACTCGCAGCAGCCTCTCGTCCTGCTCGTCGCAGCGCCTCAACAAAATCAGCCTGGCTGGCTGTGGGATGCCATTCTCTTCGCATTGTCAATCCTATGGGACGTTGCGCTTCTTTTAATTTGAAGGAAAGCAAGCTCAGCAGCCCCCATTCTTTTTCATGACGAACCTGATGAGCTGACAAAATTGTTATTCGATCACTGTCCATCAACAATCCACGGATTAAAACAAGCGAACTGGCTTCAATAATACTGGCAGGCCGCAAAGCGGGAGACTCCGCAAATAGCGCCTCAAATTTAGCGCGTGTTGGTGACCCTATCCTCGGTGTAATCCAGGGATAATCAGACAATTGTTCGATGGTTAATTGTGCTTTCTTTTCTAGCGGATGCCCATTTCGTACAATGAGCGCTAAGCTATCGTCAAACAACGCCTCCTCCACGACATCTTCGATCGGCGGCGGATCTCTGAGCGCTCCAATAAGCAAATCAATTTCACCGTGCCGGAGACCATGAAGCAGTTCCTCGTAGGGCCCATCAATAACGCTTACTTCGATTCCGGGTCTTTTTTTTGTCACTGCATTAATGGCAGACGGCAATACAAAGCTGCGGGCCAATGGCATGGTTCCGACGACAATGCGGCCGGTATCAATCCCCTTGAACTCTTCGATTTCCATATATGTCTGGGATAATTCCGCAAATGCCAGTTTAGCGTATCGAGCCCATATGGTAGCGGCAGCCGTCAAACTGATCCCGCGACTGTCTTTCTTGAATAACGTCATTTCGGACAATCGTTCGAGGTCCCGCGCGGCTCTGTACAACGAGGGTTGCGAAATACCGATACTGCGGGCCGCCAAACTAAAATTCCCAGTTTCAGAAACAGCAATTAAAGCCCGCATTTGTACTCCTGAAATCAGTTGGTGCAGTTTTGCGAAAGTAATTTTCTTTTTTACTCCCGACATCGCAAGAGCTTCATCAATTCCTGTGCGCAAATAATAATCTGCCCTTTCCGACCTCTTAAGGAATAGTTTTCCGGCTTCTGTCAAAAACACTCCGTCAGACCGGCGCAGAAAAAGCTCGACATTCAACGCTTTTTCAATGTTCGCTATAGCTTGTGTTATAGCGGGTTGCGATAAGAAAACTTCTTCAGATGCCCGGCTTATACTTTGATGAAAAGCCACGGAACGGAAGGCACGCAAATGCCGTAAATTGGGCGCCGTTCTGTTCATGCAACTACAATTCCATTTATTTTCATGTTCGACTATAGGAAAAAATTATATCATAAATGTGATTTTGAAATAGCAAAATTTATCTCATCAGTTGAAGCTGTAAACTGCAGAACAATCAAATTGGTATTGGATTTATCGTTATCTTCGGGAGCTTATAAATGGCCGAAAATAAAACTGCATTGGTAATAAGCGCGCATGCCGCGGACTTCGTTTGGCGCTGTGCAGGCGCTATCGCATTACATCAAGAAAAAGGCTACGACGTTACAATAGCCTGCTTATCCTATGGGGAACGGGGCGAGTCTGCAAAATTATGGAAACAAGAGGGCGGCACCACCCTTGATAAAGTGAAGAAAGCGCGACAGGTTGAAGCCGAAAACGCTGCCAAAGCTTTGGATGCACATGATATCAGGTTTTTTGATCTCGGCGATTACCCTCTGGAAGTGACGCGGGACGATAAATTTAAACTCGTCGACCTAATACGCCAGGTACAACCGAGCTTCATGCTCAGTCACTCGCAATATGATCCTTATAATACGGACCACAGCTTCGCGACAACATTAGCGATGGAATGCCGGATGATTGCTCAAGCCTGGGGCCATAACCCGGGAGAAAAAATTCTTGGCGCTCCGCAGCTATATCTGTTCGAGCCACACCAAACTGAGCAAATGGGTTGGAAGCCGGATGTTTTTCTGGATATCACGGATGTCTGGCATAAAAAGCGCGCTGCTATCGAATGCATGCAGGGGCAGGAGCATCTTTGGGATTTTTATACCAATGTCGCTGAAAACCGTGGAAATCATTTTCGCCGCAATTCCGGCGGCCAGTCTGGGGGGCGCGCGGCCAAATATGCGGAAGGGTTTCAGTCAATCTACCCTCGCACTGTGGATGAACTGTCATGAGTATCGTCGTACAAAATATAGAACGCGCAGAGAAAACAGTGATTTCCCGCCTTGGAAAATGCGGTGTTGCAACCGTTCACGAAGCGCAAGGACGTAAAGGACTGCTTGCTTCTTATATGCGGCCAATTTTTTCCGGCGCTTCTATTGGGGCGTCCGCTGTCACTATTTTGGCACCTCCTGCTGACAACTGGATGCTTCATGTCGCAATAGAACAGGTTCAAGCCGGCGATATTTTGGTTCTGGCGACGACGTCACCTTCAGATGCCGGATATTTTGGAGATTTACTCGCAACATCAATGCAAGCCCATGGTGGTGTTGGTTTAATTGTAGATGGCGGCGTTCGCGATATCCGGGATTTGACAGCTATGAATTTTCCGGTTTGGTCCAAAGCCATCTGCGCGGAAGGCACTATCAAGGAAACATTGGGCTCCGTGAATATTCCCGTTGTCTGTGCCGGGGCCCTGATTAATCCCGGCGACGTTATTGTCGCCGATGACGATGGCGTTTGTGTTGTTCGGCGAGAAATGGCTGCTGAAGTTGCTGATAAAGCGGAGGCACGGATCGCATTGGAAGAGGAGAAACGTGCCCGACTTGCGACCGGAGAGCTTGGTCTGGATATGTATAAAATGCGGGAGCGATTGACGCAAAAAGGACTAAAATATGTTTAGTGCGCCTTGTATGTGGATGCGTGGCGGTACTTCGAAGGGCGGATACTTTCTTGAATCCGATTTACCTGAGCATCCAGGGGAACGGGATAATTTTCTAATGGGGATCATGGGATCTCCTGACCCCCGTCAAATCGACGGCATGGGGGGCGCCGACCCGCTCACTTCAAAAATAGCAATCGTCAAGCCCTCGAGTAATCCGAATGCAGATGTGGATTACTTATTTTTGCAGATAGCTGTCGACCTGCCTCAGGTATCCAGCGCACAGAATTGCGGCAATTTACTCGCAGGTGTCGGACCTTTTGCCATCGAGCGCGGGCTTGTTCCAGCGGCCAAGGGCACAACAGAAATCCGAATTTTTATGGAGAATACAGGGCAGACCGCTGTTGTCAAAATCAATACACCTGACGGTAGCGTCAATTACAAGGGCAAAGCCGAAATTGATGGTGTCCCCGGCAATGCCGCGGCAATTCCAATAACCTTTACGGACACGGCAGGGTCAAGCTGCGGTGCATTGCTTCCCAGCGGAAATATCATTGATACAATAGATGACGTGGAAGTAACGCTCATAGATAACGGCATGCCTTCTGTCATTTTACGGGCCTGCGATATGGGGGTATCGGGGAATGAAAGCCGTGAAGAGCTCGACGCAAACACAGCACTTAAACAACGTCTTGAAAACATACGCCTGCAAGTTGGACCAATAATGAAATTGGGAGACGTCGCGAATAAAACTGTGCCAAAAATGTGTATGGTTAGTGCGCCCAAACATGGCGGAGCGATTTCGACACGGACCTTTATTCCTCATCGCTGTCATGCGTCAATTGGTGTCCTTGGAGCTGTTACCGTGGCCACCGCTTGCGCAATGAATGGATCCGTTGCTACGGACCTGGCAATAATTCCCCCCGGCCCAAATAAAGAGTTGGAAATAGAGCACCCAATTGGCCGCACGGCGGTCATGCTGGATATGAATGATGACGGCAATATCGACAGCGCCGCAATTATAAGGACAGCTCGCAAACTTTTTGATGGAACTGTTTATGCGCCCTGAGGAGTATTAAAATGGATGCTGATTATCTTCCCTTTCACCCCAGTCCGGCGAAACCATCTTTTATCGCTCCCGTTGATGCTGTCGATGCGCATTGTCATGTCTTTGGCCCAGCAGATCAATTTCCATATGCCGCTGAACGCAAATATACACCATGTGATGCGCCAAAATCGAAACTGTTCAAGCTCCGCGATCATCTTGGGTTCTCCAGGAATGTCATTGTCCAGGCGTCCTGCCACGGCCGTAACAATGACGCCCTCATTGACGCGCTGATTTCATCAGACAACCTTGCCCGAGGTGTCGCTGTTATTGATCCTGCTATCTCTGACCGCGAGCTTGAGAACATGGATGCAGCAGGCGTTCGTGCTGTACGTTTCAATTTTGTAAAAAGACTTGTGGATGCAACACCAAAAGAAGTGTTCCTGAGGGTTGCCGATCGAATTGCCGAACTGGGGTGGCATATCGTCGTGTATTTTGAAGCTGCGGATCTTGAAGAACTCACTCCTTTTCTAGAGAAATTGCCGACGATTGTCGTAATCGATCACATGGGGAGGCCGGATATTGATAAAAATCCGTCGCATCCGAATTTTCAACGTTTTGTCAATCTTATGGAAGAAAATGAGAAATTCTGGACTAAAGTCAGCTGCCCGGAAAGGCTGACAACACAGGGGCCACCCTATGACGACGTCATTCCCTTTAGCCGTATTCTTGTGGAGACTTTTTCGGATCGCGTGCTTTGGGGGACGGATTGGCCGCATCCGAATATGAAATCCCACGTACCGGATGAAGGCGTTCTGGTTGATGTCATTCCGCAAATCGCGCAAACCCTGGAACTTCAACGAAAACTACTTGTGGCAAACCCCTTGCGGCTTTATTGGCCAGAGGAAGCCGCCGCCGCAGAGAAAGGAATTAAGCCATGACAGAATTTCGAAAAGACGAACCTATATCTGGCACCTTGATATTTGACGGTAATATGGCGATGAAAGGCTATGCTCTGAACAAGATGTGTTTCTCTTTCAATTCAGCTGAAAACCGTGACGCGTTTAAGGCGAACGAAGACGCTTACTGTGATCAGTATGAAATTACAGATGCACAGCGGGCTGCCGTTAAATCCCGGGACGTTCTGGAGTTACTGAAACTCGGCGGAAATATCTACTATCTTGCGAAGCTGACCGGAATGTTTGGATTGAATATGCAGGATATTGGAGCACAGCAATCAGGCGTATCTCTTGACGAATTCAAAGCAAAGTTACTTGCGGCGGGAGAAAAATAGAATGGCAAAGTTATTAGGCGGAATTGGAAGTTCTCATGTTCCAGCCATTGGGAATGCGATCGAACAAAACCTTCAGCAAGACCCTTACTGGCAACCCTTTTTTACAGGCTATGAACCTGTATGGGAGTGGCTGGAGGCGAAGAAGCCGGATGTCGCAATCCTGGTATATAATGACCATGGACTAAATTTCTTTCTAGATAAAATGCCAACATTTGCAATTGGCGCTGCGGCAGAATATCAGAATTCTGATGAAGGATGGGGATTGAAACCTCTTGAGCCATTTCCCGGCCACCCTCCTTTGTCCTGGCATCTTATAAATTCCCTGGTAAATGACGAATTTGATATCACAAGCTGCCAGGAAATGCTCGTCGATCACGGATTTACAGTGCCGATGTCCTTAATGTGGCCAAATCGAATACTGACAGAGCAAATCAAGGTTATTCCGGTTTGCGTCAATGTCGTCCAGTCGCCGTTTCCAACTGCCAATAGATGCCTGCGACTTGGAGAAGCCATTGGACGAGCGATTGAGAGCTATGAGGAAGATCTGGATGTGGTCATACTGGGCACTGGCGGATTATCGCATCAACTGGATGGGGAGCGTGCAGGTTTTACCAACCGGGCCTTTGACACAGAGTTTTTGGAGAAACTAGCAAAAGAGCCTGAATGGTTATTACAGTATAATAATCATCAACTTGCTGAACTTGCAGGCCCGCAAGGCGTTGAGATGATTATGTGGCTCATCATGCGGGGGGCTCTTGGCGAAAATGTGAAGGAGCTTTCGCGAAACTACCATATCCCTATATCCAATACGGCTGCTGGCGTTATTCTTCTGGAAAAGACGGCTTAGATTTTTTTGCCAAAGGCGCTTTCTTTAGCTAATTTCCAGCTATCAGAGAACAAGCTAGCTCTTCACCGCATTCAGTGGCAAAATATCGTCTCTGAAAATTTAAATTAAAAAAAGAAAGTGCCTGAATGTCACGTTATATTCTCGCTTTTGATCAAGGAACCACGTCGAGCCGGGCCATAATTTTCGACAAAGACTATATGTCGGTCGCTATCGGGCAACAGGAATTCACGCAGCATTATCCAAACTCAGGTTGGGTTGAGCATGATCCAGAGGATATTTGGCGAACAACCATTGAAACCGGCAAGCAAGCTTTGGAGAACGCACGGATTGATATCAATGACATAGCTGCCATCGGTATTACAAATCAACGGGAAACAACGGTTATTTGGAACCGTAAAACAGGCAAGCCGATCTATAATGCTATTGTTTGGCAAGATCGCCGAACCGCAGAAATTTGCAATGAGCTTAAACAGCGGGGATTGGAAGAAACATTTTCTAAAAAAACAGGATTGTTGTTGGATCCCTATTTTTCGGGCACAAAAATCGCCTGGATTTTGGACAATGTCCCCGGTGCGAGGAATCAAGCGGAAAATGGAGAACTTGCTTTTGGAACAATCGACTGTTTCCTTTTGTGGCGTCTGACAGGTGGAAAAATACATGCGACAGACGCGACCAACGCTAGCCGCACATTGATTTATGACATACATGCCGGCGGTTGGTCTGATGAACTGATGGATATTTTACGAATTCCAAAATCAATGCTCCCGGACGTGAAAGACAGTGCGGGAAATTTTGGCACAACTGACCCGGATTTATTTGGCGCCCCTGTGCAAATTACCGGAGTGGCAGGAGATCAGCAGTCGGCAACAATTGGCCAAGCCTGTTTCAATCCGGGGATGATGAAATCAACATATGGCACCGGTTGTTTTGCGTTACTAAATACGGGTGATACGCCGGTTAAATCCAAACATAAACTTTTAACGACGATTGCCTATCAGCTCGACGGTAAACCTACATACGCACTTGAAGGATCGATTTTTGTCGCCGGCGCGGCCGTCCAATGGCTTCGAGATGGTTTAAAAATAATCGGCCATGCAGGGCAGTCGGGTGAATTCGCCGAAGACGCAGACCCCAATCAATCCGTTATCTTGGTTCCGGCGTTCGTGGGACTGGGCGTCCCTCATTGGGATGCGGAATGTCGCGGAGCTATTTTTGGATTGACCCGGGCAACGGGCCCGCGGGAGCTTGCAAAGGCTGCCCTTGAATCGGTCTGCTACCAAACACGTGATTTACTTAACGCCATGCATGCTGATTATTCAGGCAACCTTGACACCGTGCTCCGTGTCGACGGTGGCATGGTGGCATCCAACTGGACGATGCAACGCCTAGCCGATATGTTGGGAGCGCCGGTTGATCGACCGGTTTCCACTGAAACCACAGCGTTGGGGGCGGCTTACCTGGCAGGCTTGAAAATCGGATTTTATCCAGATCTTGAAACATTTTCACAAGCCTGGAAATGCGAAAAACAATTTACACCGGCCTGGTCAGATGATCAGCGAGAAGCCGCCTACGCCCGGTGGCAAGATGCTGTTCGCCGGACATTGACAAACTATTGATCTAATCTCGAATTGGCGCAAAACTCAAAAGCAAAAGAAAGCAACTTATGTCAAAAATTGAATATTTTTACGCTGGATACTCTGCCTTCGCATATATCGGCTCCGCTGCCTTTATCAATATTGCTGCAGATGCGGGACGGGAGATTGACCACCGTCCAATTGATTTACGCGCAGTTGTTGCCGCCATGGGGCCGACACAGTTTGGCAAGCGCTCTCCTGCTCATATGGATTATTATTTTGGCAGAGAAATTGAACGTTGGGCCGAGCAGAGAAGCATTCCAATTATGGATGGCACACCGACATATCACAGCAATGATATAACACTTTCCAATTGCATGTTAATTGCCGGATTGGTTCAGGGTCTAAATATAGACAAACTGTCTCATGAAATGCTGCGGGCTCATTGGGTAGATGACTATGATCTCGATAATCGAACAGATCTCATAAAAATAGGCCAAGCTGTGGATCTTGATGCGGAAGCCCTGCTCGAAACCGCAGTCACTCCTGAAGTGCAGGAAATTTATGCCCAGAACACGAAAGAAGCGATCGAACGTTCGGTGTTTGGATCACCGACTTATTTTGTCGACGGGGATATGTTTTACGGGCAGGATCGCCTTGAGCTGGTAGCACGTGCGCTCAAAACACCCTATCAGGGAGCTTGGCCTAAATAATTTCGTTGAGACTTTAATTCTCCAAACGTTTTTCCGTCGCCGGATCAAATAAATGCAGATGATCCGGCGATACCCGGATGGGCAGCGCATCGCCTGGATTAACATACTGAATTCCTTCTATTCGAACGGTAAGGTTGGATTTGCTTTCTCCAAAATGTCCGTGAATTAGGGTATCCGCTCCCAGATGCTCTATCATCGATGCGATCAACGGGACAGATCCTGCTTCATCGCCTGCCAGTTCGAGATGTTCCGGACGAATGCCCAGTGTTACATCTTTCCCAGCATGCTTTGGCATACCTCCATCTCCAAGCGGCAATGCTGCCTGACCCGAAATCGTAACGTTTTTTCCCTCAGCATCTATTTTTGCGTCTGCAAAATTCATACTGGGGGATCCAATAAAACCGGCGACAAACAAGGATGCCGGTCGTTGATAAAGCTCGATCGGTGTCCCCAATTGTTCAACATTTCCCGCATTCAATACCATCAGGCGATGACCGAGCGTCATGGCTTCAACCTGATCATGAGTAACATAAACACTGGTAATACCGAGTTCCGATTGTAATTGCTTTATTTCAAGGCGCATTTGGACCCGCAGCTTCGCATCAAGATTGGACAGAGGCTCGTCAAACAGGAAAACACTGGGCTCTCGAACTATTGCACGTCCCATGGCAACACGCTGACGTTGACCACCACTTAATTGCTTAGGTTTTCGGGTAAGCTGTTCTTCTGTCAATTCCAGTATTTCAGCCGCTTTTTTTACGCGTTGGTTAATTTCTTCCTTGGGAAGGCCCATTATTTTCAGACCATAGGCCATGTTTTTATAAACACTCATATGCGGATAGAGAGCATAGTTTTGAAAAACCATTGCGATATCCCGTTCGGAAGGCTCCAGATCGTTTACCCGGCGCTCACCGATACTTACCGAACCCTCCGTTACAGATTCCAGCCCGGCAATCATCCGCAGGAGCGTAGATTTACCGCAGCCCGATGGCCCGACAAGAACTAGAAACTCACCCTCTTCGATCGCCACATCCACACCATGGATCGCTTTAAATCCATTGGGGTAGGTTTTTCGAACATCTTCAAGAATTACGCGTGCCATAATATCGCTTTCATTATCTTACTTCTCGGTTTCCGTCAGACCTTTGACGAAGAGGGTTTGCATAAATACCACGACGCAAACAGGGGGGATCATAGCCAGGAGTGCAGTCATCATGATAACATTCCACTCCGGGGCCTGCTCAGCTGCTTCCAGCATCTGTTTAATCCCCATGACCACCGTATACATGTCGTTTTCAGAGGTGATAAGCAACGGCCACAAATACTGGTTCCAGCCGTATATAAACAAAATAACGAATAACGCGGCGATGTTTGTACGTGACATCGGGATCAGGATGTCCCAGAAAAACCTCATGGGGCCGGCGCCGTCAATACGAGCGGCTTCCAGCAATTCATCGGGGATTGTCAGAAATACCTGCCGGAACATAAATGTCGCCGTCGCCGATGCAATCAGGGGGATGGATAATCCCCAATAGCTATCCAGCATTCCGAGATTTGCCACGACCTCGTAAGTTGGTAATATTCTCACCTCTACAGGCAGCATCAGAGTAATAAAAATCATCCAAAAGAAAAACATCCTGAAGGGAAATCGGAAATAAACCACGGCAAATGCGGAAAGCAGCGAAATTGCAATTTTACCAACTGCAATCATCATCGCCATAACAAGACTATTCCAGAGCATCCTGGTAACGCCCTGTCCGCTTTGTCCCGAAAGGCCCTTATTGAGAGCCAGGTCCAGATTTTCAAAAAAATGACCGCCCGGAAGTAAGGGTAAGGGAATCTGCGTCATGCGAATGTCCGTATGCGTTGCCGCAACGAATGTAATCCAAATTGGAAAAGCAATCATCGCGACACCCAGTATCAGCATAAGGTGCGAGAAAATTGTTAATAGTGGCCGGTTTTCAATCATCAGTATGCCACCTTCTTCTCTACATATTTGAACTGGATCACGGTAAGTCCAATAACGATAATCATCAGAATAACGGATTGTGCAGCTGATCCGCCGAGATCCAGTCCGACGAACCCATCACTAAACACTTTATAGACAAGAATGTTGGTTGCCCCTGCCGGTCCGCCAGCAGTCATGACATGGACGATACCGAAAGTGTCAAAAAAGGCGTAGACGATGTTAATAACCAACAGGAAGAAAGTCGTTGGCGATAGCAATGGAAAAATAATATCTCGAAACCGCTTCACAGGTCCTGCGCCATCAATGGCCGCCGCTTCGATAAGTGATTTCGGGATCGACTGCAATCCCGCGAGGAAAAAGAGGAAATTATATGCGACTTGCTTCCAAGCGGCAGCCATAACAACCAGCGCCATAGCTTCACTGCCATTTAATTTATGGTTCCAGTCATATCCCATCGCCGATAAACCATAGGTTACAATGCCCAATGTCGGATCAAACATGAAGACCCAGAGTGCACCGGCCGTAACCGGCGCGACGGCATAAGGCCAGATGAGGAGCGTTCTATAGGTACCCGACCCCTTTATGACCCGGTCAGCAAGCACTGCCAATATAAGTGCAAATGACATTGATAGGAATGCAACGAGGGAGGAAAAAACTATGGTCCTGCCGAAGGAGTTTCTATATTGCTCCTCGTCAAACAGGGTAACAAAATTTTCTAGCCAGACAAATTCGGTACTCAGACCAAAGGCATCCTGTATCAAGAGTGATTGATATAGAGCCTGGCCTGCCGGCCATATGAAAAAGATGATCGTGACGATTATCTGCGGCGCCACCAGTAAGAATGGCAATACCGAAGGCCCAAAATGAACATTCTTCAGCATAAAACTAAGGTCCCCTGAAACAGTTCGCTGCGACACAGATGGCCGCAGCGAACAATTGGTTGAAGATTATTGAACGTTAGGACCCGTTCGCACGTTCAAATTTCCGAAGCAGAACATCGCCGCGTTTTGCAGCTTCGTCCATGCCTGCAGCACCGGTTTTATCACCGCTCCAGATTGCTTCCATTTCTTCGTTGATGACATCCCGGATCTGAACAAAATTACCGAAACGGATACCACGAGAATTTGGTGTTGGCGTATTCAAGCTCAGCTGTTTGATCGCCGTATCTGTCCCGGGATTTGACTTATAAAAGCCCTGTTTCTTTGAGAGCTCATAAGCAGGTGTCGTAATCGGCACATATCCGGTTTCCTGATGCCACCAAGCTTGAACTTCTGGCGACGACAAGTAATTCATGAACTGAGCAACACCCTTATATTCATCTGCTTTCTTGCCCTTAAGAACCCACAATGTAGCTCCACCAATGATGGAATTTTGTGGCGATTTGATAACATTCGGATAGAAAGGAAGCATAGATTGTCCAAACTCAAATTTGGCTTGCTTCTTGATTGAGCCGTAATATGCAGATGAATTCATCCACATACCACATTCGCCATTTGTGAACATGGACAGGCTGTCACCACGACGGCCACCATAAACGAACAGTTTGTTTTTTGACCAGTCCTGCAAATTCGTCATATGTGTCTTTACAATATCATTGTCGAATTCAAAGATTGTGTTGGTTCCTTTAAAGCCGTTTTCTTCTGTGCCCATTGGCAAGTTATGCCAAGCGCTGAAGTTTTCGACCATGACCCAGGATTGCCAGCCAAAAGAAAATCCGCACTTATAGCCAGCAGCAACGAGTTTCTCAGAGGCTGCTTTCATTTCAGGCCATGTTTTTGGGACAGATGCGACGCCTGCTTTTTTAAAGGCATCAGCATTATACCAAAGAACAGGTGTCGAACTGTTGAATGGCATGGAGAGGAGTTCTCCGTCCGATGTTTGATAGTAACTAATCACGGCCGGCAGATACTGAGATTTATCGAATGGCTCTCCCGCATCTTTCATCATTTCCTCAACAGGATAGACAGCTCCTTTGGCTGCCATCATCGTCGCGGTACCCACTTCAAATACCTGTACAATATGAGGCTGCTTCTTCGCGCGGAACGCTGCGATTGCCGCTGTCATTGTTTCGGTGTAGTTACCTTTGAAAGTCGGAACAACCTTGTATTCGGATTGTGTTGCGTTGAAGTCTGCAGCTATTTTGTTGACACGTTCACCATTGGTGCCGCCCATAGCATGCCACCACTGCACTTCCGTCGCAGCAGATGCAAGACCTGCACCGCCTGCGACTGCCGCTAGAACAGCAGGGACAAAAAGTTTTTTGAATATCGACATTAGTCTTTCCCTTAAGGTTGATTGGATAGCGCCAGAAAAATCTGGCACTTGAATATAGTTATTTCTGACGGAGACAACCCTTCCCCTCCATCAGGGTAACCGTATTTGTGAGCCCTTCAATGACCGTTTAATGACAGAAGGCAAATCACCCCGTAGATTTGGCTTTTTTGGGAGTTTATGATAAATCAAAGGAATATCTCCATAACACTATGTTATGGAATGCAAAGCTGTTGGAGGCGTTTGGTAATGAATCGGTTGCGACAACTGGAAGCGTTTAGAGCAGTTATCATTTCAGGCGGCGTTACCCCAGCTGCCAGTATGCTCAGTATTTCACAACCAGCGGTCAGCCGTTTAATTGCGAGTTTGGAGTCTGCATTACAAATACCTCTTTTCGATCGACGTCAGGGGCGTCTGCATCCAACGGCGGAAGCAGATTTTCTGTTCGCCGAGGTCGATCGTGCGATCGCAAATCTTGAACATATTTCTCAATTGGCAGCGGATATCCGCAATCAAAAGGCGGGGCATTTGAGGTTGGCCTGTCTCCCGGGCTTCGCGACATCTTTACTGCCTCGGGTGGTTTCCGAGTTTTTGCAAAGCAGGCCCGATGTAACAATGTCGATACAAACCCGAAGTTCGGATCGGGTAAGGGAATGGATAGCCGCGCAGCAATATGACATTGGTATCGCCGACGAGTTTGAAGGGCATGACGCTGTCAATCATGAATCCTATAACATTCGTACTGTCTGTGCTCTTTCCTCAAAGCATCCTCTAGCTAGAAAACCCGTCATTACCGTCCGTGATCTGGATAATATTCCCATGATTATTCAGGACCGCGAAAATCGATTTTATCATGCAATTAAATCCGCCTTTGATTCTGCTGGTGTTATTCTCAATCAACGCGTCGAAGTAAGACAGTTCGCTACTGCCTGCATTTTGGCCGAACAAGGAACAGGGGTAGCGATTGTAAGTTCCATAGACGCTGCGGAATATGTTGGAAAAGGGTTGGTAACCAGACCTTTTGAGCCCGAGTTACCTTTCCGCCTCGATATTCTCTATCCCAAATATCATCCGCGTTCTCTGTTAATGCAGGATTTTATAAGAAATTTTCTAAAAGGCTTAAAACCCTTCATCATCCCAGATTAGGGTAAAATCCTAATTTAGTTGACTCAGTCCACTAAATTAGTAAAATATGTCTGATATCGGAGAAATCAATGAAAAATTCCCTATCAGATATCGATGCAATTCGACATTTCAACAGATTCTACACCCGGCATGTCGGCGCCCTCAATGAGGGCTTGTTAAACAGTGATTTCACCCTTACAGAAATGCGTATTCTCTACGAATTATATGCAGGGGATAATCTGACGGCAGCATCACTAAACAAAGATCTGTCACTTGATCCTGCTTACTTAAGTCGAATCATAAAAAAATTTAAAACGAAGAGATTAGTCAAAACAGCGCCGAACCTTTCTGACCGACGTAAAACTATCCTATCCTTGACCAATCTTGGACGCGCAACTTTCATACCGTTTCTCAAATCCTCGCAAAAAGAGGTTGATACCGTTCTTTCTCGCTTAACGGATCCGCAAAAAAAGGAACTATTGCGTTCCATGAGGTCCATTTTGTCGATATTAGGCGATGATGCCCCTGCCCCAAATCCCGTTCTTATCCGGTCTCATCAGCCTGGCGATATTGGTTGGATTATTCACTCCCATGGAAAACTCTATGCCGAAGAGTATGATTTTGATGGCAGGTTTGAAGCGATGGTGGCCCAGATTGCGGGAAATTTTCTTGAAGACCATAATCCTGATAAAGAACATTGTTGGGTTGCTGAAAGAGAGGGGCATATTCTCGGATCTATTTTTCTGGTCCGCAAAGATGACCATACGGCCAAGCTCAGAATGCTCTATGTTAGTGCAGAAGCACGCGGCGAGGGCGTCGGCCGGAGCTTAATCAGCGAATGCCTAAACTTCGCCCGAAAAGCCGGATATAAAAAAGTAACATTGTGGACGAATGACATCCTCACAGCGGCTATCAAGCTTTATATCGAGGCAGGCTTCCAACTGGTTCACGAGGAAAAACACGTTAGTTTTGGTCAAGAACTCGTCGGTCAAACCTGGGACCTCACATTGTGACGCCACAACGATGGGCGCTGGTAGCAGCGACCATAAGTGCCCTCATAGTCGGTATCGCTTTGGTAGCAACCGGATCTATCGCAGAAGATGTCGGGCCGGCCACCATCGCTTTTATGCGCTACCTTATTGCCGTTTTATTTTTACTACCACTTGCCGTCAGTGGCCACTGGCTCAAGGTACGAAAGAAAGACTTTATTCCCATAGCTTTGCTCGGAATATTTCAATTTGCCATTTTGATCGTTCTGCTTAACTATTCAATCATCCATATAGACGTGGGATTAGCTGTTCTTATTTTTGCGACCCTTCCTCTCCTGACCATGTTAATCGCCGTCATGTTAGGTCAGGAAGTTTTTACATTGCGTAAATTGGCTGGCATTGTCATTACCATAATCGGCGTCTCATTTGCAGTCGGATTTACGGCATTTACTACCGAACTAGAGCCAAAAGGCTGGCTTGGGATCGGTGCTGCGTTCCTGAGTGCCCTCACAGGAGCAATTTGCTCCGTTTTTTACAAGCCCTATTTGCAGCGCTACCCCACTGTGCAGGTAAGCATTATGGCCATGGCAGCTTCTGTTATCTTTCTCCTCGCCGCTGTTTTTTATGAAGGACATTTCGACACTTTGACCGGGTTTGACGCGTCAATTTGGCTAACCTTCCTTTTTATCGGTATTTGCAGTGGTGCCGGGTATTTTGCCTGGCTCTTTGCTCTGAAGCATATGTTACCGTCAAACGTAACAGTATTTATGGGCATTAGTCCCATAAGCGCCGCTGTATTCGGCGCAATATTTATAGCACAACCCCTTACAATCCAGGACATCGTCGGCTCTGTATTCGTGGCTGTCGGTCTCATGATATCATTATGGCAAAAAACTGATGGAAACTCACAGAGAGTAAAGCGAGCGCTTTAAGAGCTTGTTCCATGTCCGCTTTAATTATGTGAGGCTATGATGACGCCACAAATCACAACGTCAAAACGACTCCGTTCAACCCCATTTACAAGCCGCGTCGAAGCCTGCGGGGTAAAAGGGTATACTGTTTACAATCACATGCTGCTGCCAACAGTCTTTCGAAGTTTAGAAGAGGATTACTGGCATTTATGTGAATATGTACAAATCTGGGATGTGTCTTGCGAACGCCAGGTGGAAATCATCGGGCCGGACGCACAAAAACTCGTGCAGAAAATGACACCCAGAGATTTATCCAAGGCAAAAACCGGCATGTGTTTTTATATTCCGCTTTGTGATGAAACCGGTGGAATGATCAATGATCCTATTGCAATCAAACATAACGACAATCATTGGTGGCTTTCGATTGCGGACACCGATGTCATGCTTTGGGCGAAAGGTTTGGCGACCGGCATGGATTTTGACGTACAAATTTGCGAGCCTGACATTTGGCCATTGGGCATTCAAGGTCCAAAGGCCGAAGAACTGACCGCCCGGGTTTTTGGAAAAGAAGTAAATGATATTCGTTTCTTTCGATATAAAATGCTGGCCTACAAGGGGACGGAAATGTTGGTTGCCCGCTCCGGTTGGAGCAAACAAGGCGGATTTGAAATCTATGTAAATGATCCTGATTTGGGCCGCGATCTTTGGGACGAACTTTTCCGGGTAGGTAAAGACCTGAATGTTGGTCCCGGTTGTCCAAATCAGATCGAACGAATGGAAAGCGGCCTCCTTTCCTTTGGCAGTGATATGAGTTTTGACACAACACCATTTGAGGTTGGTCTCGATCAGTATGTCAGCCTTGACGCGAGGATTGATAGCCTTAGCATTACCGCACTTCGCAAGCGAAACCCAAAAAAGAAGCTGGTCGGGATTGTTGTAAACGAGCAGGTCGATTTCTCGGATAATCTCATTTATCAGGATGATTTCGTGATCGGAGAAATCACTTCGATGGTTTGGTCACCTCGATACCAGTCACAATTAGCCTTTGCGTTATGTGATTTATCCGCTATTTCTTCACGAACGCATGTTCATGTCCGCAGTAATGACGGGCTCAAGCAAGCTCGAGTAACAAAATTACCGTTTGATTTTGAGGCTCTCGGCTTAAAAGGATAACTAATGACTAAATCTTCATTTCTGGGTCCGGATACCATCGCCTTGCATAGTGGATATCAGCCGGAAGCGGAACATGGTGCGCGTGCCGTACCCATTTATCAGACAACCTCCTATGTATTTGACAGTGTCGACGAAGGATCAGCCCTTTTCAATCTGGAAAAAGGGGGGCACATATACAGCCGCTTGACTAATCCAACAGTCGCGACGTTGGAACAAAGGCTGGCCGCCTTGGAAGGCGGTGTTGGCGCTGTGTGCACTGCTTCAGGTATGAGTGCAATATTCGCAACAGTTATTAGCTTATGTTCCGCCGGAGATCACATCGTCTGCGCGTCGCAGATATATGGATCCAGCGTTACCCTTTTCCAAAATACATTCAAACGATTTGGCATCGAATGCACGTTCGTTTCAATAAACGACAAAGAAGCACTAGCAGCCGCAATTCAAGACAATACAAAAATGGTATTCTGCGAATCCATTGGAAACCCTGGTCTTGAGGTGTCAAACCTTCCCATGATCTCTGAAGTTGCTCACGCATCCGGTATCCCTTTGGTCGTCGATGCAACCTTCGCAACCCCAGCTCTTTGCCATCCCCTTGAGCATGGTGCCGATGTGGTAATCCATTCCGTCACCAAATGGATAGGAGGGCATGGCCTGGCCATTGGCGGCGTCGTTATCGACGGAGGGAGTTTTGATTGGAAGGCAAGCGGTCGTTTCCCGACCATGACTGAACCGTTCGAGCCTTACCACGGTATTCGTTTTTGGGACGAGTTCGGCCCATCAGCGCTTTCCATGCGGATACGGGTTGAAACCATGTTGAATATTGGCCCTTCCATGAGCCCGAATTCAGCGTTCCTCTTTCTGCAAGGGCTGGAAACACTCAGCCTGCGTATGAAACAACATGTTGCCAATGCTCAGGCTCTTTCACAGTGGTTAGCAAATCATGAGGACGTTGCCTGGGTAAATCACCCGGACCTAGACGGAAGCCCGACTTATGACCTGGCGAAACAACTCTTCCCTGAAGGAGCAGGGTCAATGCTTTGTTTTGGTTTGAAAGGTGGCCGTGACGCTGGCGCAAAATTTATTGAAAATGTCAAAATCTCCTCACATTTGGCGAATGTTGGCGATGCTCGAACCTTGGTTCTTCATCCGGCAAGTACGACACATTCGCGCCTGGATGATGAAGCCATGAGGGCGGGAGGACTAAGTCCGGACATGATCCGGGTATCGGTTGGTATCGAAACATTCAAAGATATTAAGGCTGATTTTGCCTCCAGCATAAAAGCGGCTGCTAAAGCCGTTGCGAAAGCAGGTAATTAGGAAATGTATTTAACAGTTAATAATCAAGAAATATTTGCGGCAACAGGCGGAGTTGAGTTTGACAAGAGTAAGCCGACAATCGTTTTCCTTCACGGCGCCGGAATGGATCATCGGGCCTGGGCCTTGCAAACCCGCTATTTTGCCTTCCATGGTTTTTCCGTTCTGGCACCGGATCTACCAGGTCACAGCCTGTCGTCTGGAGAGCCGTTGGACAGTGTCGAAGCTATGGGAAGCTGGTTGGTGAAAGTGGTTGAGGCTGCGGGTGCCGAATATGTGCATTTGGTCGGACATTCGCAGGGATTTCTTATTGCTTTGGAAGCTGCTGCAGGGCTGGGTAATCGCCTTCAGTCAATTACCGCGGTTGCGACGGCGGCGTCTATTCCGGTTAATCCCGCGCTCATTGAAACGGCTCAAAAATCCCCGGATACAGCAGCTGGAATGATGCTTCAATGGGGGTTCGGACAACGCACACAAATGGGCATGAGCCCTGTCCCAGGCCAACAACCAATTGCCATAGGCCATCAAATTATGTCGTCAAACCCTCTCGCGAAAGATCTCATCGCCTGCAGTGAATATTCACTCGGGGCTGAACGCTCCAGGGAAATTAAATGCCCAACCCATGTTATTCTTGCAGCTGAAGATAAAATGACGCCGGTTAAAGCCGGATTGGCCCTTGCGGTCGACCTCGACGTCAAAGCAACGGTCCTGAAAAATGCAGGGCACATGCTGCCGGTTGAAGCTCCGGTTCAATGTCTCGAAGCCATGGGGACTTTTATCCAATCACTTGAGGAAAAATAAGCGTGACGAAAGAAATTAGAAAAGTTGCCGTCATTGGCGCGGGCACCATGGGTGCCGGCATTGCAGGACAAGTCGCCAATGCCGGAGTTAATGTTTTGTTGTTGGATCTGCCAAGTGAAGGCGCGTCCGTAAACGCGCTAGCGGAACGGGGTATGGACCGTTTGCGAGATCCCGCATCCCCTGGATTGATGAGTGATGAAGCCGGCAACCGCATCGAGATTGGCAATACGCGGGATGATTTCCACAAACTGGCAGATTGCGACTGGGTAGCAGAGGCTATTGTTGAACGGCTTGATATCAAACAGGACCTGTATCGACGGTTAAACGAGACATGCCGCGACGATGTTATCGTCACCTCAAACACCTCGACAATTCCTATCCGGTTGCTGACAGAAGGTTTACCAAAATCCTTCGCAGAACGCTTTGCCATTACACATTTCTTTAATCCAGTCCGGTTTATGCGCCTTCTGGAACTGGTGCGCGGAGAACATACCCGTGACGATATTATTAAGATGTTCGACACCTTTTGCGAACAGCGTCTTGGCAAAGGCGTTGTCATATGCGCGGATACACCAGGCTTTCTTGGAAATCGCGTTGGCGTTTTTGCCATTCAATGCGCCTTGCATACTGCTTTTGATATGGGGCTTTCCCCAACAGAGGCAGACGCGCTCTTTTCGCGACCTATGGGTATTCCAAAAACCGGCGTGTTTGGTCTTTATGACTTGATCGGTATAGATCTGATGGCAGATGTGGCACAAAGCCTCGTCAATATATTACCTGCGCATGATGCCTTTCACAAATATGGCAACCCTCTTCCCTTGATGACGAAGATGATTGCAGATGGCCAGAAAGGCAACAAATCCGGACAGGGATTTTACCGGGAAAAAGAAGGGGAGCGACAAGTCCTGGATCTTGAAAGTGGCGAATATGTCGATTTCGAAAGACTGGATTTACCACTTGCAGCGCGTGCGGAACGTGATGGCGTCGTGGAGCTGTTTAATGACAACAGCCGATATGGCGACTACACCTGGCGAGTCTTATCACAAACGCTTTGCTATGCGGCATCTCTTATTCCTGAAATTGGTGAGGATCCGGTTCCGATCGATGATGCCATGAAGCTTGGATATAACTGGATACATGGTCCGTTCGAACTTATCGATCAGATCGGTGTTGATCGGTTTATAGATCGACTGGAATTGGAGGGGTCAGAAATTCCTCCCTTTCTTCAGAAGGCTCGGGGTTCCAGTTTCTACGCCGTCGAGAACAATATCCTTAAGAACAGATGGGATCACGGCTCATTGCGCCCTTTACTCAGAGCCGATGGGGTCTTGCGGTTTTCTGAAGTCCGCCAAACCCTCAAAGCACAAAATGAAAACAGCTCTGCCAGTTGGTTTGAGTATGAAGGCGCCGCTGTTGTCGAATTCCATAGCAAGGCGAATGCGTTGGATGGTGACTCCATGCGTATTTTGAATGATGCCGTCACACAAGCACCGAACAAGAATCTAAATGGGGTAATTGTACATAATGATGCGCAGCATTTCTCCTGTGGTGTGAATCTCGGCGGTGTCAGATCGTTCTTTGAAAATGAAGATTATGCCGGGCTTGATCAATTTCTGGATCGTGATTTCCAGCAAATTGTCCTTGCCATGCGGGAGTGCGCGCTCCCGGTAGTCGTCGCACCATCAGGCCTTTCCATCGGGGGCGGATTTGAAGTTGTTCTGCATGCAGATCATGTCATTTGCCATTCAAATTCAGTAATGGGATTGGTGGAATCACTGGTTGGTGTTGTTCCGGGCGGCGGGGGTTGCAAGGAAAATCTCTATCGGTGGTATGAGAAAACCGGGGATATGGAAAAAGCTGCCTGGAATGCCTTTATGAACATCGGGATGGGCCGCACAGCCACCTCTCCGGTTCTCGCAAAGCAGCAAGCCATGTTGAGGCAAAACGACGAATTTCTGATGAACCGGGATAGATTGCTAAGCTCCGCCCTTACGGTATTGCCGAACATAAAGAAAGCACCGGCACGCGCACCAATTCCTCTCGCAGGCAAACCCTCCTTTGATAAAATGCAGGATTGGCTTAACACGGCAAAGGACAAGGGCATGATTATGGCCCATGATGTCACGGTCGGCACGGAAATCGGCCGGATCGTCAGCGGCGGCGACTGTGAACCAGGCACGCTTGCAAGCGAGCAGGATTTGTTCAATGCGGAGCGGAAAGCCTTTCTTATTCTAGCCAAGACACCGGAAACTCAAGCCCGGATCGTCAGTATGCTCGATACGGGTAAATCGCTGAGGAACTAAGTTCCTCAGCGTCCAGTTCGTTCCTTACTTGGCTGCGACCACAATAATTTCAACCGTGTAATCCGGGGTGGCAAGTGCGCTCTCGCCGCAGGCCCGGGTTGGCGGATTATCCGGATCAATCCAGGCATCCCAGACAGCGTTCATTTCCGCGAAATCCTTCATGTCTTTCAGCCAAATAGTTGCCTGCAGAAGCTTCGACTTATCCGAGCCCGCTTTTGCCAACAGAGTTTCAATTTTACCCAATATCACTTCTGTTTGCGCTGTAACGCTCTCTCCCGCGACGCCAACCTGTCCTGCAAGATAAACCGTGTTGCCATGAATAACTGCTTGGCTCATCCGGGTTCCGACACCGATACGTTCAATACTCATACTTTTTCCTCTATCAATTAATTATTCTGGCGATCTTCCCGCCAGAATCCCAGTTTTTGTTGTGCAGCTCGATCCGAAAAACTAAACAATACGGCCTCTTCACTGACAACATGTGTACTCCATTTCCAGCTAGGGACAACGAATATGTCTTTCGGTCCCCAATTAAACTCCTGACCATCGACAGTCGTTTTCCCAGCTCCTTCCGTTACAACATAAACCGTCGCATCCGTTGACCGATAGGGTGCCGTCGAAAAGCCTTTAGGCAATAGTTGCAAGTAAGTTCCAATGGTCGGCATGGCGAAGCCTCCATCAACCGGGTTGATATATCGCAGTTTGAGCCCATGACAGGGATCCCATTCCTCTTGCCGCTTCATGACGTCAAGGCTTTCACGGCTTCGCTCATAAGGGTAATTGAAAATCGGCGAGGCCAATCCTTTTGCGGCAAAATCCACCGGCAGCATATTTGCGCCATATCGAGCGGGAGAATCCCCTACCCCCTTGCTCAAAGGCTGCGCATCCTGCTCAAAAGCTTCCGCAAAAGATGCATCGTAAAAGGACACCATGGGAATATCGAGACCATCTAGCCAAACCATGGGGTCTTCGCTTTGGTTCCCATGATCATGCCAGGCCATTGGCGGCGTGATTACGAAATCTCCAAAGTTCATATTCGTCTTTTCGCCATCAACCGTCGTATGTGCATTTGCACCCTCCAGGACAAAACGCAATGCGGATTGCGTATGTCTATGAGCTGGCGCGATTTCACCTGGTAACACCAGTTGCAAGCCGGCATAGAGCGATGTTGTAATTTTACTGGTACCGCGCATGCCAGGATTTTCCAAAACAAGAACCCGCCTTTCCGCCTCTTTTGCGGTAATCAATCCTCCGGATTCCAGCAAATAGCGCCTAAGGGGTTCATAATGCCAAAGATGAGGGACACAGGCACTCGTTGGTTCCGGTGTTACAAGGTCAGACAGCACAGTCCACAGAGGTGCCAGATGCTCCTTATCAATTTTCTCATAGAACTGTTTTCGTTCTTCCGTCAAAGCAGGTTTTTCCTGGTTTGCCATAATCCATCCTCTATCCCAGGCCGGTTTTTCCATAAATCCAATCAAGACGCTGATAATATTCTTCCGGACGCCAAGATTGCAAGACTTGGTCCCGAACCTTCGCCTTCGCTCCGTCGGGATGGTATATATACTCGCCGATTAAACGCGAACTTATCTGAACACGCGCGGTACGGGCAACACGTTGGGCCTCATAAGTTGCCAGAGCTTCACCCGTTGATGTCTTATTCTCCATCATATGAGCCAGACATACAGCATCTTCCAATGCCATACAGGCACCTTGCGCAAAATACTGCAGCATTGGATGCGCCGCATCTCCCAGCAAAACAACCCGGCCGTCACGCCATCTATCTACCGGTTCCCGGTCGCACAGAACCCATAATTTCCAGTCGTTCCCGTGCTCTATGATCTGTTGGGCTTTTGGATGGATATGCTCAAATCCCTGCCGTACTTCCTGTTTTTCAACCGGTTTTCCGGCCACGGGTTCAGGCGCATCATTATGATAGGTCACAACCAGATTGAAATATTTCCAGCCGGCAAGCGGGTAATGCACAATGTGGCATTTAGGCCCCGCCCAGAGCGTCGCCGCGTTCCATCTTAAGTCTTCTGGCATCTGGTCATAGGGAATAACAGATCGATAAGTCGTATGACCCGAAACAACCGGATCGCCATCACCGACTAGTTGCTTTCGGATATTGGACCACAGGCCATCGGCCGCAATTAGAAAGTCAGCATCAATGCTCTGTTCCCCCTCGATATGTACGCGGACATGATCGGACATATTCTCATATGACTGAACATTCTGGGCTGTCCGCAACTGAACCAGTTCGCTCTCCTGGCAGGCTTTCAAGAGAACCATATGTAAATCCGCCCGATGCACAACGGCATATGGGTTACCGAAAAAACGACGAAAATCGTCGCCGAGGGGAATATGCGTTATTTCTTCCGCCGAAACGGCATCCATCAAGCGCAGTTTGTCTATATACACCGCCTGCGATCGCGCCTGATCTCCAACGCCGAGATAGTCAAATGCGTGAAAGGCATTGGGGCCCAACTGAATACCAGCGCCAATTTCGCCAAATCGAGAGGCTCTCTCCAAAACAACAGACTCAATGCCTTTTTGTGCGAGGCCGAGCGCAGCTGCCAACCCCCCTATTCCGCCGCCCGCTATGATCCCTGTTTTCACCATTTAACTCTCATCTCTCTCGAACCCGTGTTGATCACGGGGTTACTTTATTTTCCTATATCTTCGTCGCCGGGCTTTTACGAAACTCCTTAAAGATCCATCTTTCAAGAAGGGGTGTCAGGTATATGGGTACTTGGTAAAAAGCCAGAAAGACAACGACGCCCGCGAAAACGTCTTCAGGAAGAGTTGGAACCATCAATGCAAAGTTGCGATTCCCCGCGAGCAATCCAATACTTGCCGGCATTTTCTCGGGCTTCTTAATCTTACCTGAATGGAAAAACTCCGCTACCAGCGCAAATACAAAATTCGTTCCGAAATTCGCCACAAGCGCAATGAGGCAAATACCGATCGCGACTATCGGCTCCTTGATTAAAACCGCACTTCCCGGCCCCATGACAGCCATCAAAAAGGCAAGCAGCAGGATAGTTGTGATGCCGTCAAAAACCTCGCCATTTCGGCGAATACGGTCAACACCGAGAAGGTACCGAAGAATACTACTGACGATGAGAGCACCACCAACGATGTAAACAAGCTTGAGGAAAATAGTCCAGGCATCAAGATCAATTTCAAAACCAGCAGATAAGGTGAGGATTGGTGGAGCGATAAAGGGAAGAAGAAGCGCACCGACCACCGTAACGTTCAGACATATGGCGCTATCCATTCCGATCATCAAGGCAATATTAGTCGTCGATGCAAGCGGCGGCGCACAGGCAAACATCATAAGGGCAAGCGCAATTTCAGGCGGCGGGGATGTGACAATAACTATGCCCATCATGATGATCGGCGACAATATGAACATTGCCCCCAATACACTAAGCAGTAATTTCGGATTTTTTAATTGTAAAATGACCGGTTTGAAATCAACTCTCAAAAAAGCAATGCCAAGCAGGGCGGATACAAGGACCGGAAAAGCTGGCATGAGGTAAGTATCGAGTTGCGGCAAAAAGAAAGCAACAACGACACCGGCGGCCAGAATTATGGCGGAATGTTTCCCCAGAAAACGCAACAGTAACATCATAAAGGAAGACCCGGAATGCACAGGACAGAATACTGCCAGATTAAAACCCTAGTCTTAGGAGTGAGCCACACATGTCAACAGAAATATATGACTAATATTAAGCACTCGATATTTCATAAACATCAATAGTGTTAATTTTACCGCGGACTGCTTTTTCTCCCTTGGAGGTGAAGACAACACCTGCATCCTCGAGATTGGATGCTAGATTAGAAGTTGTTCCGCTCGCTAAAATCGTTGTTCCCAGTTCCTTATTCATGGCTTCCAGCCGCGACGCGACATTCACGACGTCACCATAAGCAAAGTATTCCGGGCGATGATCTGTACCAACAAGGCCTGCAACGACAAGTCCACTTACTAACCCCAATTCGCGTTGGCAAAAATACACCATTGGCAAAACTGGTAGATTTAAGAGTTGCGTCCAGTTCCAAAGCACAGCGGATCGCATTTTCAGCATGATCTGGATCTTCCTTGGGTACGTTAAATACCGCATAAACCGAATCCCCAATGTAGTTCAGAACCAAACCGTCATGCTTTCGGATAATTTTCGACACGATGTCGAAATATTCGTTAAGAATACCGATGAGTTCAACAGGATCGACAAATTCAGATAATCGCGTAAACCCGACCAGATCCGTAAACAATACGGTCGCCATTCGTAAATCACCAGACAATCGAGGATTGCTCATTCCGGTCGAGATTAGAAGATTGGCAAGATCAATCATTGCCATGGAGGGCAGTAGATTTAAAAAATAGGCGCTGGGGCGCGGGCCATACATAAAAGTATCTGGCAGGTTAAATTTGGATCTTCAGAACTTATACGGAGAAGGAGGGAAGCTAGATTACCTTGGCTCTGGGTTTGGGTTTGGATTCTTCATGAAAATACAGGTTTGAGAAATCTGAATTGCACGGTGACCTGCCCTCTACAGAACCACCGTGCAGCTATGTTAACCTGATGCTCAACTAACTATACATATTTCTTTCAGTTGATATATCGCTGAAATATTGCACGAATTCAAATTCGAAACCTGCGGGATCCATGAAATATGCATTGCGTCGAAACGGGTTATCTTCTCCCTGCAAATGCGGTTGAAATCCGGAATTATCCAGTCGGCCAACCAAACTGGCAAGATCGTCAACAACGAAGCCCAAATGTGCCAGTCCAGTGCTATGCCCTTTCAAATCGCGGTTTTCCCCTTCTCCGTGATCATTGAGCGTTATGTAATTGTCGGCCGTACCGAAATGCACCCAATTTCTCGGCTTTCCATACCAATCATTGGATCCTTTACCGCGAATTTTCCAGTCGGGGAACGCGGCCTTCAAGAATGCCAGGGTCCGGTCTAAATCGGACACAACCAGATTTGCATGTTCGAACTTAATCATAAAATTAATCTCCATTTAAGAAAGTGTTTTCTTTATATAATAACTTGAATTTATAAAGCAAATAATTTATAAAAAGAAATGGTAAAAAACAGCACCGACAACACTGCGCGAAGAAATATGGTCCTCGACAGCTTGAAGCGAAAAGGCCCGCAATCGGCACATGACCTGGCTGAACAGTTTGACGTTACGCCCATGGCCGTCCGTCTGCATCTCTATGATATGGAGAAAGAAGGCTTGGTTGCGTCAGAAAATCGTTCCGTGGGGCGTGGACGCCCGCTCAAAATCTGGAACCTTACAGAAGATGCAAACCGTGTTTTCCCCGATGCCCATCAAACATTGGCAGTGGACTTGATTGGTACAATGAACAAGCTGTTTGGCAACCAGGGCTTGGACAAAATAATCGAAGCGCATGGGGCCCGACAGAAATCCGACTATTTCAGTCGACTTAAAGACACAACCTCTCTTGAAGATCGCGTAAAGGCGCTTGCTAAAATTCGAACAGACGAAGGGTATATGGCAGAAGCCCTGCAAGATGCGTCAGGTTGGCTTCTTATTGAAAACCATTGTCCCATTTGCTCTGCAGCTAAAGCCTGTGCGGGCCTGTGCAAGAACGAGTTGGAGATATTTCAGGAAATAATCGGGCCTGATGCGATTGTGACCAGAGAGGATCACATATTGGCCGGCGCGCGTCGCTGCACCTACCGAATTATCGAGCTTTAAATTTTTGAGAGGAGATCAGGAATGTTGGGATTGTTTGACAATCTTTAATTCACGCTCAACAAGGAATGCCTGCTGCATCTTCTTAAAAAGAGTTTATTGAGGCATTGCCAGTATAAAGCAGCCGCTTCCAACGAATTGGAAGCGGCGCGTTTCGTCTTTAGTCGACGACTGACAGATTTTCGGCAGATGATTTGCCGTTTTTGCCAGCTTCAAGTTCGTAAGAAACTTTTTGACCTTCATTCAATGTGCTCAAACCAGCGCGTTCTACGGCTGAGATGTGAACGAAAGCGTCATTTGATCCGTCTTCAGGCTCAATGAAACCAAAACCTTTAGTTGGGTTGAACCATTTTACTGTACCAGTAGCCATTATCTTAATCCTTTAATAGCAACGTGAACTCCTCGCCTCGCACCATGCAAAAGCGGGGTCTTGTAACGATCACATTGTCAGCGGATAACGAAGCTAATCGGCGTACCGGTCATCTAGGCATGTCAGAACAAATGCAACACGTACGCGCTATGTAGACCTTATCAACAAGAAGTCAAGGTATTCTGATCATCATTTCACTAAGCTGTTAGGGTATAATGTAATCAAGGCACACTGTTATCCGGACATCCAGTCTCAGTTAGTCGGTCTCAATTCAAATTTACCTGATAACCGAGAATCGCTAGCGGCAATGTTGAAACCGACATTCAGCCGGGCTGCAGCCAGGGACGGAACGACCCAAAAATGACGCCTTACACAAGCTAGAAGGACGTGATATGTAACCTGGAGCCGGAACAAATTGATTGAGACAAATCATGCCCAATCTCGAAATCCTGATAGCCTTTTTCGTGGCCACTGCTGTTTTTGCATATATGCCCGGGCCGGCGATGCTCTATGCTGCGGCGCAGACGATGGCGCGGGGCAGACGCGCGGGATGGTTTGCTGCTCTCGGAATTCACGTCGGCGGATATGCCCATGTAGTCGCAGCCGCACTTGGACTGGCTGTTCTATTTGAGGCAGTGCCGACCCTCTATGTTGTCCTGAAAATTGTGGGCGCAGCCTATTTGATCTGGCTAGGCTGCAAACTTTTCATGAGTAAATCGCCGTTGACGACAAACAGTTTACAGATCGAGCAAAAAGGGCCACGCCGAGCTTTCTGGGACAGTATTGTTGTTGAAATATTGAACCCAAAAACGGCTATCTTTTATCTGGCATTCTTACCCCAGTTTACCGACCCAAGCGCGGGATTTCCGATCTGGCTCCAGCTCTTTATTCTGGGCACAATCGTGAATTTTATGTTTTCATCGGCAGATATTGCGTGCGTTCTGCTTGCTGACAGAATTTCCGTTATTTTACGAAGTTCCCGTGCCGCAGGACGGTTTACTCAAAAAGTTGGCGGAAGCATTCTAGTCTTACTTGGCCTGAACCTGGTCCTTAGCCGGCAATAACCGCGAAGCATTTCTCCGTTACAGTTCGAAGCTACCTCGGCTTAGACCTGTTCCCGTTCATCGAAAAATGGCTGGGGTGGCAGGATTCGAACCTGCGCATGACGAGATCAAAACCCGTTGCCTTACCGCTTGGCGACACCCCAATAAGGAGCCTCTTTCTATCCAAGTCATCGACCAAGCTCAAGTCAAATTTTCAAAAATATCCAAAATCTGTATTTACGCGAAAATAAAGAGTGGTAAATCAGTAGAAAATTACGACAATTCGCCCTTATTGCTTTAGACCGGCATTACCTTAACCCACCAATCGGGATACTCCTGCGCAATTTTGGATGCGGCAGTATCCGCAGTAACTTTCAATTCAAACAATCCAAAACATGTCGCACCGCTTCCGCTCATCCGGGCCAGTTTACACCCGGATTGCGCCTCAAGAACACAGAGAACTTTTGAGATGTCTGGGGCGATTTTGATTGCGGCAGGCTGCAGGTCGTTTCTACAGCTGTTAAGCAACGAAAATAGAGGACCTGTTGTCGTTAAATCGAATGGCTCGATATTTGGCCTGTCCACAGGAATGTTAAGGTTTTTAAATACTTCCGGCGTTGAAACCTTTGTCTTCGAGTTAATCAGCAAAATATAAAACCCTGGAAAGGGATCTATCTCGCTTATATCTTCTCCAATTCCCGCCATAATCAGCGGTTTTTCAATCAGGCAAGCCGGGACATCGGCACCGAGAGACAATCCGATATCCTGTAATTCTTCCGGGCCTAATGAACATTTCCACAATTTTGCCAAAAGAAGCAACGCTGCCGCCGCATCGGCAGATCCGCCCCCAATTCCCGACGCCACCGGGAGATTTTTAACAAGCTCAATTTCCGCACCCTGACGACATCCTGTATGTTGTTGCAGCAAACGGGCGGCTTTTAAAACCAGATTGTCTGATATGTCACCGATGTCATCTGAGAACGGCCCGGATACGGATAAGGACAGGTCCTTACCTTGCCGAACTATTATCTCGTCACCGCCATCAGGAAAAACGACAAGGCTTTCCAGGAGATGATATCCGTCATCCCGCTTCCCTGTTACATGTAAACACAAATTGACTTTAGGCTTCGCTATTTTTTTGATCATTAAGAACCCAAGTCAACCGGACACAGGACGGTCCTAGTTTTCTGCTTTGATTTTGTTCGGCAGCCCATCTTTGAGTTTCTGCTCGATTTCCCTGGCTTGCTCTTCCGTTGGTTCAAGCCAAAGGGCACGTTGCCATTGATACCGCGCCTCGTCAGACCGCCCTACCCGCCAGTACGCATCACCGAGATGGTCGTTAATGGTTGGATCAGCGGCCTGCAATGAAACAGCTTTTTCAAGCTGCGCAACCGCATCCTCAAAATCTCCGAGACGATAATATAACCACCCTAAACTATCAATAATATATCCATCCCGCGGACGCAGGGAGACGGCCTTGATCAGCATATCTTTTGCCTTGTCCAGGTTTTCATCCCTGTCTACCCAGGAATAGGCCAGATAATTTAAGACTTGCGGATGGTCGGGGCGAAGTTCCAGAGCTTTAAGCAGATCTGTTTCAGCCAGCGCCCATTGTTTTGATTGCTCATAGGCAATACCCCGAGCGTAGAATAAGGACCAATGCCGATTTTCAAACGCTGGCAGCCGACTTACCGCCCGTCCATATTGAAGGGCGGCTTCATTCCAGTTTTTAGCATCCCTGTTCATATCTGCAAGGACAACCAGGGCTTCTATGTCGTTTGGATAGGCATCAATCACCTCTTCGAGGATACGGGAAGCCTCGTTTTGATCCCCCAGCTTGTATGTGGCCCAGGCTTGGCGGGTTCGGGCATTCTTATAATAGGCCGAATTCTCATCAATCTGGCTGTAGAGATCCAGGGCTTCCGTCCACCGGTCACGATCTTCCGCTGCTTCAGCCAGCAAAACCCGTGCAACTGGAAAATCCGGCTTCAACATGAGGGTGAAATATGTATAGGTTGCCGCAATGCCAACTGCCCGCTCCCGGCCAATAACCGATGCGGCGCTATACAATGCCTCAGCTGCGCCATCTACGGGGGAGCTTAGCATCGGCTTTAAAGGCCGCCCGGCATCCAGGTCATCAATGAGCAGGTTAATGGTCGGGCTTAACGGATACCGTATCAGATAGTCATCGAACAGGTCACGGGCTTCCTGCTCTCGCCCGGTGCGCACCAGGTAAATACCGTAAGCCTGAACAAGTCGGACCGCTTGGCCAGCGGGGCCTTGCATTGCGTCCGCATAGAGTTCATCTGCAAGCTCTTGTTGGCCCGATACATCCGCAATCATCGCAGCGTGATATTGTTTTAGGGTATCAAAGCCATCGAATTTATCCAGCGCGTCCAGTTCAGCAATTGCCGCATTAACATCCCCCGAACCAAGTGTAACCCAGGATCTCAACAGCGGTTTTACCAAAACATTGAAGCCGGTATCGCTCGTCTGTTTCAAATGTTCTTCAGCGACTAGATATTTATTTTCACGCAGGGCATCCAGCGCCAGAACCAGATGCGGGGCGGAATTTTCGCCTTCTTCTTTTACCAGTATCTGCGCAAGTTGAAGCGCTGTTTCAATGTCGCCCATACCAAGCGCTGCCTGAAAAGCACCGGTTAATAGAATGATATCATCGGAATTTTGGAGCAGCGCATCCGCGAAATATTTTGAAGCAGCATCGGCATTCTGCTCCCGCATGGCATGCCGGCCAGCTAAATATTGCCCGGTAACTGACGGCTGATAAACGTCCGTCGTCCCGCCCGCATCCTGGAATGTCTTAGGCAAGGCGTCCCGTTCACTGGATTGACTGGACCCCGCGCAGGCGCTCAAGGCTGCCGTGACAAAAAAACCACCGATAACTGTTTTTAATATACTCACTTTTTACACCCGTCATTCCTTAACCAGTAAGACTTTGATCTCTTCGCCAGATCATAACCGCTATAAGCTAACGTTTTATTTAGGGCAGATGGTATCAAGTTAAACAAAAATCGGTGTTTCGAATGATATTATCTACATATTCGGGTAATTGGGCCCGCCAGCGCCTTCGGGAACGACCCAGTTAATATTCTGTGACGGATCCTTAATATCACATGTTTTACAATGAACACAGTTTTGCGCATTGATTTGTAATCGCGGATTTGACCCATCATCATCGGTCAAAAACTCATAGACCCCGGCCGGACAGAATCTTTGTTCCGGGCCGGCATATTCCGCATAGTTGACGGCAACCGGCACAGCATCATCTTTCAGCGTCAAATGAATAGGCTGGTCTTCCTCATGGTTGGTATTGGACAGGAACACGGAAGATGGTTTGTCGAACGTGTAGATCCCATCATATTTCGGATAGTCAATTTTCTTGCAGTCCTTGGCTTTTTTCAGCGCCGAAAAATCATCATGGTGATTGAAGGTCCAGGGCGCCTTACCCCTGAAGAACTTCAAATCCAGCCCCGTATAAAGGGTTCCGGCAAGCAATCCCCATTTGAACGCCGGGCGACTGTTGCGCACGCGATATAATTCGTCATAAACCCAGGAGGATTTATATAGCTCGGGATACTGGCTGAGGGTTTTGGCAGGCGCTTCGGCATTTTCACTGATTGCATCAACAATCGCCTCTGCCGCCATCATGCCCGATTTCATGGCGGTATGCGTCCCCTTGATTTTCGGAACGTTGAGAAAACCGGCTGAACATCCGATCAAAGCCCCGCCCGGAAAGGCAAGCTCGGGGACCGATTGAAAACCGCCTTCATTGATCGCCCGGGCACCATAGGAAATACGTTTGGCCCCTTTGAGCATTTCCTGCATCATTGGATGTGTCTTGAATTTCTGGAATTCGTCATAAGGTGACAAATAGGGATTTTCATAATCCAGAGCCACGACATAACCCACATAAGCCTGATTATTCTCAAAATGATAGACAAAGGATCCGCCATAGGTATTTCGATCCAGCGGCCAGCCGAAGCTATGGAAGATCTGGCCTTCGTGATGTTGCGACGGGTCAAGCTCCCAGAGTTCCTTGATGCCAATACCAAAAGTCTGCGGGTCGCAATTTTCACGCAAGTCGAATTTTTCAAACAGGGTTTTTGTCAGCGATCCCCGCACGCCTTCTGCAAATAGCGTGTATTTGGCGTGCAGTTCCATGCCCGGCTCATATGCCGGTTTTTGTTCCCCATCGCGGCCGACACCCATGTCACCTGTCGCAACGCCTTTAACACTGCCATCTTCATGATAGAGGATTTCAGCCGCGGCAAACCCGGGATAGACTTCGACACCTAGCTCTTCCGCCTGCTCTGCCAGCCAACGGCAGAGATTTCCCAGGCTGATGATATAATTTCCGTGATTGCGCAACTGCCCCGGCAGCAGGAAGTTTGGAAATTGCAGTTCATTGGCTTCCGTCATGAAATAGAATTTTTCCGATTTCACCGGTGTATTGAGAGGCGCGCCTTTTTCCTTCCAGTCCGGAATTAGTTCGTCCAGCGCACGGGTTTCAAACACATTCCCGGAAAGAATATGGGCCCCTATTTCTGATCCCTTTTCAAGGACACAGACGCTTATTTCCGTCTCGGTCTCCATGCTAAGCTGGCGCAATTTAATTGCCGCCGACAATCCCGCCGGACCACCGCCAACAATTACAACATCAAACTCCATAGATTCGCGTTCCATCTCAGCCTCTTCTTATTTTATTGTAAAATGGCGCCCCGATTTCCCGTCATTTGCCAAAAAACAAATTAGATACCAGGTGACCAAATACTGCCCAATTTCCTTATGACACTATATTTTTTTTGCGGTGCGTCAATCCTGTTTCAACGGCGCTTTGGCAGTTTCCAGCCCTTCCCCAACGTTATCCGCCACTTGGATTAGATAACGAGCAAATAACAGAATCCAAAATAGGCTGGAATATCCGGTTCGACTTTGAATCAATTCAATGATTTTTCTCATGCCCGCCATCTTCTATCGCGACCATTTTCTCTGTAATATCCATGCGATGGAACAAATCCCTGAAATAAATGCGCTGATAAGATTTTACCTTGAGGCAGGTGTCGACGAAACCATTGGCACGGAACCGGTCGACCGCTTTAAACCCGTTGCAACTGCGGCGGCGGCTCCTGAAAAGCCATTGTCGAGGCCGCAAAATAAGCCGCAAAAGGCGTCGCAAGCCGTTCCTACCGTCAATCTGACAGACGGTATTCGGTCCGCTGTACAAAGTGCAGCGCAATGCAAAACAATCGACCAACTGTTAGATGCCATCAATGAGTTCGAGGGATGCTCGCTTAAGAAAATGGCGACAAACACAGTTTTTGCCAGCGGCAATCCGAATTCCAGGCTGATGGTAATTGACCGCCCCCCTTCCGTTGATGAAGATCGCAGCGGTCTGCCTTTTTCCGGCAGTACCGGGGCGCTGCTTGAAAAGATGCTGGCGGCCATCGGGCTTGAAATAAACGAGGTCTACCGGACAAGCATTCTTCCGTGGCGACCGCCGGGCGGGCGGACCCCAACAGACGAAGAGCTGGCGTTATGCCTGCCTTTCATCGAGCGTCATATTGCTCTCGCCAAACCCCAATTTATCCTGCTTTGCGGTGAAGCTGCGGCTTATCTCCATCGCCGGAAATCCGGCATCAATAAGCTCCGCGGTCACTGGACTGATTTTCAGTATACGGACGGTACATCTGCTACCCTCGCGATTTTCCATCCGGCCTTTTTGCTTGACCACCCCTCTTCGAAAAAGTACGCGTGGGTCGACTTGCAATCCCTGAAGGCAGCTATGGAGAGAATAAAATGATCTTTCTTCGAACCAATTATATTGAGTATTTCTCAGGTTAAAGTATTTATCTGCCTATGATTTTCTTTGAAAAGCCATTTTTCTCTCTTCCCCGTAAAGTTTCCTCAATAAGGATACTTCTGGTTGGGCTTGGCTGTTTCCTGTCTTTCTCCCAAGGGGCGACGGCAACCGACATCGCCCCGATTTTATCGCTTGAGGACAAAGACAGTTATTCCGAAGTTTTCATTTTACAAGAAGCGGGAAAATGGAAACAGGCTGATAAAATTATCAAAACCATCTCAAACCCGATCCTGATGGGCCATGTTAAATTCCAGCGCTATATGCATCCCACCAAATATCGCGCAAGCTATGAAGAGCTGCATTTATGGATGAAAGCCTATTATGATCATCCCGGGGCCCATCGATTGCACAAACTGGCGAAAAGTCGGCGCAAACCGGGATGGAAGCCGTTATCCCCCCCGTTGCAAAGCCGCTATCTGGGAGGAACCGGACCCGGACAACCCGCCTATCTGTCGAGATCCTATAAAAGCTCCCGCAAAAGATCCGTTCAAACACGGAATAATGTCGCCCACGCGAAACGCGTTGTTCGCCGATATCTTTACCGCGACGAAGCGACAAATGCCGTCAAATATCTTGAGCAGAAAAAAATAAAAAAGCTGCTGGACCAAACAGAGTATGACCAGCTTCTTGAAAAAGTCGCGCAAAGGTATTTTCTCTACGCCAAGGACGAAAAAGCGATCAAATATGCGGAAGCGGCGCTGAAAAAGTCCAGAAAGCATGTCCCGCTGGCAGATTGGACAGCCGGTCTTGCTGCCTGGCGATTGGGCGACATAGAAAAAGCGGCCAGTCATTTTTCTCAACTGGCTGATACCAGACGAATTTCAGACTGGAACTACACCGCGGCAAACTGGTGGGCGTCGCGCGCCTATCTCAAACTTGGAGATCCGGAAAAAGCCATTCTTTATCTGGAGAGAACGGCTGAACAGCCAAGGACATTTTACGGCCTGCTGGCGCTTCGCCAACTCGGTGTTGAAAAACCCTTTAACTGGGACCTGCCGGAACTCAGTCAGTCAGACCTTGATTGGCTGCTCAAAATTCCGTCGGCGCAACGGGCCGTTGCCTTGAGTGAGATCGGGCAATTTGATCTTGCTGCCCAGGAACTAAGATCGGCTTTTCCAAGCGCCAATCCCCGGCTGGCTCCGCTTCTATTGACCCTGTCAGAAAAAATCGGCACGCCATCGGTGGCCATGCGAATGGGACTATATCTTTGGGAATCGGAAAATATCACTTGGGATGCCGCCATATATCCATTGCCAAAATGGCAACCATCAGATGGTTTTAAGGTAGACCGTGCGCTGATTTATGCCTTTATGCGACAGGAATCGGGTTTTTACTCCAGGGCGAAAAGCGGCGTTGGCGCGAAGGGTCTGATGCAACTCATGCCCTCAACGGCAAGTTATCTGTCCGGGGATAGATCGCTCCGAAACCGCAGCAACAAGAAACTGTTCGATCCGGCTTATAACCTTGAATTGGGGCAGCAATACCTGTCCTATTTAATGAATATCAAGGATGTCGATACGAACCTGTTTCATTTAACCGCAGCCTATAACGGCGGACCGGGGAATCTAAAAAAATGGAAGACCAGAACCCGGTTCATGGATGATCCGTTGTTCTTTATTGAGGCAATGCCAAGCAGGGAAACCCGGAGTTTCATCAAAAGAGTGCTGACAAATTTCTGGATTTACCGACATCGTATGGGACAGGATCTTCCTGGCCTGGATCAAATGGCCGTCGGCGAATGGCCACACTATATGCCTCTCGATATTGACGAAGAAAAGGTAGCAGACAATGCCCGGAATTGATACGACACGCTCTTTTATCGCGGTTCGAATTGCCGTCTTAACGGTTTCCGATACGCGTGGCCTTGCAGAAGACCGCTCGGGTCAGACACTGGTGGACCGGATAGAAGCAGCCGGGCATTCGGTTGCCGATCGTAAAATTGTCAAAGACGAGATCCCGAAAATACAGGCAATTGTAAAAGACTGGATCGACAATGGGGATGTCGATGTTATCATTTCAACCGGCGGAACCGGTGTAACCGGCAGGGATGTCACGCCTGAAGCCTTTACAGCCCTGTATGAAAAAGAAATATCAGGATTTGGAGAGTTGTTCCGCATGCTGAGCTACCAGAAAATCGGGACGTCAACCATCCAGTCCAGAGCGACGGCAGGCGTTGCTGGCGGAACCTATCTGTTTGCGCTGCCCGGATCAACGGGCGCTGTAAAAGACGCCTGGGATGATATATTGATCCATCAGCTAGACTACAGATTTATGCCGTGTAATTTTGTGGAACTGTTTGATCGGCTGCAAGAGGGGCAGAAAAGATCAAAGTCGTGAACTCTTCTGGTTGCTGTCAGTTTCTTTGCAAACCGAAAATTAATCATTTGCGCTTAATTTCCTAGGGGCAGAGATAAATGATTTGAACAAAGAAGCGACATGGCGAACTTTTTTACAACAGCTAAATACCGACCTCATAGTCGCAAAGACCACAGATACGAAATACCAAAGCTGCATTTAAAAATAGCGGATCAGGAATTCGATACCTATGATTGGAGTCTGGGTGGCTTTCGAATTGACGATTACAAGGGGCGGCCACCTGTCGGCGAACTGGTTACAATCAGCCAAATGGCCTATGCGCCGGATACCACCGCTGACGTTCACGCCACCGCTGTGGTTACCCGAATTTTACTCGGTAAAAACCAGGTGGCATTTGCTTTTAACAAACTGGATGACAAATCCTTCGATTTACTCGAAGTCGCCAGCATGAGACGCCTGTCCCAACTGGCAGACCGATAAAATAATAAGCGGCGGCGCTTTCTTTCCAATCGCCGCCGCAGCCTGTTCTCCCCTTAAAAACTATGCTGTTATCCAATAGCCTTTCGATGTCAGGCAGGAGACACCCGTTTGTGAGGTGACCCGTCCGCGATAGCTGATGGTCTGCCGGTATTCCTTGCAAAGGTGACCGCTGGAATCCACACCTTCGCGGATCACCACGATTGTGCCGTGACGCCCCTTGTCATACCAGCTCACGACCTCACCGACAGGCGCATCCAATGCAGAATAGACAGCCCGATGATGGCGCTCTATTTGCCGGTCCGAAAGATTGATCACAAACCGAGTTTGAGCGAAGGGCCAGTAAAAACCCCGATAGGAATAATATCCGGGATAGCGGTATCCCTTGTAGGGTTTCACATATACATATGTCGGCTTGTAAAAATGCCGTTTGTAATAGGGATTTTTGTAGTGGCCGTAGTAAACGGGATGACGGGGCGCATTATATTTTCTTTTCGCATTTGGTTTATAAATCGGCTGGTGCGGCTTTAGTTTGTTTTTGTGAACATGGGATTTTCCCTGATTCCAGTTTATTTTCGCTTTATGGCTTGAGGATTTATGTTCCTTGTGGCTGACATTTTTGCCCCCGTATGAGGGGCCATGTGACAGCGCCGCCGGGACAGCCACTCCGCCGGAAATTAGTGTGACAAACAAATAGATCGCTATTTTTCTCATGTCCGCATCCCTTCTTCACTTGTTACTTCCCTATGAAACGAACGAGGGTCTGCATTTCCGTCGAAGATATTTGTTCTTGTTTTGTTCTATTAAGTTTGATAAAATGGATCCATGCAAAATGATCAGGTCATCCCATTTGTGAAAAACCTGCGGCGGGGGCGCGGATCGACCGTGAATCCGGACGGGCGTTTTGAATCGAGCAGGCGCGACCCCATCTTCGACGGATGGACGGATCCGGAAACATCCGGGCAGCCGCTCAGAACGACGGTAACCATTGAAAACCCGAAATCGATTATAAGCCGGAATACCTCCCCCGACCTGCCCTTCGACAGATCCGTAAATGCGTATCGCGGCTGTGAACATGGCTGCATCTATTGTTTCGCCCGTCCGACCCATTCCTATATGAACCTGTCACCGGGGCTGGATTTTGAAAGCCGGTTATTCGCCAAGCCAAATGCCGCTGAATTATTGGCGAAGGAAATTTCCAGGCCGTCCTATAAATGCCGGCCCATTGCGCTTGGCACCAATACGGATCCGTATCAGCCGATTGAACGGGAATACGCGATCACGCGAGAGATTATACAGGTGCTGTCTGACGCAAAGCACCCTTTCACCATTACGACAAAGTCCGATCTGGTGCTGCGGGACCTTGATCTGCTCACCCCCCTCGCCCGGGAAAACCTGGTGTCCGTGGGAATGTCCGTGACAACGCTCGACCGCCGCCTCGCCCGGGCCATGGAACCCAGAGCCAGTACGCCTGGGAAAAGATTGTCGGCCATACAGGAACTGGCGCGGGCGGGCATTCCAACCCTTGTACAAATTGCCCCCATTATCCCGGGCCTCAATGATCCGGAACTGGAACATATTATGGAGGAGGCCCGTCAAAGAGGGGCCGTCAGTGCCCTTTATCTGCTTTTGCGATTGCCCCACGAAGTGTCCGCCCTGTTCCAGCAATGGCTTCAGGAAACCTATCCGGATCGGGCTTCCCGGGTCATGAAGCTGGTGCGGTCGACCCGTGGTGGCAAAGACTATGACGCCGAGTTCGGGACCCGGATGATTGGCAAAGGCCCCTATGCCGCCCTAATCAATCATCGCTTCAATCTCGCCTGCCGTCATCTGGGTTTCAGCCGGCGGAAATATGATCTGGCGACGGACCTGTTCCAACGGCCGGCGGCGGCAACCAAACAAATGTCCCTCTTTTAGGGCCCCGGATATCCAGATCGGCATTTGCGAAAGCATGAAAATTATTTATGCTTTGGCCCTCTTTCATGAAAAAATGGCATGTATTGATGTTTCCCGATCTTTCCCTCGAGCAAGCAGAAACCGGAATTGTTGCAGGTGTCGATGAAGTCGGCCGCGGCCCGTTTGCCGGTCCGGTTGTTGCCGCTGCTGTTATCCTCGATCAAAATCAAATTCCTGCCGGCATTCAGGACAGCAAGAAACTATCCAGGGCCGCCCGTGAAAGACTGTTCGTCGACATCACAAATTCGTCTCTCGTCGGGCTCGGCGAAGCTAGCGTTGAGGAAATTGATGAAATCAATATTTTGCAAGCCAGTTTACTGGCCATGCGGCGTGCGGTTGCGGACTTGAAATCCAGGCCGGATTTCGTTCTAGTGGACGGTAACAAGGATCCGGATCTTGGCATCAAAACCCGAACAGTTGTCAAAGGAGATGCGATTTCACTGTCCATTGCCGCCGCCTCTATTGTGGCAAAAGTGACACGGGACCGGAAAATGTGCGCCTTGGCAAAGGCCTATCCGCATTATGGATGGGAGAAAAATGCCGGATATGGCACCGCCGAACACCGCAAGGGATTGCGTGAATTTGGCGTCACACCACTACATAGGCGAAGCTTCGCGCCAATCCGGGCCCTTCTGCAATCCAGTTAAGTGAAACTTTAGAACTATTCCTTAAGATACTGATTCAACAAATATATTGACGCGGCGAATCGGCCGAATCAGTATTGTCGAAATATAAATGACTTGAATGGTTCTTATGACTGACACAAAAAAGCTGCCGCTGAATAAAATCCTTAAAGGGGATTGCATCGCGTTAATGAATGCGTTGCCGGAAAAATCTGTTGATATGATTTTCGCCGATCCGCCTTACAATATGCAGTTATCAGGTGAGCTTCGCCGACCCGATGACAGTCATGTGGATGCGGTGACAGATCATTGGGATCAGTTTGATGATTTCAAAGCCTATGATGATTTTACACATGACTGGCTGAAAGCCGCGAAGCGCGTCCTGAAAGATAGTGGGACCCTGTGGGTCATTGGATCCTATCATAATATTTTCCGGGTCGGGGCAACATTGCAGGATCTTGGGTACTGGATGTTGAACGATGTCATCTGGCGCAAAACCAACCCCATGCCCAACTTCCGCGGCACCCGGTTCACCAATGCGCATGAGACCCTGATCTGGTGCTCCAAAAGCCAATCTGCACGAAACCTGACGTTTAACTATGATGCCCTGAAGGTCATGAATGACGATGTCCAGATGCGTTCGGACTGGCATCTTCCCATTTGCAGTGGGGGGGAACGGCTGAAAGTCGATGGGGAGAAAGCCCATACCACGCAAAAGCCCGAAGCCTTGCTGTACCGTGTCCTGACCGCGGCATCCAACCCCGGCGACGTCATCCTGGATCCGTTCTTCGGAACCGGGACAACCGGCGCAGTCGCCAAGAAACTGGGCCGGCACTATATTGGCCTGGAACGTGAAGACAAGTATATCGCCGTTGCAAAAAGCCGGATCAAAAAAGCGCAAGCCTTGCCGCCAGCCGATCTGGAAGCAACAAAGGGCAAACGGCAGGAGCCGAGAATTCCATTTGGCTCCGTGGTGGAAAGAGGTTTATTATCCGCCGGGCAGGTACTGTTTGACTCGCGTAAACGCTATAAGGCAAAAGTCCGGCCCGATGGTAGCCTGGTTGCATCGGACGTAACCGGCTCAATTCATAAAGTGGGCGCACAGCTGCAAGGGGCGAGTACATGCAACGGCTGGACCTTCTGGCATTTTGATGCGGAAGGGAAATCCGTTTCCATAGACGTCCTTCGGCAGCAAGTCCGGGCGGAAATGAACTAGACTAAAAGCTGGTTGGGAGAAAATCATGATCAAATTGATTTGTGCAATTGTCGTCGGAGCCGTTATTGCGCTCCTGTCCTCCAACATGTCAGCGGCTTATGAGGAATCCCAGTTTCTCGGCATTGACCGCGATGGCAATCAGTTGATTTCCCAGGAAGAGGCAATCAATTACCGGCGCAGCCTGTTTAAGCAGTATGACCTCAATCAGGACAATACCGTCAATTATGAGGAATATGTTCAATCCAACCGATTGCGTCCGAGCACAGCGGTGGCAAACTCCGATGTCCCCGTTCCGGACGAGTATCGCGAAATGGATCAGGATGGCGATACCAATATTTCCATGGATGAATCAGACCAGATGGGCATGAGCCGTTTCAACGCCCTTGACGAGGACGGCGATGGCCAGATTTCAAAAGAAGAATTTCAAAGCCCCGGTCTTTAACATCTAAAGTAGGTTACCCTGCCCCTGTTGCACTGATTTCACCACTTTGGTCATTAAAGTGGGCAATGCATAGTTCGAAAAATTTTCCGGTTTTACCCAGATTATGTTCGGCATGTCCGCAAACATCTCTTTTGATACAGGCAACTGCAGGGGTCTGAGATGAAGATGGAAATGCGTGAATGTGTGGCGAACCATATCCTTTTCCAAAAAAGATGCATCTGCTGACAGATGATCAGAAAACCGCGCCAGAGCCTCTTCAGTTGTCACCTCCTCGGCCTGCCAGGAGGTTGAGGGAAACTCCATCATTCCTCCCAAAAGGCCCTTCTCATCCCGCCGCCTGAGTAAAACACTGCCATCATCTGTTTCAAGCCAGAGAATAAACGCCCGCCGTGTCGGCTTTATTTTCTTGGGCGCCTTGACCGGAAATGTTTCCATATCCAGTTTCTCATTTGCGGCACAAGAACCGGAAATGGGGCAGGCTTCACATTTCGGGTTGCGCGGGGTGCAAATTGTCGCCCCAATGTCCATCAGGGCCTGGGCATAATCCCCGGCCCGCGTCGAAGGCGTCAATTCTTCCGCCCGTTTTGTGATGGTTTTCTTGGCGCCGGGTAACGGCTCCGTAATGCGATAGATACGCGCCAGTATCCGCTCAATATTCCCGTCAACAACGGCCTCAGGCTGATCAAACGCGATGGAAGATATGGCGGCGGCCGTATAGGGCCCGATGCCCGGAAGGCTGAGCAGTTCATCCCGGGTTTGAGGAAAGATGCCCGCGAAATCCCGCTGAACTGATATCGCGCATTTATGGAGGTTTCGCGCACGGGCATAATAACCCAATCCCGCCCATGCGGTCAGAATATCGTCAAGCGGAGCCGCGGCCATATGACCAACCGTCGGCCAGGCCTGCAGAAATTTTTCGAAATAGGGGCCAACGGTCGCAACTGTTGTTTGCTGCAGCATGATCTCGCTCAGCCAGACATGATACGGTGTCGGGCGAACGCCCGGTTTACTCCGCCAAGGCAGTGTTCGGGCGTGAATATCGTACCAGGACAGCACCTGATCAGAAAAACTATGTTGTGGTTGCTTTTGATTGGTCATAGTAAGCTTAGGTATATGACCGAGATTTGACAGACAATCAATAGAGGGAAGAGAGCCAGATTGCGAAAGGTACAGAAAACCGCAGGCCCGCGTGCGATTGGAAGTTTTGTCGGCAAGTCCGCCCGGGCGGCGCTGGTGAAACGCGGCTTCGCGCAAGCCGATATTTTGTCGAACTGGGCAAGCATTGTCGGCCCCAGCCTCGCGAATTACTCCAGTCCGGAAAAACTCAATTATTCGCGTAACACCAATAAGGACGCGACATTGAGGGTCCGGGTTGCCTCTGGCTGGGCACCTGAATTCACACATTTCGAGCCCTTGATCCTTGAAAGAATCAATAGTTTTTTCGGGTACCGGGCAGTTTTGAAACTGAAACTAATCCAGGCTCCGATATTCAGAACCAGCCTCCCCAAAAAACCCGAACCGCTGCCCTTGACGGAAAAGCAACGGCAATGGATAACGGATATAACGGGAGATATCGCGGATTCCGAGCTGAAACAGAGATTGGAATCTTTGGCTGCCAGCATGCTTGGTTCACGTAACCGTGACCGCTCCTAAGGCGTAAAGGGCTAGAAACCAGACTGAACCGACTACAAAATACAAAAATAATCACTATCTAGCGAAAACAACAAATGAATCGTTTGAGGAATTACCAATGAGAAGATATAATAGCACCACATATAGTATGGATGACCGTAAATTGAACCTGACACGTCGACATTTTGTAGCTGCTGGCAGCGCCCTTCCCATCGCGGCAGCGGCAACAACAGGCCTCTTCTCAGCCTCCACTGCCCGGGCGGCCGAACCCGAATTACTGGAAACAGATCATGTTTTGGGCGATCGCAACGCTCCTATTCTCATCATCGAATATGCGTCCATGACCTGCCCCCATTGCGCACATTTTCATGAAACGGCGTTTCCGGGTTTGAAGGAAAACTATTTCGATACCGGCAAGGCAGCGCTCGCTTTTCGCCATTTTCCCTTTGACCGATACGCCTTTCAGGCATCTGTATTGGCCGAATGCTCAGGCCCGGACAAGTTTTTTGCAATCACCGATATCCTGTTTAAGCGACAGGCAGAATGGACACGTGCGGAAAATATTACCGAAGCGCTTATTAAAATCGGCAAGCAGTCCGGCATTAGCCAAAAGAAATTTGAAGCCTGTCTCGCCGATGAAAAGCTGGGCGAATCAATTCTGACGCAACGCCTGGTAGGATCAACTGAATATGGTGTTAATTCAACGCCAACGTTATTCATCGAAGGCGAAAAATACGAGGATGATCGGTCCTTTGCTGCATTGGATGAATTTCTGAAATCTAAAATGTGATGTAATGATTATGGAGCGGCTGTGAAGTTTACACAATTACGACTGTCTGGTTTTAAATCATTTGTGGAACCTACAGAGCTCCTTATCAAGGACGGCCTCACCGGAATTGTCGGCCCCAATGGCTGCGGAAAATCCAATCTTGTCGAGGCCCTGACATGGGTTATGGGTGAAACGTCAGCCCGGAACATGCGGGGCGGGGCGATGGACGACGTCATCTTTGCCGGAACAACCTCTCGTCCAGCGCGCAACGCCGCAGAAGTCACGCTGGGCCTTGATAACAACGAGCGCAAGGCGCCGGCCAGCTATAACGATTCCACCGAGCTGGATATTACCCGGCGAATACGGCGCGAAAGCGGCTCGGATTACCGGATCAACGGAAAAATCGCCCGGGCGCGCGATGTCCAGTTGCTGTTTGCAGACCTGGCGACCGGGGCACATTCCACCGCCATTGTCAGTCAGGGCCGCGTCGGGGCCCTGATCAACGCGAAGCCGAAAGACCGGCGGCATCTTCTTGAGGAAGCTGCCGGAATTTCGGGCCTTCATTCTCGCCGCCATGAAGCGGAACTCAGGTTGCGGTCGGCGGAAACAAACCTGGAGCGGGTGGATGATGTTGCGGAACAGCTGGAAGCCCAGCTCAATAATTTAAAGCGGCAAGCGCGGCAAGCCAATCGCTACCGGAATATCTCCGGCCATATTCGAAAAGCCGAAGCCATGCTTTTGTACCGGAAGTATAGCCAGGCAACAGAGAAAGCAGCGGACGCAAAGATAAAATATGACGAAGCCTTCGCTGCAGTAAACGAACTGACCCGTCAGTCCGCCATTGCCGAAACGGCAACACTCAAGGCAAATGAGGCATTGAAACCGCTTCGGGATGCGGAAAGCGCCGCCGCTGCCGCGGTTCATCGGTTGACCCTTGCCCGCGAGAATCTCGATGCGGAAGAAGAACGGGCGAAGCAGACTAAAAAGCAGCTGGAGGATCGTAAAACCCAGATCTCGAGCGATATGATCCGCGAAAAAAATCTCGAAAAGGATGCGGCAGAGGCCGTTACCAAACTGGAAGAGGAAAAAGCCGCTCTCATTATTGAAAGCGAAAACGATACTCCCTCCATTGAAAAGCTGCAGTCGGAGGTAAACGCGCTTCAAGAGAATGTTCAAAAGCTGCAATCGGTATTTGATGAAAAGACTGAAGCTGCCGCGATCGAAACCGCGGAGAGAAATAGCCTTACGCAACAATGCAATACGGCAGCGGCCCAGCTTGAGCGCCTAACGGCCCGCCTTGCGGATTTCGAAAAAGAGAAGCAGGTTCTGGAAACAGCCTTGGGGGCAATTGGGGATGGGCCCCAGTCAAATCACGCCCTTAAGGAAGGCATTGCGGCCCTGGAACAGCTAACCAAGGCTTTCGATGTAGCAGAAGCCGCGCGGCAGAGTGCCGATCAGACCGAGCGGCAACAACGAGACCACCATAAACAAGCGGAAAATGAGGCGACCCGGTTGGAAGCGGAAGAGCAGGCCCTTACACATTTACTGGCAAATACGGAGAATGGGGAATGGCCCGGCATCATCGAAGGCATGTCGGTTAGCAAGGGATATGAAAACGCCCTGGGGGCTGCGCTGGGTGACGAACTGGAAGCGCCCCTGGACGAGGCCGCCTCTGCGTTTTGGAGTGAAAATGCCACCGTTCCCGGACAGGCCTTTGAGAGCGGAATTGAGACACTGGATAAATATGTAACCGGCCCGTCGGCCCTGGGTCCCCGCTTATCACAAATTGGCCTGGTAACAGCTGAAAAGGCGGTGCAACTTCAACCCTTGCTAAAAGCCGGACAGCGACTGGTTTCCAAAGAGGGAGATTTATGGCGGTGGGACGGCTTTATCCGTCGTGCCGGCGCCAAGACCGCCGCTGCCGCGCGGCTTGAACAGCGCAATCGCCTGAACGAAATTCAGGCTGAGCTGTCGCGCAAGCAGCAAGCCGTGACGGAATCCCTTGCCAAGCTCGAGGCGGCAGCGGCCAGTCTTGCAACGGCGACGACTGCAGAGAAACAATTGCGGACCAAGCAACGGGAACAGGAACAAAGCCTCTCCAAGATGCGGGCCCTTCATGCCGAGGAAATCCGCGTTGCAGCGGCGAAGCAATCCCGCCTCGCCTCTCTGGGCGAAAGCGAAAATGAACTTCGGCTGGAAACAGAGGGCGTTAAATCTGCGCTGGCGGATCATAAAAATCTTCTACAGAAACTGCCCGATACCCAGGACAGCCGCGCCGCTGTCGACGGGATTCGCACCACGTTGCTGAACGCGCGAGAGGAATTGGCGACCCACCGCAGCGAATCGGATCAGAAACAGCGGGAAGCCGCGGCCAGGCGGGACCGTCTCAACACGATCGATCGTGAAATCGCCGGCTGGATCGATCGCAACAACAATATGGCGGCGCATTTCGTACAGCTTGAAATGCGCTTTAAGGATACCCATCAGGAACTTCAGCGGATTGAAGACAAACCCGGCGAAATCGCGGCGACCCGTAATAACCTGATGGACGAGATCGCCAGGGCGGAAGGCGCACGGGCCAGCACATCGGACAAACTGGCGGAAGCTGAGTCAATCCTGGCCGATTGTGACTTGGCTTTGCGCAAATGCCATGAAGCGCTTGCAGCCTGCCGCGAAGAACGTGTCCGCCACCAGTCCGACATGGAGCATTCCGCTCAAATACTTGCCGGATTGTCGGAACAGATCCGGGAAAAGCTCGACTGTGCCCCCGAGGGGATTCGCGAAGCCGGCGATATCCAGTCCAATGAGGAAATCCCGCCCGTTGAGGTCAGCGAACGCAAGCTTGAACGGCTGAAGAAAGAACGTGATGGCATGGGCCCGGTCAATCTGCGCGCGGAAATCGAGGCGGCCGAAGTAGATGAGCAACTGACAACACTGATCAAGGAGCGGGAGGATCTGGAAGCTGCCATCGCCAGACTGCGCCAGGGCATTGCCAGCCTCAACAAAGAAGGACGGCAACGATTGTTGGAAGCGTTCACGAAAGTCGATGAGCATTTCCAGAATCTCTTCAAGAAGGTGTTCGGCGGCGGCAAGGCGCACCTGACCTTGACCGAGTCCGACGACCCGCTGGCCGCCGGACTGGAAATCATGGCCAGCCCACCGGGCAAGAAACTCCAGTTGATGTCTTTGCTGTCAGGTGGCGAACAGGCGCTGACTGCCGTGGCCTTGCTATTTGCGGTGTTTTTGACGAATCCTGCCCCCATTTGTGTGCTCGATGAGGTCGATGCGCCGCTTGACGATGTAAATGTCGAGCGTCTCTGCCATTTGCTGGAGGGCATTGCCAAGAATTCTGATACGCGCTTCCTCGTTGTTACCCATCATCCAATAACCATGGCCCGCATGGATCGCCTTTTCGGTGTAACCATGGCAGAACGGGGCATTTCTCAACTTATTTCCGTGGATTTAGAGAAAGCAAAAGAGATAACAGAGAGCGCTGCGTGAGCCGATACTTGTCTATTCTGTGGCCCATAAACAAACAATAATTACAATGTTGAAAAAGCGGCTTGTAAGGTCTTGACACTGGTTAGGTCAGACCGTATGTTTCCCGCGCTTTCTGTAGGGGGAGATCGTGGGTAAAGACCTATCCAAAAGGAGACGGAATTGACCAAAGCGACACCTCCTTCAAAAGAGGAATTTAAAGCTCGGCTTGCAAAAGCGCAGAAACAACAAGAAGAAGCTTCTTGGGAAAATGCGACTTTGAAAGTGGAGCGATCCGGTGCACATGGCCGGGCGTGGCGATTGTCGGTAGAAATTGTTGCGGCTATGGCGTTATGTGGCTGGTTTGGCTGGTTGCTCGACAGGTGGTTGGACACAAAGCCTTGGTTGTTGTTGGCGTTTTTGATACTTGGGGCTGGTGTTGGATTATACAACACGATAAAAGTAGCCAGGCAAATGAACGCCGGGAACGTAGATGAATAGGATGTTGCCGAAGGTTGGTAAGATCTTGTTAGTTTTGAAACAGTAAAAGCGGGAACAGCAACGTGTCGGCAGATCATAGCCCCCTCGCCCAGTTCGAGATCAAACGATTGGTTCCGATGGAAATCGGCAATCTTGACGTTTCTTTCACGAACGCCTCACTTTTCATGGTAATCGCCATCGCGGCAATTACGTTGTTTCTGACACTGAGCATGCGCGGCCGGTCAATGGTCCCAACCAGAATGCAGTCGATGGCAGAGCTCAGCTACGAGTTTATTGCCAATATGGTCAAAGACAATGTGGGCTCAGAGGGCCGGAAATACTTCCCCTTTATTTTTACCCTCTTCATGTTCGTTCTTTTCTGTAATCTTTTGGGCATGATCCCTTACACCTTTACGGTTACCAGCCAGATCATCGTGACATTCGCCCTTGCTGCTTTGGTTTTTGTCGGTGTGACCATCATTGGAATATTGAAGCATGGGTTCAAATTCCTGACATTCTTTGTCCCAAGCGGTGTCCCGGTTGCCTTGTTGATCATCCTGGTACCGATTGAAGTGATCTCCTATTTTGTTCGCCCCATCAGTCTTTCTGTCCGGCTTTTCGCAAATATGCTTGCCGGTCATACGCTTCTGAAAGTGTTTGGCGGATTTGTAATTGGGCTGGGTATTTATCTCGGGTGGTTGCCACTCGGATTTATCGTGGTTCTGACAGGCCTGGAATTCCTTGTCGCCTTCTTGCAGGCGTATGTGTTTGCCATTCTGTCATGTCTGTATCTTAATGATGCTCTTCATTTGCATCACTGAGTAATTGTTTATTTTCAACGTTAAAGTTGTTCTTGTTTTAGAAGGAAGAATATCATGGAATTAGAAGCCGCAAAAATGATTGGCGCCGGCCTTGCTACTATCGCTCTCGCAGGTGTGGGTGTTGGTATCGGTAATATCTTTGGCTCATACGTCTCCGGCTCTTTGCGCAATCCAGCTGCCGCACCAAAAGTTTTTGGTAACGTTTTGCTCGGCTTCGCATTGACAGAAGCTGTTGCTCTGTTTGCGCTGGTTATCGCTTTCTTGATCCTGTTCGGTTAATCGACACTTTTTCGTCGATCGATATCTGAACCCCTGGATTTGAGGACCGGTTATGCCGCAACTTACAATAGCAGATTTCCCTCCCCAGCTTGTCTGGCTCGCGATTACTTTCGTCGTCTTGTACTTCTTGATGGCGAGGGTGGCCATTCCACGCATTTCTGATGTCCTGGAAAACCGTCAAAATCGCATTGCCACTGACCTGGAAGAGGCTAGAAAGCTAAGCGACGATGCAGATAATGCAAAAGCGGAATATGAAGCCGCTCTTGCTGATGCCCGCAGCAAAGCCCATGGCATTGTTTCTGACCTGAAAGCCACCATGGCGAAGGAACAGGACGCCAGCAAAGCCGAACTGGATGCGAAGCTTGCAGAAAAAGCGAAAGACGCGGAAGCCGGTATCAATGCCGCAAAAGACGCCGCACTTAGCCATGTTCGCGAGATAGCTTCTGAGACGGCAAAAGTTGCAGTCTCGAAACTCGTCTCCATTGACGTGTCTGATGCGGACGCCGATGCAGCTGTCGAGTCTAGCATGAAGGGAGCCGCATAATGTTCCAGGATCCCGCCTTTTGGGTAGCGATAGCCTTCCTTGGTTTCATTGCTCTCATTACCTACTTTAAAGTCCCGGCGATGGTGACCAAGCAGTTGGATGAGAGAGCTGAGAAAATCAAAGCGGAGCTTGACGAAGCACGAAAACTTCGCGAAGACGCTCAGGCTTTATTTGCCGATTTTCAGCGCCGGCAGCGCGAAGCTCTGTCCACAGCGGATGAGATTGTCGCTCGGGCGAAAGAAGATGCAGATATCCTCAAGAAGGAAAGCATCGCCGAGCTGGAAGTTTCACTGAAACGTCGTCAGGAATTGGCGGAAGCTAAAATTCGCCAGGCTGAGGAAAAAGCAGTATCTGAAGTTCAGAACATTGCGGTGGATGTCGCTATTGCCGCCGCATCCAAGCTTATGCAGGACGGCCTCAAGGACAATCAATCTGATGCATTGGTTGATCAGTCCATAAAAGATTTGGGGTCGCAGCTAAATTAATTGAAATAAAGCTGAATACGAAAAGCCTCGCCTTTGCGAGGCTTTTTTTATGCGCGAAAAAAGCCCCGCTATATGAATAGCGGGGCTTAAGTTTGCAGCATTTCCAGGGAGGTTAGGAGGCTGCAGAAAGGGTTCTATCGCTTTGCGGATCGTCTTCTTCAGGGGTCCAGCGTAGAATAGGATTACGCGCCGCTCCCGTTTCATCTAAACGGCGACGTGGGGCAAAATGAGGTGCTTGTGCAAAATAAGTGGCTTCCCCATCCCGGGCTTTGTTCAACAAATACCGCATGGCGCCAATAAACTGGTCAAGAGTTTCTCTGGACTCGCTTTCCGTCGGCTCTATCAACATTGCACCGTGAACCACCAACGGGAAATACATCGTCATCGGATGATATCCTTCGTCAATCATCGCTTTTGCCAAATCCAAAGTTGTCACTCCGGTGTCTTTCAGGCTGCTATCATCAAATAATGCTTCATGCATACATATACCATCAAATGGTGAATGCAGCATATCATTCAAACCGACACGAATGTAATTGGCATTGAGAACAGCATCTTCGGCTATCTGGCGCAATCCATCAGCACCATGACTTTGCATATAAGCCAAAGCCCGAATAAACATCCCCATTTGACCATGATATGCCTTCATCCTGCCGAAACTGTTTGAGGCTTCTCCCTCCACATGTTCAACAAGATCGAAACCATTCTCTCCATGGGTCACAAACGGTATCGGGGCAAATGCAGCTAAAGCCTCAGAAAGAACGACCGGCCCAGAACCCGGCCCACCGCCGCCATGGGGCGTTGAGAAGGTTTTGTGAAGGTTGATATGCATAGCATCTACACCTAGGTCACCGGGCCGTACCCGTCCCAATATAGCATTGAGATTTGCCCCATCACAATAGAAATAGGCACCGACTTCATGCACCATGTCCGCAATCTTTTTCACGTCATTTTCAAAAAGACCACAGGTATTCGGGTTTGTCAGCATTACACCTGCAACGTCCGGCCCCAATTTCTCAGAGAACGCCTCCAAATCCATGCGACCATCTTCCCGTGCGGGAACAGACTCGACTTTATATCCGCACAATGCGGCAGTTGCAGGATTTGTCCCATGTGCTGATTCAGGAACAAGTATCCGTTTACGGGCTTCCCCTTTCGCTTCATGTGCTGCGCGAATGGCCATCACGCCACATAGCTCCCCATGGGCGCCTGCCGCCGGAGACATGGCAACTGCCGGCATTCCTGTAATGGTTTTGAGCCAGTGGGCAAGATCATCGATCAGTTCAAGAGCACCCTGGACGGTACTGACTGGCTGCATCGGATGAAGATCGCCTAAACCGGCCAGCCGAGCCACTTTTTCATTAATGCGCGGATTGTGTTTCATTGTGCAGGAACCGAGCGGATAAAAACCAGAATCGATAGAATAATTCTGGCGGCTTAACCGGACAAAATGGCGAAGTACCTGTGGCTCTGACAAATCAGGAAGTCCAATGGGTTTGCTTCGAGCCGTATTCCCCAGCCGACTACTCACTTTTTTGGGCTCGGTCATATCGACGCCAAGTCGCCCGGGAACACCCTGTTCGAAAATAAGAGGCGTTTCCAGCTCCAAAGCTTTGTTGCCGGTAAATGTATTCGTCGCAGAATTATCCTGCTCAGATGTATTTGGGCGGGTTGGTCTGCCTTGATTGTTCAACATCAGAGTATCTCCTTCAACGCAGAGACGAGTTTTTCAATATCATCGGCGGCACAGGTTTCCGTAACAGCCACCAAAAGCAAATTATCAACTTCGGCATCAGGAAGCAGTCTTGAAACCGGTACGCCGCCCAAAATACCTTTGGCAGCCAGTTTCTCGACAACATCACTCGCATTAGCAGACAAACGAAGCGTAAATTCGTTAAAAAAGGTGTCATTGATAACTTCGACACCCTCCAACGCATTGAGCAACTCCGCAGTCGCAGCCGCTTCGCTGTGGTTAATCTTGGCAAGGTTCGTGAAACCGGTTTCCCCCAGCAAGCTCATATGAACCGTAAATGCCAACGAGCACAAACCTGCATTCGTACATATGTTGCTAGTTGCTTTTTCCCGCCTGATATGTTGCTCCCGAGTGGATAACGTCAGAACAAATCCGCGTTGTCCATCCTGATCAACGGTTTCACCACATAGTCGGCCTGGCATTTGCCGGACATATTTCTGACGGGTTGCCAGCAATCCCACATATGGCCCGCCAAATGAAAGAGGAACGCCGATTGACTGTCCCTCACCCGCGACAATATCAGCTCCCATCTCGCCAGGTGACATCATGGCACCGAGGGAGACGATTTCGTTTACGACTACGACAAGTAAGGCGCCTGCATCATGACACTTTTCCGCAAGATCAGTAAAATCCTGGACCCGGCCAAAGAAATCCGGATTCTGGACAACAACGCAAGCGATGTCTTTTCCGATATGAGCTTCGAAATCTTCCTGCCCTTCCAAAGTAGGCGAAAGCTCGGTCGCTTCAAACTCCGTAAACTGCAATGTGGTTCGTGTTACATCGCGGTAATGCGGGTGCAAATTTCCAGACAAGATCGCTTTTTTGCGCCGCGTTACCCGGCAGGCCATCAAGACTGATTCCGCACAAGACGTTGCGCCATCATACATGGACGCATTCGCCACTTCCATACCGGTTATCAGCGCCACCTGCGTTTGAAATTCAAACAAGGCCTGAAGCGTTCCTTGACTGATTTCTGGCTGATATGGTGTATAAGCCGTTAGAAACTCGGACCGTTGTATAAGATGATCCGCGACTGACGGAACATGATGCTGATAGGCGCCAGCGCCTAAAAAGCAGGGGGCTGAATAGGGCGACAGGTTTTTACCCGCAAGTGTACGAAAGTTTTTCTCAACATCCATTTCGCTTGCATGCAGAGGTAAATCCAAAAGGCCCGTCAAACGCGCCTCCGCAGGAATATCAACGAATAGATCATCCACAGATCCAACACCGATTTCTTGCAGCATTATTGCCCGTTCATCAGCGGTATGCGGCATATACCTCATCAATCGAGTCCTTCAATATATGTTTTATAAGCATCTTCATCCATCAAACCGTCTATTTCTGTTGGATCGGACACCTCGATTTTAGCGAACCAGCCGCCGCCGTTTGGATCCTCATTGACAAGCGTCGGAGCATCCTCTAATTCGCCATTGACGGCAACAACTGCACCGCTCACAGGCGAATATACTTCAGAGGCAGCCTTTACACTTTCAACAACAGCTAATTCGTCGCCCTTGCTCAAGTCGCTGCCGACTTCAGGGACCTCAACAAAAACCACATCGCCCAATTGCTCTTGTGCGTAGTTACTGACGCCAATTGTCGCCACATTGCCTTCAAGTAAAACCCATTCGTGATCTTCAGTAAATTTGAGTGCCATTTTTCCGTTACTCCAGTGCTAGTTAATCTCTATAATATCGTTGTTCTACAAAGGGCATTTTGACGACTTTTGCCGGTCGCGCCTTGCCTCGAACAATTAGGTTGATGTCCGTACCGACTGCAGCAAAAGCAAGTGGGACATACCCCATTGCGATTGGCATCTGTAACGACGGCGAAAAGCCGCCCGATGTTACTTCTCCAATGATATTGCCATCCAAATCAGCTATTTCTGTATGCTCTCTTGCCGGTGCGCGCCCTTCGGGAACGAGGCCAACGCGTTTCATTTTTGGTTTGTTGGCAATTTCCGCCTGGATGACGGCGGCACCAGGAAAGCCGCCCTCTTCACGGCGACGTTTACTAATTGCCCAGATCAGTCCCGCAGAAATAGGCGACGTGTTTTCCGTCAAATCATGCCCGTAAAGACAAAGGCCAGCCTCAAGCCGCAGGGAATCCCGCGCCCCCAGCCCGACAGCAGAAACCCCCTCATGATCCAACAATTTGCGTGTTAATTGAACGGCCTGTTCATTGGGAATGGAAATCTCATATCCATCTTCCCCGGTGTAGCCTGAGCGGGTCACGAAACACGGAGCGCCATCGATTGTGACCTCTTGATAGCTCATAAAAGACATGGAAGCGACTTCGGGGGCCATACTGGAAAGTATAGCCACAGCTTTTGGCCCCTGAAGCGCAATGAGCGCCCGGTCCGTGAGCTCTGTAACCGTGGCTTTCCCTGCAAGACCGTCTGTTAGCAGCTTGATGTCCTGCTCTTTACAGGCGGCATTGACAACAACAAAGAGATCATGTTCCCGTCGGGTAACGATCAAGTCATCTAGAATTCCGCCCTTTTCATTCGTCAGGAAGCTATAACGCATATCGCCTGCCTCCAACGCCTGTATGTCTCCTGGAATCAGGGCCTCAATTGCGGCGGCCGGGCTATCCCCGGTGATAACCACCTGCCCCATATGTGAAACATCGAAAAGACCTGCAGATTCTCGTGTCGCAAGATGCTCTTTAAGAATGCCATCGGGATACTGGACCGGCATATCATAGCCGGCAAACGGGACCATTTTGGCGCCAAGTTCCACATGTAAATCATAAAGGATAGTTTTTTCAGTCGCCGAAGGATCACTCATTTTTCAATCTCAGTTCAGGTCAAGAGTTGCTACGCACCAACATTTCCTATGTTGGAAGCAGCCCCCTCTGTCCTATAACCTGAGAGATTTGACGAAAGACGACACATTTTCTGTACCGTCCTACGCTTACCCCTTCGGTGAAACCGCAACCGCGATTTGCTTTCCAGAGTTTCATCCCCCTGCGGTCCGGTTGCCTGAGAGTTTCCGGGGTGGTTGCTCCTTCGGCGACAGTCTAAATACCGTCTCTCCCGCTGGGATCGTCTGAATGTAGCAAGAATAATAGAGATCGAAAGCCAAGAGTCAATGATCTTGAAATACTCATCTGCAATTTCAGCAGAAGAGTTTTCCAGATGGAACGAAAGTTAATTGATTGACGACCTTTGCTTCAGCTTCAATTGTTCTTCTGTAAGCTGGAAGCCAAGAATAATGACATAATCACCACCGGTTTTAATTCCCGTAAGGGGAATCCGTTGTTCCATTTCTTCTTGTACCGCCCCGCGTCGCCTACCTTCTGGTATTTCAATCGGGCTATAGAAAATCTTTTTTGCAATGATTTCCCCGGTTCTCTCAGCGATGGCGACAAAGAAGGGAAACTCTTCTATCTGGCTTTCCGCGGCGGGCCCTTTGATAGCGCCTATGCGTAAAACAAGTTCAACAACGACAGCCGTGTCTTCATCCACATACTGGCAAAGCCCGCTTACCGGTGCCAAAACACCTTCAAATCGAACGTCAACCAAATCACGCCCTTCGCCTTCTCGAAAGATTGTTATGCTGTCAGTGCCAGGTAAGACTTCAAGTCTTGGGCAGGGTAAAGGGGGCTTGGACTCACCAAATACATCAAAAATACTGGTGTCAACTGACCCACTACAGGAAAGTAAGAATAAAGATGCAGCCGAAATAACTAACCAGCGGCATTTACGAAAAAATTGTTTCATGAAAAAATATGTCACCAGGTAAAACTTCACTAAAAATTTTTGTGAGTGCCATCACAAAGCGGATTTGACCCGCTTTTCTTGCAACCGCAAAAAAATACGGTTTTCGCTGAGTCGGATGAAAAGGGAATGGGCTTAAATTCAGTCATACTATGAGATCCGTCGCAGAAAGGCTGTTTAGCACTTTGCCCACAAGAGCACCAAAAGTATTTTTTTCCCTCTTCCACATCTATTTTATAGGGGGCCTTTTGCGCTATCTTCGGTTCTGCCATGGTAAATTTCCTCGTCCCAAACTGGTCTTCTGCCATAAACTATTGTAATACTCCGGCAAATCTATGATGTACTGTTGTATTTAGCAAGCAACGGTATTTAAGTAATTACCTTACGTTACCTATCCCGCTGCCTCGTCAACCGGGCAGCAACGGAGAGAGTGCCATATGGAACACCTTAAACGGACCCTATTACTCGCAGCGCCAAGGGGCTTCTGTGCAGGAGTGGATCGGGCCATTCAGATTGTCGAACGCGCTCTGGAAAAATACGGGGCACCTGTTTATGTGAGGCATGAAATTGTCCATAATCGCTTCGTTGTCGAAAGCCTCGAGCGCAAAGGGGCGGTTTTTGTTGATGAGCTTTCTGATGTCCCCAAAGATGTTCCGGTCATCTTTTCAGCACATGGGGTCGCAAAATCAGTCCCACAAGAGGCAGAAAACCGCCGGATGTTCTATATTGATGCAACATGTCCCCTGGTGAGCAAAGTCCATCGGGAAGCGGAACGCCATGAAAAAGATAATTTGGAAGTCATTCTGATCGGGCATCGCGGCCATCCGGAAGTCATCGGTACCATGGGCCAGCTGCACGAAGGTGAAATCACTCTCATTGAAACAACCGAAGAAGCAGCCGCATTTACCCCCAAGCAAAAAGATAAGGGATTGGCGTATCTGACACAAACAACGCTTTCAGTGGATGAGACCAAGGATATCGTCGATATTTTAAAAGCACGGTTTCCTGAAATCCAAAGCCCAAAAAAGGAAGATATCTGTTACGCCACGACGAACAGACAGGCCGCCGTAAAAGTGCTCGCGCAGAAATGTGATGGCCTGCTAGTTATCGGTGCGCCGAACTCTTCCAATTCCATGCGTCTCGTTGAAGTAGGCCAGAAATCTGGCTGTTCGACGGTCGCTCTCGTTCAAAGAGCAACAGATATTCCGTGGAATAGCTTACGGGATTGCAAAACTGTCGGAATTACAGCGGGCGCATCCGCACCAGAAACGCTTGTCGAAGAAGTAGTTGCTGCCTTCGACAAACGGTATGATATTGAGGTCAAGGAAATTGTTACGCAAAAAGAACAGGTTGTCTTCAAAATGCCGCGTGTTCTGGAGGGATAGATGGCGGTTTATACGGAAATCTCTGACGAGGATCTGGATGGATTACTCGCTCAGTATGATATTGGTCAGGCTCTATCTTGCAAGGGAATTGCAGAAGGCGTGGAAAACTCCAACTATCTACTTCATACAGAGACAAATTTCTATATCCTGACATTGTATGAAAAGCGGGTCAGCAAGGAAGATCTGCCGTTTTTTCTGGGTCTTATGCAACATCTTGCATCAAGTGGTTTCATGTCTCCAAAACCAATTCGGGCAAAAAATGGAGAATTTTTGCAAGAAGTTGCAAATCGGCCTGCTGCAATTATCGAATTCCTTGACGGTCGCTCCGTCAAACGAGCCTCTCCGCAGCATTGCGGACTAGTTGGCTCCGCCTTAGCACAACTGCATACCGCGGGCAGTGATTTTAAACTATCGCGTAAGAATACACTTTCAATAGAAAGTTGGAGGCCTTTATTTGATGGGTGCAAATCCGGAAATCCTGTGGAGCTAACCTCGCAATTGCTGTCGGAAATTGAAGGTGAACTGCAATATCTTGAGGCTAATTGGCCGTCGGATCTCCCGAGTGGGGTCATTCATGCAGATCTATTTCCCGACAATATCTTCTTCCTCAACGACGCCGTCAGTGGCGTCATCGACTACTATTTTGCGTGCAATGATTTTTTTGCTTTCGACCTTGCCATCTGCCTGAACGCCTGGTGTTTTGAAACTGACGGAAGCTTTAACATTACGAAGGCTCGAAAATTGCTCAATGGGTATCGGTCTATCCGCCCATTTTCCAAAGAAGAACTGAGTTTCCTGCCGCTTCTTTGCCGAGGCGCTTCAATCCGTTTTTTCCTGACGAGACTGTATGATTGGTTGAACCAAGTGGATGGTGCGTTGGTGAAACCGAAGGATCCTTTCGAGTATTTGAAAAAATCCCAGTTCCACAGGCTGGTCGAGACAGTTTCCGCTTATGGATTGGACTGAGAGAACCTTTTCCGACGGCAATCAGTCGAAAAGAGAATCGATTTCATCCTGTGATATCTCATGTCCTTCGGGTCGCGGACCGTTGAGCTCAATATCGTCGTCGAGCTGAACATCCTGCTTAACAATCTCAACCTCTTCTAGTTCGCCTTCCCCGCCCAGGATATCAATCATGGCGCCAACCCGCTCTTCAACAAAAGCTAAGGTCCCGACAACTTTTGTGATGCGCTGCCCGGTTATATCTTGGAAATTGCAGGCTTCATAAATTTTCATGATCGCGCCGTTGATGCCCTCGACGATTTCTGCCTCTTCGGGCGTACTGGAGTTCACCTCCAGGCTTTCGTTCTTATTTTCGATGATTTCAACGGCTTCAAGGATTGAGTTTGTTGCTGTTTCCGTATCGATAACAACAGCGTCCAACTGATCAGACATTGCATTCAACTTCTGGCCGGAAGCGGAGGATTGAAGGGAAGCAATTTCCCGTTTCGTTTCCATGATCACTTCGGACAGCTGTTGCAATTCCTGGCGCAAGTTGACGAACTCCATGATTTCCATGGACCCTTCCTCAACAGGAGCTTCTTCTTCTACCTCTTCTTCAACACCGAGTTGCTTCCGCAGCGCTTTGATTTCCGCCATAATTTGCTCGTAATGATGTTCGCCCACCCCGCCTTCAACAGCTGTCGTGGCCGGTTGATTTCCATTGGAAAACTGTTTTATTTCAGCGGAAAAAATTTTCTTTTGCATCCGTTTTACTCAAACCCCACAAATCGATTGAAAAATATCATGCGTTGCGCTTACCGGTTACTATTAGGGAAATGGACTAATTTTCGGTTAAAAATATAAAAATTTCGAGAATTGCCGAACCTGAAAAGACATGTTATTAGCCGAAACCGGCAATCCATCAAAAATGGATAGCCCTTCTACAAGTCTGGAATTTCTAAGGAATTAGTATGAGTAACGATGCTGTTATTATTTACACCGATGGTGCGTGCTCAGGTAATCCAGGCCCCGGTGGTTGGGGGGCTCTTTTAACCCATAAAGAGAGATCCAAAGAATTATGCGGCGGTGAAAAGGAAACCACTAATAACCGCATGGAGCTTATGGCAGCCATTCAGGCGTTGAATTCACTCAAGAAAAGCTCAATAGTCGAACTCCATACAGATAGCACCTATGTAAAAGACGGCATAACGAAATGGATGACGAACTGGAAGCGCAATGGCTGGAAAACAGCAGCAAAAAAACCCGTCAAAAACAAGGATTTATGGCTTATGCTGGATGAGGCAATCGGGCATCACGATATTGCCTGGAAATGGGTTAAAGGCCATGCGGGTAATCCGGGAAATGAAAAGGCCGATCAACTTGCAAATGCCGGAATGGAAACATTCAAAAAATAGTCGCTTCCACGCCTATTTATAATCAGCCAGCCTTTTATCAATGAACAGCAGGTCTTCTGATCCAAGCTGGGTTATGAGCATATCTTTTCGGGCAAGCGCCCAATCGCGCCCCTGCCGAGCGGCAAGACTGTACCATATGACGGCCTCTTTCAAATCAGCCTCTACGCCATAACCGTTCTCAAAGAAGGCCCCCAAGTTAAGCTGGGCAGTCGCATCCCCGCTTTCCGCCGCTTTTTGATAGAGTTCGAGCGCTTTTGAATAATCTTGTGCCACGCCTTCCCCACGTTCGAGAAAACTGGCATAGGCAACCTGACACCGGGTTTCACCGTCACCGGCACATCGCTTGAAATAGGTAAGGGCCCCAATGGAATCGCCGCTATCCAGAATACGGACACCTTCATGGAAATCATTAGCTTGCGCATTACCAAGCAAACCGAAAGGCATCATGAGCAAGAACAAATAGACGAAATATTTCATACTCTGCTCCTTAAAATATAAAAGGGGAAAGCTGCCGCTTTCCCCTTTCGCATTTGCTATTAAAGCTGGCCGAGCAATGTTTCTGCGTCAGAAACTTCAAATCCGCCAGTTTCTTCTAAATTTAACTGCGTTACGGTGCCGTCGTCGACAACCATGGAATACCGACGCGAGCGAATACCAAGACCGGCTCCAGAGGCATCGAACTCAACGTTCATTGCTTTCGTAAAGGCTGCATCCGGATCAGCAACCATTTTTACGCTACCTGCATTATGGTCTTTGCCCCAGGCGCCCATAACAAAAGGGTCATTAACGGAAAGGCAAACAATATCATCAACGCCCTTACCGGACAGGTTCGCCGCATTGTCGACAAATCCCGGAAGATGTTTGGCCGAACAGGTCGGCGTATAGGCACCAGGAACTGCGAACAACGCCACTTTCTTTCCGCCAAATAAATCATCAACGGACATTTTAGTTGGTCCCGTTTCGGTCATCATCATCAAATCGACATTTGGAAGTTTATCGCCAACTTGTATCGTCATATCTACATTCCTATGATTGGTTTCCAAGATTAGAAAAATTAAGTGCTTCTAACATAATCATGTCGGCAGAAATAAAAAGCCTTCAATTCATAATGCGCGAATTCCCTAGTGTATGATTAATGTGCCCTCGCTTGCGAAATCCTGGTCAAATACTGTCACCGTAACCAATTGGTCCTTCAACAATTCCTTTTTTGTCGGTAAATCCGCCTCGATTTCAAAAGTAACAGTTTTCCGATCCTCTGAGATTCGGTCGGAAAGGACGGCAAAAAAGATGCCTTCTTTTCCTTCCAACGCGATTTTAGGGTCCTTGAACTTTGCATTCGCGACGGCAGTAACAGAAAATCGGGTGTCACCGGTCAGATCTGCAGTAACCAGTGAGATAGCTGAAAAATCGTCCCCGACCGTGTGGGGCACAAGACTGGCAAATTCTTCAATAATCGGTGCCTGTTCCGAAAGCTCGCCGGTATTTGCTGGTAGGATCAAAGAAAATTCATGTTGATAGGGAATGCAAACCTGCTCACATATGCCGTAAAAAAGTTTGAGTTTTAAATCCAGCGGCTGTGACGAATCCTCAACTTCAACTGAAATCGGATACACAACTTCATCATGATATCCCCAGGTTGTCAGGCCGAAAACATCAAACTGTTCCGGTGCAGGCCAATGAATTGTACTCTGCTTGAAATTCACAGACCCCGACCAATCAAACTGCGGAGGAATTCCGGCATCCCCTGGGCTACGCCAATAAATCTTCCAACCCTTTTGCAATTGAACCTGTAATCCAAGGCGAATGGATTTATGTCCCTTGACCCCGTCCACTTCAGATATCAACCGGATCTTAGACTGTTCGGTCTCTTCCCATGCAGAAGCTGACCCGGCCTGCGCTGTTTGTCCGGCAAACGCCAAAAAAACCGACACATAAAAGCCGCTTCGAAACATAGTCACTAATTTCATCAAATTACGCTCGCCGTTTAAAAAAAGACATTTTCATCCTATATAAGGCAATATTAAGAGATTATGTGTCACATTCTGATCAATATTAGTTCAACTTGTGGGAATTCCTGTAAAGCGGGTATATATTTAGGGTATGACTGAAGAAACCATAGAGACCGGATATTTGGACGGTAAGCTGCTGGTTGCCATGCCAACCATGTCTGATCCACGCTTTGAACGAGCAGTGATTCTGTTGTGTGCACATTCAGAATCTGGCGCCATGGGTATCCTCCTGAACAAAACACTCGATGCCCTTTCATTCACGGAATTGCTGGAACAGCTTGATATTCCGGAAGTTGGCGATGCCAGTCAAATCAAAGTTCATTTTGGTGGCCCGGTTGATACAGAGCGCGGGTTTGTCGTTCATTCAACGGACTTGCTTCATGAAACCACGTTGGTGATCGGCGACGGCATGGCCCTCACCGCAACCATTGATATGCTGAAATCCATCGCCAAGGGTACGGGGCCGGATAACAGCTTCCTGGCGCTTGGCTACGCTGGATGGGGGCCCGGACAGCTGGAACAGGAACTGCAGCAGAATGGCTGGCTGGTTGTCAGCCCCGACATGGATATAGTCTTTGGAGCTGCGCTAGATCAGAAATGGCAGGCGGCCGTCACTAAACTCGGTGTTGATCCAGCGTTACTGTCCGGCGATATCGGCCACGCATAGCGTTAAGCCTTGCTTGGTGCGATTGTATCGCCCTTCAAGAAGGCAAAGAGCAGATGGTCGTGCCAAACACCATTAATACAAAGATACTCCCGTGCAACCCCTTCGCGCGAAAAACCAACTTTATCAAGCAAGGCGGAGCTGGGAATATTTTCCAGTAGGCAGGCGGCTTCAATACGCCGCAATCCATACTGATCAAAAAGGCTGGGGATTAATCCACAGAGTGCTTCAAACATATAGCCATGACGCGCAAATCTTTGTCCTATCCAATAGCCCAGCGTACCCGTTTGCGAGACACCCCTGCGAATATTACTGAGCGTTATACCGCCGATAATTTGATGACTTTCCTTTTGAAAAATAAAAAATGCGTGCCCGATATCGTCCCTGGCATCCCGGGAATAGCGACGCATTCGTAACCGGTAATTTGCTTTGGACAACGTATCCGCCGTCCAAACCGGCTCCCACGGAACAAGGAAATGCCGGCTTTCGGATCGCAAAGCCGCCCAGGCTTGCCAATCTGACATTTTTGGCGTTCGTAAATATAAACGCCTTGTTTGTATTTTGGGGCCTACGCCAAGATTCGTTAGCCGTTCTAACATAGGATCCTCAAAGATCAAATTTCTACCGTTCGATAAACACTACTCCAGCATCCGCCCCTGATCTAGCGCAGATTACGACGCGATGCAGGTGTCTTCGAGCGAAAGCGATAATATTATCAATTTAGTTTCTGCGACATATTCCCAAACGATGTCGCCGATTTCAAGGGGCCAATTGCCGCTATTGTTGGCGCAATGCCTGTAAACAACCTGCCTGCCAAATCCTGAACACGGGCGGCGGAAACGGCATCAATATTGGCAACGGTTTCTGCGGCCGGAATGATACGGTTGAAAATCAGCATCTGCCGTGCATATACCTCGGATCTAGAAGCAGGGCTTTCTTGCCCCATTAACATGGCTGCTTTATGTTGCGCTTTCGCCCGATCGACCTCTGCATCCAAGATGCTCCCGGTTGCCCGGAGAAGCTCATCGGCAAGCACAGTGCTCAATTCGTCAATTTGATCTTCTCCTGTCCCCGCATAAACGGTAAACAGCCCTGTATCCGCAAAGGAAGAGGCAAAACTGAAAACCGAATAGCACAAGCCTCGCCGTTCTCTCAGTTCTTGAAACAACCGGGATGACATGCCACCGCCCAGCAAGCCGGAGAGTATCTGGGACGTATAAAAATCATCGTCACCATAGGCTACGCCAGGTACAGAGAGAGCAAAATGGATTTGCTCGAGGTCTCGGCCTTCCAGAAATTCGCCGCCTTTGTAAATCGCGCGTTCCATATTGGTCGCGCCATTTGTCGGCAGCTCAATGAAGGCCTGTTCAGCCAAACGGACCAATTCATCGTGATCAATTGCGCCCGAAGCGCTAAGAACCATTTTCGATGCAAGATATCGTTTCTTCATATAGCCCGCGATAGTATCCCGGCCGAATCCACGAACTTTTGACGAGGTTCCAAGTATGGAACGACCCAATGGTTGATTCGGATAGGCTGTTTCCTGCAAATGATCGAAGATTATATCATCTGGCGTATCATGGGTCTGTCCGATTTCCTGGACAATTACTTCCTTTTCGCGGCCCAATTCCTCATCATCAAAGCTTGAATGTTGCAAGATATCCCCAAGAATATCCACAGCAAGTGGCACATCGGCTTTGAGTACCCGCGCAAAGTACGCTGTCTGATCCCGACTGGTATAAGCATTCAAATGGCCGCCCACTGCTTCGATTACCTCGGCGATTTCCAGTGCTGTCCTTTTTTCAGTTCCCTTGAACGCCATATGCTCCAAAACATGGGAAATGCCATTTTCCGCCACGGTCTCGTGACGGGCGCCCGTATCTACCCAAACACCCACTGCCGCGGTCTCCAGACCTGGCATCGGGTCCGAAATAACTCGCAGGCCGTTACTCAATGTTGATACTTTTAGACTCATAGAATTTCTTTCAATTTAGATAGCCTGCAAGATACGAGCTCTTTCCCTAATATAGGATTTCACTGTGCTTAAGTCGTTGGGAAGCTGAACTAATCGCTCTTCGCGAGTGAATAAGTCGGACAGATGGCCCGGCAGTTCGGGATGTACGCCCGTAGCCTTTTCAACAGCATCAGGGAACTTGGCTGGATGAGCAGTGGACAAGGTGACAAGTGGTGCATCTGAATGGTTCCGACATTCCGCGCCAACCTTCAAACCCACCGCTGTATGCGGATCCACGAGCTTTAAACTGTCCTGCAGGGTGTGCTGGATCGTCTGTAATGTTTCGTCCTCACTGCTACTGCCAGCGGAAAAAATACCTTCGTTCAGCAAGGACATATTTACAGAAAAGCCGCCGTCAGTATCAAGTTTGCTCATAAGATCGCTGACAGCCACGCCGTCGCGACCATGCAAGTCAAACAAGAACCGTTCGAAATTGCTGGACACCTGAATGTCCATGCTTGGGCTGATAGTCGGATCGACACCGGATTTGCGATATTCTCCTGAATTAAAGAACCGGGATAGAATATCATTGCGGTTTGTGGCAACGATCAACTGCTCAACCGGTAGCCCCATTTTACTGGCAGCATAGCCGGCATATACATCCCCAAAATTACCACTCGGCACGGAAAAGGAAACAGCCCTATCAGGCGATCCAAGGCTAACACCGACAGTAAAATAGTAAACGATCTGCGCCATAACCCGCGCCCAGTTGATTGAATTTACAGCCGAAACCGCAAGCTCATCCCTGAAAGCAAGGTCATTGAACATGGCTTTGACCATGGCCTGGCAATCATCAAAATCTCCTTCAACAGCAATGTTATGCACATTGCTGTCGAGGACCGTTGTCATCTGCCGCCGCTGCACTTCAGAAACACGTCCTGCTGGATGCAGAATAAAGATATCTACCGCATCCCGGCCCCGACAAGCGTCTATAGCCGCAGAACCTGTATCGCCAGAGGTGGCGCCGACGATTGTCACCCGTTTCCCCCGGCTCCCCAATAGATGATCATACAGCAACCCTAAAAGCTGCAGTGCCACATCCTTAAATGCCAGTGTCGGGCCATGATAAAGTTCCATCAGAAACTCGTTAGGTCCGAGCTGGCTGAGGGGCACAACTGCCTGATGGGAAAAGCTGGCGTAGGCTTTCGTCGTCATGGCTGTAAAATCAGATTTTGAAATTGCGTCGCCAATAAACGGGTAGAGCAGAAATGCTGCTGCATCGGCATAGTTCATGGAGGCGAGACTGCGAATTTCGTCCTGCGAAAATTGGGGCCAAGTTTCGGGGACATACAATCCGCCATCGCGGGCCAGCCCTGTCAGGACAACCTCATCAAAACTCAGAACCGGCGCCTCGCCGCGCGTGCTGATATAGCGCACCATTCTTCTCCAATAATTAACTCAAAAGGCGGGAGAGAGTAAGCATATGATCCTCTGCGACGCAAGCGCAGACTTCAACATAGCTCGCCCGCTCCCTTATATTTTCATGATTTTCCTAGGACGGGAGATAGCGGGCGTTCAAATGCGCTTTGAAAGCATCCGTATGAAGGGCATATCCTGTCGCCGCTTGCAATATCTCATTAGTCGATTTTGAGCTCCCGACCTCATGAATATTCTGACGCAACCAAGTAACCAGTCCGTCAAACCTTCCAACCCGTATTTGAGCCTGTAGATTTTCTACATTGTCAAATGCTGCCTGGAATATCTGGGCGGCTGCCAACGCCCCCATGGTATAAGTGGGGAAATATCCGATCGCCCCACTTGGCCAGTGAATATCCTGAAGACATCCCATGCTGTCAGTTGGTGGCGTAACTCCAAGTAAGGTCTGCATCTGTTCGTTCCAGGCGCCAGGCAATTCAGCAATTGCAAGATCTCCTGAAAGCAGCGCTTTTTCCAATCGATAGCGTAAAATGACATGCAGCGGGTACGTCACTTCATCGGCGTCAACACGGATCATGTCTGGTTTAACGTTCAAATATAACTGTTGCAAATTTTGAAGGTCCCAAGCGGCGCCCGACCCCTGATAGGCTGACTTCATTTTTGGCAGAGCATAAGACAGAAAATCTTCACCACGAGACAATTGCATTTCCACAAGCAAAGACTGACTTTCATGCAGTGCCATACCACGCGCCAGTCCGACGGGCTGCGATCGCCATGCTGCCGGAAGCCCCTGTTCATAAAGGGCATGCCCCGTTTCATGCAACGTTCCCATCAGGCTCTGGGTAAAATCCTCTGTAACGTATCGTGTGGTAAGGCGGACATCATCGGGGATGCCACCGGTAAAAGGATGATGACTGATATCGAGGCGCCCGTGATCAAAATTAAAACCAAGTGCTTCCATAAAATCATGGCCAACCTGTTTTTGGGTTTCAATGGCAAATGGTCCTGCAGGCAAAATTAAATCCGGCTGGCTTTTCTGGCGCTCAAGAACATGTTGCAAAAAGTCCGGCAGAAAGGCACCCAGATCGTTGAACAATGTATCAATTGTCGCGGAGACACATCCAGGTTCATATTGATCCAGCAGTGCATCATAAGGTGAAACCTGAAACGCCTCTGACTTGGCGACCGCTATCTGACGGGTCAGGTCGACCACTTCTTCAAGCGATGGGATAAGGCTGGCAAAATCATTCTCTTCGCGCGCCGCGCGCCACCGCATTTCACAAGCCGAGGTCGCATGGGAATGGGCCTCTACCAAATCCGCATCCACGGCAGTTGCGTGACGCCAGCCATTCCGCATTTCCCGAAGGTTCGCTTGTTGCCAGTCGTTAAGACCGCCGCGATCGGCTTCTGCCTCATCCAGCAGATCACCAATGCCCGGATCGGTCAGCAAGTCATGAGCCAGAACACCCAATGTCGCCAGTTGATTTGCGCGAGCACCGCTGCCACCATCGGGCATGATAACGGCACTGTCCCAGTGCAGCATAGCCATGGCACCGGAAAGCGCTGACTGCCGGGAGAATTTCAGTTCCAGTTGATCATAAGCAGACATGGCCCTCTCACTTATCGCCATTCAGTCGCCCACGTTTAACGCCATACAGCACAAATATGACGATCATGGCAATTGCCAGGCCAAGCCAGGTAAAGGCATACTGAAAATGATTGTTAGGCAATGTCACCCGGGTTTGCCCGCCAATGGGAAATCCGCCAGGAACGTCCGTGGCGTCGACTTCAACAAAGACAGGGGCAACATTGGCACCGATATGGTCCCCCATGGCTTGCAATTCACCATACAGCCAAACATTTGTTTCTGGATTACTTTGCGGCATAAAGGACCAACCCTTGGCCCATGGCTTGCGCGCGATCCCGTTGATGGTAACTTCACCTTCCAACAGACCTGCGGTCCGGGCAGAGGCGTCTTTACGGGTTTCCGGTACCCAGCCGCGATTGACGAGAACAACATCCCCTTCAGCGCTGCGCCTGAAAGGCGTGATAACCTGAAAACCTTTACGTCCCTTGTCAGCATGAGAGAACAAATGCAGTTCGCTTTCATGATCAAAGACACCGGTCACACTGACCCGGCGATACTGCCAGTCTTCAGGCACAATGTCTCCGGATGGAAGAGGCACAGGCGCTGCTGCCAGTTGCGTATTGATTTGCTCGACCAGATTGACCTTCCAGACATAGCGATTAACCTGCCAGACGCTCAGCGCCAGCAGAATTACAACAACCGGCACGGTTATCAATGTCGGGAGAAGTCCGGGTGAAAATTTTTTCATGACTAGTAACGCCTAATTTCCGAGCTGGCTTTATGTTTGAATTGTAAGGCAATCAGATAAGCCTTGGATGGTCTTAGCAGACCAATACAGAGAATAAATATGGTCGGCAACCAGATTGTCAATTGCAACCAGTAAGGCGGACTAAAAGTAAATTCTGTCCAGACCGCCAGTCCCGCGACGATAAAACCGACAATCAGGATTATAAACACGGCCGGGCCGTCCCCACTATTAACAACCGCAAAATTCTGGTTACAAACAGAGCAGGCTTCCTGGAGATCTAGGAAGCCCTTAAAAAGTTTCCCCTTTCCGCAGACCGGGCATTTGCAGGTAAGCCCGGCGCGCAAAGGGGAAATAGATTTTCCATACGAATGCGGCATTCGTATTTTAGGTTAGGTCCATTCTGGTCCTGCACCCCACCAGTAAACGGCGAAGAAAAGGAACAGCCAAACCACGTCAACAAAATGCCAGTACCAGGCGGCCGCTTCAAAACCGAAATGATGCGTCGGCGTAAAATGACCTTTCATGGCTCGGAACAAGCAGACCAACAGGAATACCGTTCCGATAAACACATGCGCACCATGGAACCCAGTGGCCATATAGAATGTTGACGGGTAAATACCATCGGTAAAGCCAAAGGCAGCGTGACTATACTCATAAATCTGAACAGCGGTGAAGCTGGCACCTAGAATAACCGTCAGGACAAGCCCCTGAACCAGGCCTTTGCGGTCGCCATGCTGCAACGCATGATGCGCCCAGGTAACCGTGGTTCCGGACAGCAGCAGAATAATCGTATTCAGCAGCGGAATATGCCAAGGGTTGAAGGTTTGAATTCCTTCTGGAGGCCAAACACCGCCACCGACTTCTGTGGGGAATAATCCAGCATTAAAATAGGCCCAGAACCAGGCAACGAAGAACATCACTTCCGAGGCAATGAACATGATCATGCCATAGCGCAGGCCAAGTTGCACAACCGGTGTGTGATGACCTTCATGCTCACCTTCCTTGACCACGTCTTTCCACCAGGTAAAAGCCGTATAACAAAGGATAACAAATCCAATAATGAATATCGCCATGCCGCCGGAGGCTTCATGCATCCACATTACCGCGCCAATGGCGGTGGCAAATACAGCAATCGACGCCAGCGCCGGCCACGGACTTGGGTCCACTAAGTGATAATCATGTTGTTTGGCGTGTGAATCTGCCATTCTCTAACTCCTGCAAATCGCCGGATCCCCTCCAGCTTATAGTTACTTAACGTCCAACCGGCTAATTGACATTAACCGGCTTTTTCTCAGCTTTAGCGGAAACATCCACTTCTTCTTCCTCATCCTCATTTACAAAAAAAGTATAAGAAAGCGTGATAACGGCTACTTCTTTGGCATTCGGATCCTGATCAATCTCCGGATCAACAAAAAACGTTACCGGCATATCAACCCGTTGACCGGGCTTCAAGACCTGCTCGGTAAAGCAGAAGCAATCAATCTTCGTAAAATACTGGCCAACTTTTTGCGGCGTCACATTAAAGGTTGCCGTTCCTTTGATGATCTTGTCAGTCGGGTTATAGGCTTCATAAAATGCCAGTCCGGTTTCGCCAACCTTCAACGTCACTTTATGCTGAACCGGTTTGAAGTCCCACGGCATGCCACGGCTGGTATTAGCATCAAATTCTATTGTTATGGTGCGATCCAGAACGACATCCGGTGCCATACTTGCCTGCTGCGTAGTGCCGCCATAACCGGTTACCCGGCAGAAAAGATCATATAATGGTACCGACGCATAGGCGAGCCCAACCATTCCAGCCACAACACTAACCAGAACAAGAGCCAACCGTTTCGATTTTGTCTGCGTATCCTTCATTTTCTCACGCGCCTGTCATTTTGACGACAGTAATAAGGTAGAATAACACAACCAACGCCAACAGAATGCCACCGACAATCCAGTTCCGGGTGCGCAGTTTTTTCTTTCGATCATCATCTGACATACTAAACAACGGCCTTCACCAGACTTTCGCCTAGAAGAATGGCGAATAGTAAAAAGAGGTACAAAATGGAATAGGCAAAGAGCTGCTTGGCGCTGCTCTCATCCTTCTTAGCAAAAACTTTAATCGCTCCCAGGATAAATAGACCGCTCAAAATTGTCGCACCGAAACCATAGAAGATCCCGGCATATCCGAGAAAATACGGCATGATAGCTACTGGGAATAGCAGGATACTGTATAGAACCACTTGTTTGCGTGTCGCCTCACGGCCTGCCACAACAGGCAGCATGGGGACACCGGCTTTTGCATAGTCAATATCGCGCCAGAGCGACAGCGCCCAGAAATGCGGCGGCGTCCACATAAAGATAATTGCGAACAGAACCATGGATTCAACGCTTACATCACCGCTAACAGCTGCCCAGCCAATCATTGGAGGGAATGCACCTGCCGCACCGCCAATTACGATATTTTGCGGTGTACGCCGTTTCAGCCACATGGTGTAAACGAAAACATAAAAGGCAATGGTGACGGCCAAAAGAATAGCCGCCACATAATTGATCACCAGCCCCATCAAGACAACGGAAGCAACAGACAACGCCGTTCCAAAAGCGAGCGCTTCGTTGGCAGTTACTCGCCCTGCCGGGATCGGACGCGCTTGTGTGCGGTCCATAATTGCGTCGATATCCGCGTCATACCACATATTAATGGCACCGGATGCGCCGGCGCCAACTGCAATACAAAGCAATGCCGTAAAGGCGAGGACAGGATGCAGGGTGCCCGGAGCAACAGCCATGCCAACCAATCCCGTAAAAACCACAAGCGACATCACGCGCGGCTTCAGCAGCGCGAAATAATCGCCAACCCGCGCCGGTTCTGTTTGGGCGCGGGTTGAGATGGTTTCTTTTAAGACGCTTGTGTCAGACACAAGTTACTCCTGTAAAAATTTACTTGATGATCGGCAGTTCATTGAACTGATGGAATGGTGGAGGAGAAGACAAGGTCCATTCCAAAGTCGTCGCGCCTTCACCCCATGGATTATCTGCTGCCCGTTCACCGCGCATGAAGGCGTGGAGTACCGTAATCAGGAAGATGAGAACACCAACCGCAGAAACATAGGAACCATAAGAGGCAATCTCATTAAAGCCGGCAAAAGCATCTGGATAGTCCGGAATACGACGCGGCATACCTGCCAACCCAAGGAAATGCATTGGGAAGAAAATCATGTTCACGCCGATAAAGGTTACCCAAAAATGTAAATGCGCGAGTTTTTCAGAATAGTTATAGCCGGTCATTTTAGCGAACCAGTAATAGAAGCCGGCGAAAATCGCGAACACGGCACCCAAGCTCAGAACATAATGGAAATGGGCAACAACATAATAAGTATCATGCAGCACCACATCCAAACCTGCATTGGCCAAAACCACTCCTGTCACACCACCAACGGTGAACAGGAAGATGAAACCAAGCGCCCAGACCATCGGCGCCTTGAACTCGATGGAGCCGCCCCACATTGTCGCAATCCACGAGAAGATCTTGATACCGGTCGGCACTGCGATCACCAGGGTTGCCACAAGGAAGTAGGCCCGGGTATCGACATTCATCCCCACCGTATACATATGATGGGCCCACACAACGAAACCAACGGCGCCAATAGCAACCATGGCGTAGGCCATGCCGAGATATCCGAACACCGGTTTGCGGCTGAATGTGGACACAATCTGACTAATGATACCAAATCCCGGGAGAATAAGAATATACACTTCCGGGTGACCGAAAAACCAGAATAGATGCTGGAACAGGATCGGATCTCCGCCGCCTTCAGCGTTAAAGAAGGTTGTTCCGAAATTCCGGTCTGTCAGCAACATCGTAATGGCGCCAGCCAACACCGGCAGAGACAAGAGCAGCAGGAATGCGGTAACCAATACGGACCACACAAACAGGGGCATCCGATGCATTGTCATGCCTGGCGCCCGCATATTGAAAATCGTCGTGATAAAGTTAATCGCACCCAGAATTGAAGAAGCGCCGGCCAGATGAAGGCTGAGAATACCAAAATCAACAGCCATCCCCGGATGTCCTATGCTGGACGAGAGTGGCGGATACATAGTCCAGCCACCACCAACGCCGTCGTTCCCGGCAGGACCTTCAACGAAAATTGAAATCAGCAACAGACCCAGAGCTGGCGGCAACAGCCAGAATGAAATATTGTTCATTCGCGGGAACGCCATATCCGGCGCTCCGATCATCAACGGGACAATCCAGTTCCCAAAGCCGCCAATCATAGCCGGCATCACCATAAAGAAGATCATGATCAGGCCATGACCAGTAACAAGAACGTTAAAGAAATGGTAGTTACCATCTAACAATTGATCGCCGGGCAATTGCAATTCCGCCCGGATGATAACAGACATTGTGCCGCCGATAATACCCGCGATCACCGCGAATATCAGATACATTGTTCCGATGTCTTTGTGGTTTGTCGAATAGACCCAACGCTTCCAACCGGAAGGGGTATGTTCGTCGTGAGCGGCCGCTGAACCGTATGCCATAATCTTTGCCTCTCTTTAACTTGTTATTGTGCGCTAGGGGATGCGATTTGGGCGAATTTAATCGCCGGCGCATCGCCACTGGCGAATTCTTTTTTAGCTTCAACGAGCCATTTTGCGTAGTCTTCTTTACTGACAGCTTTCACCATGATCGGCATAAATCCGTGGCGTGTACCGCACAGTTCCGAACATTGTCCGTAATAGGTTCCGGTTTTTTCAATGCGCATCCATGTCTCGTTTAAACGACCAGGGACCGCATCCATTTTCACACCCAGTGCAGGCATAGCCCAGGCATGCAGAACATCCTCAGCTGTCACAAGGACACGGATATTCGTGTCAACCGGCAATACAATGGCGTTATCTGTTGCGAGAAGGCGGGGCTGGCCAGGTTTCAATTCATCTTCTTCCAGCATTACCGCTTCAAACGCCAGATCGTCTTCATCGGTATACTCATACCCCCAGTACCACTGATAACCGATCGCCTTGATAGTCATATCCGGTGTCTCAATGCGATCACCGTAATACAGCAATTTCAAGGACGGGATCATGATCACGATCAAAATCATGATCGGAACCACAGTCCAGAGAATTTCGATAAGCGTGTTATGGGAAGTTTTTGAGGGAGTTGGGTTGGCTTTTTTATTGTACCGAAGCATTACATAAATAAGCAGTAACAGCACGAAGACAGAAATGATGCTGATGATCCACAAGAGCATGTCATGAAACACCTGCTGATCCGCCGCCACCGGAGAAAATGCTTCCTGTAAGTCCAGTTGCCACGGAAAAGGTTGCCCCTGCTCCGCCGTTGCGCTTCCCATCGTCAAAATTGTCACCGCGCTGGCAGTGAAAAGTGCGATAAGTTTTCTAACCATACCCATCTCTAATTCCCGTTCTTAATCACTTACGTGCATGTCCACCCAAATCTGCAAACTACTATACGCGCAGCCGAACAAATTTTGGACAGTTTTTTGATTTATAGTCAGTCTATTGATGCAAATCAAAAATGTTTCCATTTAGCTGCGCGGGAAACTACACCACGGACACAGCAAAGAACAAGCCTAAGACTGCATAATAAATACCATCTTCAACCAACTGCGTCTCGAATATCACACAGCAGATTAGAAAATTTTAACGATATCAATTGCTTAATAATAATTGCCGCTGTGTCGGGAATTTAACCCAAACGAATGGTCATCTGGAAATTTTTCAAGCCATTGTGACACTTTGTCACACCGTGAATGCCCGATGCCAGAGAATTTACCCAGAATCTTTTTACTTCCCTGTTCTGCATCTCGACAATTGGCCACAAAAGGCACATATTTAAGTCATAATCAAATTGGCAAAATGTATCTGGAGTTTCCTAAATGACCGACGTAACGACTGCAAATCAGATGTTCTTTGATCCGACAAATATGGATCGCGGAGCTGTGGAAACTCTGGTCTCGGACGCTTTGAAGAATGCAGATGACGGTGAACTTTATTTGGAGTACCGGCAATCGGAAGGATTTTCCTTTGACGATGGGCGACTAAAAAGCGCGAGTTTTGATACAACTCAAGGCTTTGGGTTGCGTGCTGTCGTTGGCGAAGCAACAGGTTTCGCTCATGCGTCCGAATTAAGCGAGCAAGCCATTAATAACGCAGTCGACACGGTTCGTGCCGTGCAAACCGGCCGAAGTGGACAATCTGCACTAGCCCCGGCTGGCGCCAATCGGGCATTATATAGTGACGAGAACCCCCTGACGGAAATCCCGTTTGATGCGAAAGTCAAGGCGCTGGCAGAGATTGATGCTTATGCCCGCGCCAAGGATAATCGGGTAGTGCAGGTCTCCGCGTCCCTTGCCGGATCTTGGCAAGGCATTGAGATTATCCGTTCCGGCGGAGAGCGATCTGGTGATATACGCCCCCTTGTACGCCTCAATGTATCCGTTGTTGTGGAAAAGGACGGACGCCGGGAAACCGGAAGCCACGGAATGGGCGGCCGGACTGGATATGATTTTTACCTGGAAGAAGAAACCTGGAAATCGGCTGTCGATGAAGCCCTGCGTCAAGCGGTGGTCAACCTCGATTCAGTTGATGCTCCGGCAGGAGAAATGGATGTCGTCCTTGGCCCCGGATGGCCGGGTATAATCCTGCATGAAGCAATTGGCCATGGCCTCGAAGGCGATTTCAACCGTAAAAAAACATCCGTTTTTTCGGACCTTATTGGTGAACGGGTTGCTGCTCCGGGCGTTACTGTTGTCGATGACGGCACCCTACCGGATCGTCGCGGCTCCCTCAGTATCGATGATGAAGGAACCGCAACATCGTCAACAACACTTATTGAAGACGGTATCCTAGTCGGCTATATGCAAGATCGCCAAAATGCTCGTCTGATGGGCGTCGAACCAACGGGCAACGGCCGTCGGGAGAGCTTCGCACATATGCCCATGCCACGCATGACCAATACCTATATGCTGGGCGGAGACCGAAATCCCGAGGAAATTCTTAAATCCGTTAAAAAAGGCCTGTTTGCTGCGAATTTTGGCGGCGGGCAGGTGGATATCGTTTCCGGGAAATTTGTCTTTTCCTGCACCGAAGCCTATCTCATTGAAGATGGAAAATTAACCGCTCCGGTGAAAGGGGCAACTCTCATTGGAACGGGCAGTGAGGCCTTGAAGAAAGTCACGGCTATTGGCGATGATATGGCTCTCGATAGCGGCATCGGGACATGCGGAAAGGCAGGCCAAAGCGTACCAGTTGGAGTAGGTCAGCCAACGATGCTTGTCGAAGGACTGACTGTTGGCGGCACTGCGAGCTAGCTTAATGGAGTAAAAACATGGGGTGGGATCGGCGTATTTTTCTACCCATAGGGCTTATTGCCTCAATGGTGGCTTCATGGGCTGTCGCCGAAGACTGGTTACCACCCGGCAGCACGACGGAAATGTCCGGTGTAAAACCGGCCGAATTACTGGATCCCTCTCAGGAGTTCTCAGGCCAGATTTTGCTTGGCCGCTTACTTTTTCGCAGTCCCAGCATTCTCGGTGAAAAAGCTGTTCGCATAGGTATGTCCTGTGACAGTTGCCATACCAACGGACATGTCAATACAAGCTTCTACATTGAAGGGTTATCAGATCTCCCAGGGCGAATAGACGTAACTCATCGGTTCTGGCAGGCGGGCTTTGAAGACAATACCGATAATCCGATTGATATTCCCAGCCTTAGAAATGTAAAGAATAAATCCGAATTCGGTACAAGAGTTATCTTTTCGAGTTTACCTGCCTTTACAAGACATGTCATAGCAACAGAATTTGCTGGCCCCCAAGCTACAGGAGTCGAGATCAATGCCCTTGTATCCTATATGAGTTCGTTGGATATCAATGGGTTAGATACTAGATATATATATGAGGAAACTGATATAGACAGCCCATATACAGATTTACTCTTCGGCCCGGTGGAGGATCAGGACTTTCCCCAACTTGATGTACTTATCGACTTGATCCGGGCGGATCTTGGACGGCAGGTGTCAAACGACACAGAAGAGGAAATCAGTGAGAAAATCCGGTTGATGCTGTCTTTGCGTACCTCTGCTGCGGCGGGTAATTATGAAACGGCGAAAGTTTTTCTGGAAAAACTCCGGCGCTAAGCGCTTCTAATAGGCATATTCCGTGAATGCAGGATCTGTTGATTCTTTCCAATCCCCATAATATTTGAGCAGCATCTCATCTGCTGGCGTCATTCCGGTTTCGACTGTCGTTTTTAGGGCATTCAGAAAATGGGTTTCATCTTCGCCAAAACTATCGAGCCGTTTTCGCGCCTTTAAACCGACTGTCGCGATATCCAGCACATCCGTGGCTAATTCTCGCATGGTCCGACCATCGGGAGTTTCTGTCTTCAGGGCGTGGGTAATCACATCCTCACGCATACGATGGCGGTCTTCCATCGTCCAGTCCTTGACCAAATCCCACGCACTTTCCAGCGCTACGTCACTATATAACAGACCAACCCAAAGCGCCGGCAATGCGCAAAGCCGGCGCCATGGACCACCGTCCGCGCCGCGCATTTCCAGGAACCGCTTCATGCGTACTTCCGGAAAAAGCGTTGTAAGATGATTATCCCAATCCACAAAATTTGGCCGTTCGCCTGGAAGTGCCGGTAATTTTCCATCCATAAAATCACGAAAAGATTGTCCGCTGGCGTCGATATAGGTTCCATCGCGATACACGAAATACATGGGAACATCCAATGCATAATCCACATATCGCTCGAATGAAAAGCCATCTTCGAAGACCCATGGCAACATGCCCGTGCGATCCGGGTCCGTATCAGTCCAAATAAAACTGCGATGGCTCAAATGGCCGTTTGGCCGCCCTTCGGTGAAGGGGGAATTGGCGAACAATGCCGTTGCGAGGGGTTGCAGTGCCAGACTCGTTCTAAATTTCTTGATCATATCCGCTTCTGATCTGTAATCCAGATTAACCTGCACAGTGCAGGAGCGAAACATCATATCACGTCCGTGCTGGCCTCGTTTTGGCATATAATCCCGCATAATCTGATAGCGGCCTTTGGGCATGATCGGTGTTTCGTCCAAAGTCCATTTAGGACTAAATCCAAGACCTAAAAATCCGACACCGATTTCATCACCAACTTCGCGCACTTGCGCAAGATGTGTATGCACTTCGCTACAGGTTTGATGTAAATTCTCAACAGCGGCGCCGGAAAGCTCAAGCTGTCCTCCTGGTTCCAGACTAACGGAACAGCCTTCCATCGTCAGGGCGATTACATTGTCGCCTTCATAATCCGGTTGCCAGCCAAATCGTTGCAACCCTTCAAGCATTGCTTGAATACCGCTGGGGCCTTTATAGGGAAGGGGTTCTAGGGTTTCCAGTTTGAAGCCGAATTTTTCATGCTCCGTGCCAATACGCCATTTCTCCGGCGGCTTGTTCCCGCTTTCAGCGAACTCGACAAGTTGGGCCTTATTCGCGATTTCATTCGCGTTACCTGCTGCAGGACCGGACATCTTTTCCCCTTATTATGCAATGGCCGGGCAACGCGCCCCTCGTCCGGCCTCGATAACCTGAATTAATGAATTGTGACGGTCGCTTCAAGTCCAAATTTCGAAAACTATCGAACAATGCGCTAATTCTGTGATTGCTGATACTTGTTTTACCAGTCACCGCAAGTTGCTTGTAGCAGCGACAATCCTGCAATAACAGCGGTTTCCGCTCGTAGAATACGTCGCCCAAGTGATATAGCAACTGTATTTTCTCGAGCCGAAATAAATTTACTTTCCTCTTCTGTAAATCCACCTTCCGGGCCAGTAATCATGGACCATTTCCGGTAATCCTTGAATTGCGGCAATATATCAAGCGCTGCATTTCCAGACCGTCGCTCATCGCAAAAGATGAGCAATCTGTCTGGCGCCAGCAATTTTATCGCATCATCGAGCTTCACAGCATCATGAATAATTGGAAGATTTAATCGCTCACATTGCTCCGCGGCTTCGAGAGCCTGCAACTCAAGTTTATCCTTTTTAAGACGTTCGGAATTTGTCCGCCTGGTTAGGACGGGATGAATTTCTGCAACGCCGAGCTCGGTTGCTTTTTGAACAATCATATTCGTCTGGATTTTTTTTACTGGCGCAAACAATAAATGAATATCAGGTTCTTCCTCCTGACTACGCAATTGTTCGGTTACATGGACCAAACAGTGATTTTTATGAACTTCCTGCAATACACCAAGCCATTCACCATCACGACCATTGAAAAGTGCTATTCTCTCACCAGCGGCACGTCGCATGACGGTAGCTATGTAATGAGATTGTGGTTTATCCAGGACGACCCCCAGATCCTGTCCAAGATTGCTTGTCACAAAAAGCCGTACAGAATATTGTTTGGTTTTCATAGCACCGCCTATTCAATAAATTCTACAGTTTAATATTGCGGCAAAAGCCGAATGATGTCATCTCCTTCCCAATAGACCACGTAGAGAAAGTGCTCAAGATGCGCCGGCCCGATAAGATCATTGCAGATGCCAGTAAACAAAACTGGGTGGATCTATATGCGCCAGTGGCTATTCAGCCCTATTTGAAATTATCTCGCATTGATCGCCCCATCGGCACATGGCTACTACTTTTTCCCGGCCTATGGTCTATTGCTCTCGCTGCTCCTGTTGGAGAAATACCCGATTTGCAGCTTTTCATCTTGTTCGGGATCGGCGCATTGGTCATGCGCGGTGCCGGATGTACCCTTAATGATATTGCAGATCGAGATTTTGACGGCCAGGTAGAACGAACGCGCAAGCGCCCATTACCCAGCGGACAGGTAACACTTATGCAAGCCTACCTCTGGCTCGCGTTACAGTGTTTTGTTGGTCTTTTGATTCTGATCCAATTCAACCTTTTCGCCATTTTTCTTGGGGCTGCAAGTTTGATTTTGGTTGCCATATATCCATTTGCAAAACGCTTTACCTATTGGCCTCAGTTTTTCTTGGGGTTAGCATTTAATTACGGCGCCCTTCTGGGCTGGGCCGCGGTCACCGGTAACCTTGGTAGCGCCCCCATCATCATGTATGTTGGCGGGATTGCTTGGACGTTGGGCTATGACACAATTTATGCTCATCAGGACAAGGAAGATGATGTGCTGATCGGCATTAAATCTACAGCCCTTAAATTTGGCCAGAATACGAAGATCTGGCTTATGGGATTTTATGCAATTACTGTTTTAGCGTTACTGGCTAGTGGTTACATTGTTGGGCTTACGGCGCCGTTTTATACATTTATGGCTGGCGCTGCCGTTCACTTGATCTGGCAAATTAGGTCACTTGATATTGATGACGGCGATTTATGCCTTCTCCTGTTTAAATCCAACAAATTTTTTGGCACTCTTGTTCTCATTGGTATCATCGGCGGAAAATTTGTGGTTCCGTTCTAGGCAAAGATGGAAATTAAGTAGCCCCGAACTGGCTTCTACGCCATAGTTCGCGGTAATGATAGATTGAGGATTACGACGTTATGTCTTATGGGTCACTCCGCGATTTTATGGCACAACTGGAAGCCACAGGCAAACTTGTCCGGGTTACGGAACCGGTATCAACTTATCTCGAGATGACAGAGATCCAAACCCGTCTGCTGGCGGAAGACGGTCCGGCAGTGCTGTTCGAGAATCCTGTGACAGAGACCGGTGAAAAAAATACCATGCCCGTTCTCGCCAACCTGTTCGGAACCGTTGACCGAGTTGCCATGGGAATGAACCGTGAGCCTGAGCAATTGCGGGAAGTCGGCGAGACCTTGGCGTTTTTGCGTCAACCCGAGCCGCCGGAAGGTTTACGCGAAGCCTTGGGCATGTTGCCGGTTTTAAAAACGGTGATGACCATGCGCCCGAAAACGGTCAAATCCGCCCCTTGCCAGGAAGTTGTTCTGACAGGGGACGAAATTGACCTCGATATATTGCCAATCCAGACGTGCTGGCCCGGTGAACCGGCGCCATTGATCACCTGGCCACTCGTTGTGACTAAAGGTCCTGGCTCCAGTAAATCAGATGACTTCAACCTCGGTATCTACCGAATGCAGAAGCTTTCAAAAAATCAAACCATAATGCGTTGGCTAAAGCATAGGGGCGGCGCCCAGCATCATGCGCGTTGGGGACAGGAAAAAACTGACCCCCTCCCCGTTGCGGTCGTTATTGGCGCTGATCCCGGTACAATCCTTGCCGCGGTAACACCTATCCCCGACAACCTGTCCGAATATCAGTTTGCCGGCTTGTTACGGGGAGAAAAAGTGGAATTGGTTGATTGCAAAACCATTCCTCTCAAAGTCCCGGCAAGTGCTGAAATTATCCTCGAAGGCCATGTGTCCTTGGATGACTATCGGGATGAGGGCCCGTATGGTGATCATACGGGATATTATAATTCGGTCGAAACCTTTCCGGTTTTCACCATCACGGCTATTACCATGCGGAAGCAGCCCATATACCTAACCACCTTTACCGGCCGCCCGCCGGATGAGCCCAGCGTATTGGGCGAAGCATTAAACGAGCTTTTTATTCCCCTCATCCAACAGCAATTTCCAGAAATCGTTGATTTCTGGTTGCCGCCGGAAGGTTGTAGTTATCGGATCGCCGTTATCTCAATGAAAAAAGCCTATCCCGGTCATGCTAAACGGGTGATGATGGGTGCCTGGTCCTACTTACGACAATTCATGTACACTAAGTTTTTGATTATTGTTGATGACGATATCAATGCACGGGACTGGAAAGATGTCATGTGGGCCATGTCCACGCGCATGGATCCGGTTCGTGATATTACCACCGTCGAGAACACCCCTATCGACTATCTGGACTTCGCATCGCCGGAATCTGGTCTAGGCGGCAAAATCGGACTGGATGCTACAAATAAACTTGCACCGGAAACATCGCGGGAATGGGGCGAAAAGATCCGTATGGACGATGCGGTTATTAACAAAGTTGATGACCTTTGGGAAAAACTTGGGCTGCCCGGCAGCGGCAAAAACATCTGGAAATAACAATGTCCCTGCCCGTCATTTTTCCTGCAATATATATCGGCGATTGAGTGGCTGCACAGGCCGGTGATTATTTTCATAAATCCTGCTCAACGCGGCGATCTGATCTTTAGAGGCGGTCAGGCTTTGCTTGTACAGATGCCAGGTTACATTTTCTGTACAGGGCGGCATGGTCAGCGACCCTTTGTAGCGGAAGAACCGGTTATCAACTGGGATCATTTGCATCGGATCGATAATCTGGTTTCCTGTTTTCTGACCTTTCGAAGACGGCGTATTATCCAATATGGATTGCAACGTGCTATTGGCGGGCCCTTCAAGAAACAGCACACCTAGAATAAAGAGCTCGCCCTCATCCGATGCATGTACAAAACGCGCCTCTAGGGGGAATTGACGGCCATCAACAATGTGGCCACTCCCGTGATGAAGACGAATTTCTCCAAATTTATATGTCTTGCCACCATAGAGCAGACTGCCACCAGTACCCAGTGGCTCGATAGAAACCATATGACCGTCATTGGTGACTGTTGGTTTGAATTGCTCCAACTCCAGAAACACCTCCGGTACATTTGCTGCGAAAGCTTTAGAAGATTGTATCGCGACAGGAGACTGTTGGTTACCTGCACAGGCATGGAAATCTGGCCCGAGCCTCGACCATTTCTCCGGTCCGTTGGCTCCTTTATACGACCAAACGCTTTCCGCAGCATAACTGGACATAACCATCAGGCTGATGCTCGCGGTAAGAATAAAGGCAACGATCAATCGTGACATGTGAGATATCCTTAGGAATGTGCAAATTACTATGACATATTGTCATCAAGAACATCTGATTTAAGTCTGAAAGTCAAATTTGCCATATATCCTGCTCTTCCTCGCGTCGCACTAGAAATCCGATATCTTTTCGAATGACCTTTATTTCAGACCCCGTATTTTATCTAATCGCCATACCGGCGGTTGTAATGATTGGAATTTCGAAAGGAGGGTTTGCCGGCTCCTTAGGTATTCTGGGTGTCCCCCTAATGGCTCTGATCATTCCCCCCCTGCAGGCCGCCGCTATTATTCTACCTATTTTGTGCTTTATGGATATCTTTGGATTACTTGCCTATCGCAAAAGAGCGGATTGGCGCAACCTCTGGTACCTTGTTCCAGGAGCTATTGTAGGAATTTTCATTGGGTTTTTACTCTTCAATCACCTGAGCCCAAGTTTTATAAAAATTTTACTGGGCGCTATCTGTATTGTTTTTACGCTCAATCACTATTTAAGAAAAAAACCGGCAGATTATAAAACGAAAGCGAATTTTTATAAGGGATCCTTTTGGGGTTCAATTTCAGGATTCACCAGCTTTGTATCTCATGCTGGCGGCCCACCACTTCAGTTCTATATGCTCCCTCAGAAGATCGATAAAACGCTTTTCGTCGGCACATCTGTCTGGTTCTTTTTCATTATCAATTACGCGAAGCTCGTCCCCTATGGTCTTCTCGGTCAGTTTTCGACTGAAAATCTTGGGACCTCACTGGCCTTAGCACCATTAGCGCCATTTGGAATCTGGTTGGGAATAAAGCTGCACAAAATAATTCCTGAGGTCATCTTCTATAGAATTGCCTATTTATTGGTGCTTGTTACCGGTGGAAAATTACTGTGGGATGGAATAAACGGAACTTTTGGCGTTTTCTGATTCCCTTTTTCCCTCATGCCGCCTATTTATGAGGAAGTGAATTATTTTTACACAAGGTATCCATGTCCACTCAATACACAAATGAGCAATCCTCGCTCGTCATTCTCGACGACCTTATTTCATTGGCCCGAAAAAAGGGCGCCGAAGCGGCTGATGCAGTCCGCATTCAGGGAGCTTCGACCAGCGTCACTGTACGGTTGGGTGAAACCGAAGAAATAGAGCGCTCTGAAGCTCATGATCTTGGACTACGGGTTCTGATTGGCAAACAGCAGGCCTTTGTCTCATCAAACGACACCAATCCTGACGTGCTGGAAGAATTGGTCGACCGGGCACTGGCCATGGCCCGGAATATGCCGGAAGATGAGTTTTGCGGCCTTGCTGAAAAGAGCCTTCTAGCTGTCGAGTTTCCGGAACTGGACCTCTATGATGATACTGAACTTAGTGCCGAAGCCATTGTTGGAATGGCAAAAGAAGCTGAGGACACGGCTCTTGCTGTCGATGGGGTGACTAACTCAGAAGGCGGTGGTGGATCTTTTGGACATGCGTCGATCGCACTCGCGACTTCAGATGGGTTTCGCGGCGCCTATTCCTCATCCAGCTTTTCCGTCAGTGCGTCTGTCATCGCTGGTGAAGGCCTCGGTATGGAGCGGGATTATGATTATGACAGTCAGCGGCATTTCACAGAGCTTAAATCTCCCGCAGAAATTGGTCGGCGCGCCGGAGAACGAGTGGTAAAACTCTTAAATCCGCGAAAAATGCCAAGCGGTCAGGTTCCTGTGATTTATGGCGACCGTGTTTCAGGCAGTATTCTGAGTCATTTCGCTGGGGCTATTTCAGGATCCTCCATCGCCCGAGGTACCAGCTTTTTAAAAGAAGAGATGGGTAACAAAATTTTCGCCGACGGGATCAATGTAATAGACGATCCACATCGCTTGCGCGGACCGTCCTCGAAACCATTCGACGGTGAGGGTGTCGCTAATGCACGGCTTGACTTAGTAGAAGATGGTATCCTTCAATGCTGGATACTTAATTCGGCATCCGCCCAGCAACTTGATTTAACAAGTAATGGACGGGCTTCCCGGGGAACCGCATCTCCCCCCGGAGCTTCAACGACCAATCTCTATATGGAAGCAGGAGATGTCTCGGTATCGGATTTGATCAAGGACATCAAATCCGGCCTTTATATTACAAGCCTTATTGGATTTGGTATCAATGGAGTCACCGGTGATTACAGCCGGGGTGCGTCGGGCTTCTGGATAGAAAATGGTGAAATTCTTTTCCCGGTTTCAGAACTAACGGTCGCGGGAAATCTAAAGCAGATGTTTTTGAACCTGACGGCTGCGGATGACCTTGAGTTTCGTCATGGCACCAACGCCCCAACACTCCGTATCGACGGCATGATGGTTGCTGGAACGTGACAGCTGATTTCACAAAAGATCACTCGCTTGTCGCCGGAGCGGTACGCGAGGCAGGTGATATTGCCCGTCGCTATTATGACGGCAATGTCGAAAGCTGGGAAAAGAAACCGGGGGATCCTGTAAGCGAGGCTGATCTCGCCATTGACAGTTTTTTGAAAGAACGCCTTATGACCGCCCGACAGGACTACGGCTGGTTATCTGAGGAAACGGCAGATGATCCTTCGAGACTCAATAAACATCGGGTATGGGTCGTTGATCCGATAGATGGCACCCGCTCCTTTATCGCGAAGAAACCCGAATTCACTATCTGCGCCGCACTGGTGGAGAATGGCCTGCCGATCCTTGGTATCGTCTATAATCCCATCCTCGAGGAATTCTATGAAGCAGAAACTGGGAAAGGCGCCTTTTTGAACCAGGAACCTATTACCTGCAGCTCTCGCTTCGATCTGGACGGGGCAACCTTGTTGACAAGCCGCAAAGCGTTTGAATGGCATGGCTGGATTGACGACGTTCCCGACGCCACCTTCAGCCATGTAAACTCCATTGCCTATCGCATGGTAAAAGTGGCCTCCCGGCATGTGGACGCCTCCCTGTCTTTTGCCGCGAAAAGCGACTGGGATATTGCAGCGGCGGATATTATCCTGTCCGAGGCGGGCGGAATATCCACAACGACCTCAGGGGAACCACATCTATATAACCGGGAGAAAGTCGTTCATCGTAATGTCATTTCCTGCGGTAAATCCCTACACCCGCTCCTGATGGAAATGCTAACCAGTTACGGCAACGAAAAGAAAAGTTGAACCAACCGCAGAGCTTATTGCCTGGATCCCGGCAAAACCTTGAATTGCCCGGAACTAATTGCCAAATATCCGAAATATCTATATTTTGCTGCTACGTTCTATATTAGTATGAGATGATGACAATGAAACTTCACAGAAAACTTATCCTTTCCATCCTGGTTCTCTCTCTCGCGGGTTTTGTCAGCGGCTGTGGGAATACCTGGCGCGGTGTTAAAGAAGATACAAGCAAAACCATGGACAGTGCCGGCGACGCTGTCGTCAAAGCGGGCGAAAAACTCAAATCAGAATAATCTCTGATTATTTCTATAAAAGCGTAGTGCAGAACTTCTGCGCTACGCGCTTACCGGTTGCGGGAAGAACTGGTTGTAAATTATTGTAGTTACACCACTTATCATAATATAGCCTGCAGTATCTACAGATGCCCGCCCGGTTAGCGAGCCGGTGCAGCCGTTGATCCCCAACAATTTCTAATAAAATTAGAAAACTTCAATATAAAAATCCACAACTGATTCGAATCACAAAAAAATTAACTATAACTAAAAAATAATTAACCATATAACCAAAAATTAACCATAAAAATTAACCATAAAATGTTGGATTTCCCACAATATTGCCGCTTTTTTTGTTAAATTTTTATGTAATATTGGCGACTCAATTGATAGGCAATTTGCTCTAATTTACAGTTATTTTTATTTAGATCAAACACTTATAAGGCGTTCTTGCCTTAAATAATCCACAATTTGCCACATTTACGCCACATTGACCCATCTGCATTAGATTCATATTATACGATTAGTTGGTGTTTTGGCGCAGCGCGACAATTAACTTTTGCGTCTTGTTTTTTAACGATTTCGTTCTTTATAAAGGGGAAATAAATATGAAAAGTCTATTGGCGGCCGCTGCTTTTGTAGCCGTGGCTTTAACTACTTCCATAGCAAGTGCTGCTTCACTTGGTATTGTTGGCGGCAATAATTTCGTCCTTAACAGTGGCTTTGATCTTAACGCTACAACCGGTCTTTCAGCCGGTGACACTGTAAAGAGATGGACAAGAAATAACGAAGCCGGTGGCGGAATATTAACCGGTGCGCCAACCACTCTCAAGTTTACTTATCTTGGCAGTGAAGCGGCACATTTTAATTCCTTCGTCGACACTTCTAGTGGGCATGATGTCCTCTTTGATAACGAAAACTCCAGTGTTTATGATATGGCGACATCATGGGTTACAAGTGACGGCTTGCTTGGCTTCGAATTTGAAACTGAGTACAGAGTTTGTTTCTTTATCTTCTGCAAGGACGTTAAAAAAGAAGCAGAAAATGATGGTGACATCGATAGAGGTCTTTCAATAGCTCTCTTCCAGGATACAGACGGTTCATTGATCGCTTTGTTTGGGGATGGCTCTGGTGACTCTGATATGGATGACATGGCTGTTCGAATTTCAGTCGTTCCAGTTCCTGCCGCGTTGCCGCTCTTCGGTGCAGCACTTCTTGGCATGGGCTTTCTGGCACGTCGTCGGAAACAGAAAGCTGCTCTGCAAGCTTAATTTAAACGCTATCTACGGATAGAAACGGAAACGGCGGTCCTCTGGGCCGCCGTTTTTCTTTTGCGTTTGGTACATTTATCTAAATAAATTAACAAAATATTTGCGTTCTTGCCCTATTCCTCAAAGAAAGTGTTTTCAAAGGGCAGAACCATGAAATTAATTTCCGCGGCGTTAGCCGCTCTATTACTCTTTGCCTCTCCAGTTGAGGCGTCGACCGTTTTTGATTTACGCGACAAGGGCGGATGGTCGAATAGCTTTGGTTTCAGCGAAGATGGCATCGGTCTTTCCGTCTATACCGGGCGACAGGATGGCAGCGGTGTTACCACGAATTACTATGATTGGCTGTATCAATCCAATGGTAATGGATTAGGAATGTATTCTTCGGGCAATAGTAAAAACCGGGAAATCGATGGTAAGAACGCAAACGAGACTATGCAGTTTCTTTTTGATACCGCCGTGCAGCTTGTCAGTATCACGTTCGGAAAAGTTGACAGCAATGACGACTTCGACTTTTATTTCGATGATGGCAGCGGATTGACCGAACAGGAGGACGACATCGACATTCCCAACGGTGGAAAATTCGCTTTCTCTGACCTTTGGATAGGGACCTTATTTGGCATCGGCGCCGATGGCTATGATGACAATTTTACAATCAAGAAAATCGAAGTGGCCGCTGTTACTGCTATTCCTCTTCCAACTGCTTTATCGCTCTTTGGTGCGGCACTGCTCGGCATAGGATATATGGCACGCCGCCGCCGGACGAAAGTCTAACGGCTTTACTCCAGTCAGGTAAACCTTACAGGGACGGGCTTCGGTCCGCCCTTTAGTTTTTGGGCATCGGGCCCAAAAGAAGTTCGGGATCCAATCGCTCCTTAAACCAGTTGAGGCGCCAGTCCAGATGGGGGCCTGTCGCACGGCCGGTTTTCCCCATCTCTCCGATCTTGGTTCCTTGCGTCACAAACTCTCCTGGAGCGACATCCAGCTTACTTAAATGGGAATAAACGGAAACCAGGCCATGACCGTGATCTATCATGACTGTCCCGCCCGTATAGAAAAGGTCTTCCTCGACCATTGCTACCATGCCATCGGTGGAGGCCAGGATTGGCGTTCCGACAGGAGCTGCTACATCCAGACCAAAATGTGGGCGTTTCGGAATATCGTTTAAAATTCGTTGACTGCCATAGACACCGCTTACCCGCCCCACCGCCGGCCATTGCCAGCCGGATAGGTACCATTCCTCTTCCGTGTCAATGGCTCGCAATCGAGCAATTTCTCCATTTTCCTTTCGGATACGCTTTAGAAACTTCTCACTCGGGGTTACTTTGGACGGCGGCAACCCTGTGAGTCGTTCCGTTGGATAATTGCGTTTTTCAATTCTCAGAACGCGTCGCTCCATCTCGCCCGTCGGAAGTTCTACGATCAGTGTCGCTGTATCCTTAAAATCCCGGCCAAAGCCGAAGACAAAGCGTCCAGATTTAGCTACTCGAACAGGCTTTCCTTCAAATATGACGTTAGCTTTCGGGTCTGTTTTCCCAAAAATCAATCCGCCTTGTTTAAAATTACCCTCCAGCTCCATCGGTGACGACCAGGCAAGGGCCGGAAATATCAAAATACCGATCAGTAAGCCGAACCGGATCATAAAAGCTGCCCTTGTTTTGATTGAGAGCTACCGGCTTTTGGCTTTTTAATAGCCGTCCCCCGATTACCAAATATGGCGTCAGCTTTTCCATCTTCGAATTCGACGGTAACAACCCGGCCAGCCTCTGCGGATTTAACCGATGACAGCGGCTTGCCTTCCTCATCCCACACAATACTGTATCCTCTTTTCAGGACCCGCCGGAATGAGAGGCTTTCCAGCAACCGGCTAACGGCTGCGACGTTATCCTGCGCCCGCTCCTGCCTAACCATGATGGCCCGACTCATGCGCCCATCAAAATTTGCGAGCAGATCGGTACGCCCTTGAATACTTCGTTCCAGAATTTGGGGCCGCAATCGTGCCTCGGCCGCTCCGAATTTCTGGGTTTTGACAGCTAGACCGTTCGACATGGATTGACGCAACCGGTTATCCAAGTGATCCAGATGCTGTGATTTATCGGCGATGTAAGAATTGGGGTCGCGCAATCCCCGCGCCAGCCCTGCAAGCTGCTCCCGCTTTTGTGAAATTGATCGGTTAAAGCTTTGCTTCGTCCGGCGTTCCAGGTCATCAACGTAAGCGAGCAGATCTGAGCGTACCGGAACTGCCATCTCTGCCGCCGCAGTTGGCGTTGGCGCCCGACGATCCGACACGTAATCGATAAGAGTGGTATCCGTCTCGTGCCCCACCGCTGAAATTAGGGGAATTTTACTTTCCGCTGCTGCACGGACCACTTCTTCTTCATTAAAGGCCCAAAGATCTTCAAGGCTGCCACCACCACGTGCCACAATAATAAGATCAGGCCGCGGAATATCCTGCTCCCATTCAAGAGCATTAAAGCCGCGAATTGCCGCGGCAATTTGCTCTGCGGCGGTCTCTCCTTGTACAAGAACCGGCCAAAGCAGGACATGGGTCGGAAAGCGATCTCGCAGTCGATGCAAAATATCTCGGATTACCGCCCCTGTTGGCGATGTCACCACACCGATAATTTTTGGAATATAAGGTAAAGATTGTTTGCGCTCCGGATCAAACAACCCTTCTGCGCCAAGCTTCTTTTTCCGCTCTTCCAATAGAGCCATCAAAGCACCAACTCCGGCGGGCTCCATACGCTCAATTACAATTTGATATTTGGAGCGCCCGGGATAAGTTGTAAGCTTGCCCGTGCAAACAACCTCAAGGCCGTCTTCCGGTCGAAAAGTCAGTTTTTGCGCCGTACCGCGCCACATTATTCCGTCAAGAACGGCCTTGTCATCTTTGAGCGCAAGATAGACATGGCCGGAAGCCGCGCGCTTCAAGCCGGAAATTTCAGCCCGAACACGGACATGCCCGAAGGCGTCTTCAACAGTGCGCTTAAGAGATCCGCTTAATTCGGAAACCGTATACTCGTGGATATTGGAGCTATCGCTTTGATAATTTTCTGACACTATTCGCCCATAAGGTTATTTTGCTGCGCGGCGCGCTATGCTACAAACTCTACACCGTCCATTGGGTGCGGTGAAATACTAATTTATGCGGAATGAAATGAATATACTGGTTATCGGCTCAGGAGGCCGTGAACACGCACTTTGCTGGTCTCTCAGCAAATCCCCCTTAATTGATACACTTTATTGTGCGCCCGGAAATGGCGGAATCGAAGGGGTCGCTACATGTGTGCCGATGGCGGTCGACGATATCCCGGCGATACTGAATTTCTGTCAAGACAACGATATAGGTTTCGTTGTTGTTGGGCCAGAACTACCATTGGTGCTTGGTTTGGTGGATGCGCTAAGCGACGCCGGGATCAAGTCGTTCGGCCCGACGTCAGCGGCTGCCGCTTTGGAAGGATCCAAAGGCTTCATGAAAGATCTCTGCCGAGATTTTGATATACCAACGGCAACTTATGCCAGGTTCACCGAAGCCACTGCCGCCAAGGAGTATGTTGCAGACAGCCCCCTTCCCGTTGTTATAAAAGCTGACGGATTGGCGGCTGGTAAAGGCGTGATTATTGCCCAGACCCTGGAAGTCGCAACAGCTACCATCGATGATATTTTTGACGGGCTTTTCGGCGGCGCGGGAGCGGAAATTGTTATCGAAGAATTTATGGTCGGCGAAGAAGCCAGCTTTTTTGTTCTAACAGATGGTGAAAATATTTTACCTCTCGCCACCGCGCAGGACCACAAACCGGTTGGTGATGGCGATACGGGTCCCAACACTGGTGGCATGGGCGCCTATTCGCCAGCTCCGGTGATGACGGAAGAAATGATAAAGGCAACAATTGACCAGATTATCAAGCCAACGGTTGACGCAATGAAATTGCGAAATACACCCTTTAAGGGAGTTCTCTATGCCGGTCTTATGATCACGGAAACCGGGCCTCGGTTAATCGAGTACAACGTGCGATTTGGCGACCCGGAATGCCAGGTACTTTGTGCCCGGCTGGACAGTGATTTGCTCCCTGCGCTAATGGCAACGGCAACAGGAGAGTTGCCAGATGTTAGATTGAGCTGGAAGCAGGATGCAGCCCTTACAGTAGTTATGGCAGCAGAGGGATATCCTGAAGCTTACGAGAAAAATACTGTCATCAATGGATTGGCCGAGGCCAACGGTATTGAAGATGTGACAGTCTTTCATGCAGGCACGAAAAAACAGGCTGAAAAGATACTTGCCGTCGGCGGGCGTGTGCTTGGTATCACAGCAACGGGAAAAACCATTAAACAAGCACAAGAAAAGGCGTATAGTGGTGTTACATCAATTGATTGGCCCCAAGGTTTCTGCCGATCCGATATAGGTTGGCGAGCTGTAGACCGAGAAAATCGGGACCAATAACCAAAAGAAGAGGCATAAATGTCCGAACAAGAAGGCCAGTTTTCTGGCACAATGGAAGTCCGCGAACGACATAAATTTGAAGTCGATGTGCTGGAAGCATATTTAAAGAATAATATTGCCGGGTTCCGCGGCCCGCTGGAGGTTGCACAATTCAAGGGTGGTCAATCCAATCCCAGCTATATGCTGACAACACCGTCGAAAAAATACGTCCTTCGGCGAAAACCACCGGGAAAACTGCTTCCCTCCGCCCATGCAGTGGACCGTGAATACAGAGTGATTACGGCATTAAGCGATACCGCTGCGCCGGTGCCTAAAACCTATTGTTTGTGTGAAGACGAGTCCATCATAGGAACGATGTTTTATGTCATGGAATTCATGGACGGAGATATCGAATGGGATCCAGCTCTCCCCGGCTACTCGAAAGCCAATCGGGTTGCAGTATTTGACAGCATGAACGCCAGCATGGCGGCATTGCACAGGGTTGACTATAAATCTGTTGGCCTTGAAACCTTCGGCAAACCTACAGAATATCTAGCGCGGCAGATCAGCCGCTGGACCAAGCAATACCGGGCATCGGAAACCGAAACGATCGACGCCATGGATAAATTGATGGATTGGCTACCAATGAATATTCCTCCCGGTGAGGAAACTGCTATTGTGCATGGCGATTACCGTCTTGATAATACGGTTCTGGACAAGGAAACTCATAAAGTCATTGCAATTCTGGATTGGGAGCTTGCAACTTTGGGCCATCCCTTGGCGGATTTTTCTTATCACTGCATGACATGGCGCCTGGAACCGGAATTGTTTCGCGGCCTGAAGGGTCTCGACTTACCGGCCTTGGGTATTCCGACAGAGGAACAATATGTAGAGGCTTACTGCCAACGAACCGGCCGGGACAATATTGAAAATTGGGATTTTTATGCGGCCTATAACATGTTCCGGCTCGCCGCAATTCTTCAGGGAATTGTTGGACGTGTTAAAGACGGTACAGCTTCCAACAAAAGTGCCGCCGACGTCGCAGTGCGGGTCAGGCCTCTTGCCGAACGGGGCTGGGAACAAGTTGAAAAAATGATGAAGGACGCTTGATCGCTTCACTTTAAAATACCAATAATAAGAAAAAACAGGATAAGTTATGAGCGATGGCACGGAAATCATCCCCGTTCGGGAGATGCATCAATTTAACGAAGGCGCCTTATTCGATTATCTGACAGAAAATGTTGACGGTTTTTCAGGTCCGCTTTCCATCAGTCAGTTTCAAGGCGGTCAGTCAAATCCAACCTTCTTGTTGCAAACGCCAAATCAGGATTATGTCATGCGCAAAAAACCGCCCGGCGTTTTGCTGCCATCGGCGCATGCTGTGGATCGTGAGTACAAAGTCATCTCGGCATTGCAAAATACTGATGTTCCTGTACCCCGGACTTTTTGTTTATGTGAAGACCCTGAAGTAATTGGTACAGCCTTCTATGTGATGGAGAAGATTGAAGGACGGGTAATTCGCTCTCCAGAGATACCTGGCATGGCGCCCTCTGAACGGGCGGCCACCTATGATGCAATGAATGACGCACTGGCTCAATTGCATTCCGTTGACGTTGATGCGGCAGGCCTTTCGGACTTTGGCAAGAAAGGAAGCTATTTCGAACGCCAGATCGGCCGTTGGAGCAAACAGTATCGTGCTTCCGAGACAGATCATCTCGAGATGATGGAAAATCTTATCAACTGGTTGCCGGCGAATTTGCCTGCCAGCGACGAAACATCGGTCGTGCACGGCGATTATCGGTTGGAGAATATGATCCTGCACCCAACCAAACCAGAGGTATTGGCCATATTGGATTGGGAATTATCAACACTCGGTCACCCGTTGTCAGACCTTGCGTATAATTGTGCCCCCTATCATTTCATCCATCCTAAAAGTGGAGGACTGGTCAACATGGAATTTGCCGCCACGGGCATTCCGACAGAAAAAGCCTATGTGGATGCTTACTGCAGACGGACCGGACGAGAGGGTATCGACAACTGGGAATTTTACGTAGCCTTTTCATTCTTTCGCTTAGCTGCAATTGTCCAGGGTGTCTATAAACGGGGTCTTGACGGGAATTCCAGTTCGAAAGTCGGCAATGAATATGCCACTTTCGCAAATATGCTGGCAACTCTCGGCTGGCAACAGGTCGAAAGCGGGCAATAACTGGTCGCCTTTAAGACCAACAAGGTAAAATTTAGCGATTATCGTCAATTATGTTACCGGAATTTGAGGTGTTATCGACACAACTTCTCGGGAGGAATTGACGATGCCGCAACAGACGTATTCTCATACGCGAAAAATTGGACCTAAAGGCGACACTCCCCTTAAACCCGATGGTACGCCTGATGACAATGATCGGGTTGAAATAGGCCCAACAAAGCTGGCTTTTGATGAATGGGCTGAAGCAGGTTTGGAAATTCCCAACCTACCCAGAATGCGCGAACAGCGGCTAATGCGTCTGGCAAAAGCATTGCGAGATCGTGATTACGGTGGAATTTTGCTTTTCGACCCACTCAATGTTCGATTTGCCTCCGATACAACAAACATGCAGTTATGGGCGGCCCATAACCCGTTTCGCGCCTGTTTTGTTTCCGCAGACGGATATATGGTGATCTGGGATTTCAAAAACGAGGATCTGCTGACTGCGTATAACCCACTGGTCAGGGAAACACGTGGCGGTGCGTCGTTCTTTTATTTTGTAAAGGGAGATAAAACCGAGCATTACGCAAAAATATTTGCGGGTGAAATTGATGAATTGATGCACGCCCACGCTCCTGGGAACCGACGCCTGGCCATCGACAAAATACAAATTCACGGACTCCGCGCACTCGAAGCATTGGGCCTACAAGTGTTTGAGGGCGAAGAAGTTACAGAAAAAACCCGGGCGGTAAAGCAGGATGAAGAAATAAGGGCGCTAAAATGCGCCGTTCATGCGTGTGAAATGTCTATGTACGAAATGCAAAACATGGCGCGACCTGGCCTTACCGAGAATGATGTATGGGCGGTTCTGCAAGCTGAAAATATCCGGCGTGGCGGAGAATGGATCGAAACCCGTATTCTCGCATCCGGGCCGCGTAGCAATCCCTGGTTTCAGGAATGTGGGCCACGGGTTATCGGCAACAACGAGCTGTTGGCATTTGATACGGACATGATTGGGTGTTTCGGCATGTGTTCAGATATATCACGCACCTGGTTTCTGGGGGACGGCTCGCCAACCGATGAGCAGAAGAAGCTGTATACACACGCGTTTACACATATTCAGGAAAACATGAAACTGTTGGGGCCGGGTGTCCCCTTTAAGGAAATTGTTCATGGCGGCCATTTCCTGGCGCCGGAATATGTGTCTTCTCGATATTCAGTCAAAATGCATGGCGTTGGGCTTTGTGACGAATGGCCTCATATCGCCTACCCTGAAGACTATGATGAGGGCGCTTTTGAATATACGTGCGAACACGGTATGGTCCTATGCGTTGAAGCTTATGTAGGCGCTGAAGGTGGTAAGGAAGGTGTAAAACTGGAAGAACAGGTTCTCATTACCGAAAATGGCTTTGAGAATATGACCAATTACCCTTTCGAGGAAATCCTACTCGACTAGATAAGTTTATTGCTCCGCGGATTCGATACGAAGATTAGCCCAACGCCTGACACATTCTGTTGGCTCAAGAACCAGTCCGGCTGTATCGCCAAGACCTGAAATAGGTTTCAATCCACTATAGGCGACAAGGTCCTGGGTCAGCCATTCACAAGGATCCAGACTTTCATAGCGGTACAAAAAGCCAGCTACGATGACAATAATGCCCAGCATGATCCAGCCTAGTAATTTAATCATTTTCGTCAGCCCAGTTAATCAGTCTTTCACAGCAACACGCCTGTATATAGGATTTTAGGGTCGAACGCCTAACAAAAACTGTACTCGCCGTTGCTTCAGGCAAAAAGAAAGCTTCCTTTATACTGGAAGCTTTCTCCTTGATTTTATATGATAAATTTCTGATAAATTCTGCTCAATCGTATTTTTTCAGCTCCAACCGGCCAATCTGATTGCGATGCACTTCATCAGGTCCATCTGCCAGGCGTAATGTCCGAGAATGGGCATAGGCTTCGGCGAGACCGAAGTCCTCACTCACGCCGCCGCCGCCATGCGCCTGTATCGCCCAATCGACAATTTTACCGGTAATATTCGGGGCCACGACCTTGATCATGGCAATTTCCGCCTTGGCCGCTTTATTGCCGACTGTGTCCATCATGTAAGCCGCTTTCAGTGTAAGCAAACGGGCCTGCTCAATCATGGCACGGGATTCCGCAATTCGCTCAAGTGTGACGGTTTGTTCTGCAACAGGCTTGCCAAAGGCAACCCTTGATTTCACCCGGATACACATTTTTTCCAATGCCCGTTCGGCGACACCAATCTGCCGCATGCAGTGATGGATGCGGCCAGGGCCAAGGCGACCTTGTGCGATTTCAAATCCCCGTCCTTCGCCGAGCAGAATATGATCTGCTGGAACCCGTACATCTTTAAAATCGACTTCCGCATGCCCATGGGGCGCATCATCATATCCGAACACTGGCAGAAATCGCTTAACATCAATACCTGGTGTATCCATGGGCACAACGATCATGGATTGTTGGGTATAGAGCGACGCATTCTTGTCAGTCTTACCCATAAAAATGAGAACTTTACAGCGTGGGTCACAAGCGCCGGATGTCCACCATTTTGTCCCGTTAATGACATATTCGTCACCGTCGCGGGTAATATCTGATTCAATATTGGTCGCGTCGGAGGATGCGACAGCTGGTTCTGTCATGGCGAAGGCTGAGCGAATTTCGCCGTTCAGCAACGGTTTCAACCATCGCTCTTTAAGGTCTTCATTGGCGTAGCGCTCAAAGACCTCCATATTACCCGTGTCTGGCGCGGAGCAGTTGAATACCTCGGGAGCAAAAGTTACCCTGCCCATGATTTCACATAGCGGCGCATATTCCAGATTAGTCAATCCGGCACCCCGATCACTTTCCGGCAGAAACAGATTCCAAAGACCCGCATCCTTCGCCTTTATCTTCAGATCCTCAATGATCTGTGTGGGTTCCCACCGATCGCCTTGATCTACCTGTTCCTTGAAAACATGCTCATTCGGATACACATGTTCGTCCATAAAGGACTGGACGCGTTCCTGCAGTTCTTTCACTTTATCTGAATATTCGAAGATCATTCTGAATTCCTTTGTTGTTTTTTTTGGTTTGTTTTGTCTTAGATTCTCAGGTGCCAGGAAACTAACGCCGCGCTTGAAAAAAATTTTTCAAAAGCGCCGCTGATTTTGATTCCTCTATGCCCCCATATACCTCCGGTTTGTGGCGGCAGGAAGGTTGGTCAAAGATACGCGCGCCGTATTCTACCCCACCTCCTTTTGGATCATAAGCGCCAAAATATAATCGGCGAATACGTGCAAGCGAAATTGCTGCTGCACACATTGGGCAGGGTTCCAACGAAACATAAATATCGCAATTCACCAGTCTCTCACTGCCGACCATATTCCCCGCCGCCCGGATTGCAAGCATTTCAGCATGGGCTGTTGGATCATGGCGTCCAATCATCTGATTGCCGCTATTGGCAACAACGCGGCCTGAATTGGTGTCCACAATCACCGCCCCGACCGGCACCTCATTTCGATTTGCAGCCAATTCCGCAGAATTCAGCGCCATTTCCATATAATCGACAAGTTCGTAATCCATGAACGCAACCTCGCAAGATGGAGGCCAACCGTCAAGGCTGAACAGAAGCACTTGAAAATAAATTTTCATCCAGATCAACTGGATTATTGAGTTGTTAAGACAGGAGGACTAAAAGGAAGCATGACTATTCCTCTTATTGGCATCACCCTTGATTCGGAAGATCCGGGTGGCTATTCGAATATGCCGTGGTATGCCCTCCGGCAAAATTACGCGGATGTTATCACCGCCAGTGGTGGATTGCCGCTCGCCCTGCCTCATGAGCCAGAGCAGGTTGATGCTTATCTGGAAAAACTGGATGGCTTGGTGGTAACCGGTGGCGCCTTTGATGTTGATCCAAGCATGTTCGGCGCAACCACCCGACATGATACCGTTGTCACCAAGGACCGGCGGACTGAGTTCGAGAAGAATATGGCACAAGCTATGCTAAGCGCCGACAAGCCAGTCCTCGGTATTTGTGGGGGACAGCAGCTCCTGCATGTTATTCTGGGTGGAACCCTCATCCAGCACATACCGGACGAAGTCAATGACGCACTCGCCCATGAGCAGCCCAATCCGCGCACCGAAGCGGGACATGACGTAGCCGTCGTCCCGGGCACATTGCTGCATCGCATTGTCGGAACAGAAACCCTGGATGTTAACAGCGCCCACCATCAGGCAGCCAAAGATGTCAGCGATAATATTACTGTAAATGCGGTTGCCCCTGATGGCGTGATTGAAGGTATTGAAGATAATCGGTATAAGTTCTGCCTCGGTGTCCAATGGCATCCGGAGTATCTTATTTCAAATGGCGACAAACAGATACTAGACGCCTTTATCGCCGCATGTGAAACCGACAAATGACCGAACCAGAAATTAAGAAAGAGCGGATCGCCAAGCGCATGGCGCGGGCGGGATTATGCTCTCGCCGGGAAGCTGAACGCTGGATTGAAGACGGGCGTGTTACCGTTAATGGTAAGAAGCTGGACACGGCAGCCTTCACTGTATCTGAGCGCGACCATATTACCGTGGATGGCAAGGATATCCCCAAGACAGAACGCCCAAGACTTTGGCGGTATCACAAACCTCCGGGACTTGTCACAAGCCATAGTGACGAGAAAGGCCGGGATACGGTTTTTGACAAGCTGCCAGACGATCTGCCACGCGTTATTTCCATCGGCCGGTTGGATCTCAACTCAGAGGGGTTGCTGCTGCTCACCAATGATGGCGAGCTCGCCCGTAAATTGGAGCTTCCAGCGACGGGCTGGAAGCGAAAATACCGCGTACGTGTCCATGGTCACCCGCGCGATTCAGATATCGCAAAGCTTGGCAAGGGACTGACCATCGAAGGCGTCCGATATGACGCCATCGACGCAATAGTTGACAGCACAAAAGGCGCCAATTCCTGGATGACCATTTCACTGCGTGAGGGCAAAAACCGGGAAATTCGAAAAGTCATGGAATATCTCGGCTATACGGTCTCCCGCCTGATCCGCATTTCCTACGGCCCACTTGTCCTCGGTGACCTCAAGGCGGAAGGTGTCGAAGAGGTGAAATCAAAAATTCTCCGGGACCAGATGGGTGTGGAGAAATTCGAAGAGGCCGAAGAGCCACTTAAACCTGGACAGCGGCTGCCACGCGGCAAGCGCGGCAATAATGCAAAAAAACCGGCGAAAACAGATGTTCCAAAAATGAATCATCAGAAACGACGAACCTTGAAAGCACGGTCAACCTCTAAAAGAGTGAGATAATGCGCATCGTTGGTGGTGAATTTCGCGGCAAGAAGCTTATCCTGCCCACAGACCAGAGAATTCGCCCAACGTCAGATAGAACCCGGGAAGCCCTATTTAACATCCTTGGCCATGACTCGAATTGCCGGACGGACAGCGGGCCACTTCCCCTCGGCGTCCGGGTTCTCGATATATTTGCCGGCACGGGTGCATTGGGGCTGGAAGCCCTCTCCCGCGGGGCAAGCCATGTCACCTTTGTGGATAATCATCCGGACAGCCAAAAGCTTCTCCGTGAGAATGTTCGGCATTTTAATGTGGGACGCTCCGCCGATATCCTTCAGCGCGATGGCACCGATCCGGGACAGCCGGGTACGCCATATGACTTGGTCCTTATGGATCCTCCTTATAACCAGAACCTCGCCGGCCCCTGTGTCCGCTCTTTATTGACGAATAACTGGCTTCAGGATGGTGCCGTTCTGGCGATCGAGTTGGCGGCAAAAGAAAAATATACACCACCGGATGAATTCTCGGTTCTAAAGGACCGAAAATATGGTGCTGCGCGGCTGATATTTTTGAAGCTTACTTAGCGATCAATGTGACGGTATTTTTCAAATTGTGCGTCGACCAAGGCAAGTCTTTGATCGAAGGAGGGTAATTTCGAGAAATCCAGCAGCGGCTCGATTAAGGGTTCAAAAACGCGGTTTTGAAACTCTAGGGACAAACTCAATCTGGGACCTGAGGCTTCGGATGTGTAAGCTCCGCCCCAATGATATATATCCTGCGTCCAGCCAAGCACCGAACCCGCCCGTGCGGGTAAAGCGACACCCTGTTTCAAATCCAGTCCCTCCGGCCCCGGTTGTGTGGTCCGCGGGAGCACATACATTCCTCCATTTTCAGGAGTTGCATCGGTCAGGGGAACCCAGAGGGAGAGGCTCATTAGAATTCTGTCTCCTCCAATATCAAGTACCGTATCGGCATCGCAATCTCGATGAGGCGGCCAGCCCGTGTCGCCAGGTGTTGCCAGATGCCAGGCCCAGAGGTTGGGGAGGATCGCGTATTTTTCTCCCAGAAAATGCCCGATTAATTCTGTCAACCGATGGAATAGATGCCAGGGCTGATCATAAAGGTAAATATAGACAGGTGGAATATTCTGTGCGCGGAAGCGCATAAGGGTGTCTCGGACTGGCGCCAGCTCCGCTTCCGTTAAAACCGGGGACATTTGAAAATATCCCGCCTCGTGAAGTTGGCTTGCACAACGGTCCTTGTCAGCCTTTGGAAATGCAACTGGCCGGCACAGTTCACCAGACTCTATCGTTAATCCCGAGGCTAGATCTAGCCAACCTTCCTTATCCACCGGCTTACGCATATTGACCGGCGACATAACCCGACGACCAAGCCCATTGAAAATTATAACCCCCTAGAAAACCGGTCACATCGACAGCTTCGCCGATAAAATACAGACCTGGCGCCTTCTTCGCTTCCATGGTTTTGGAACTGAGCTCGTTTGTACTGACGCCGCCAACCGTGACTTCCGCCTTCCGGTATCCCTCTGATCCATTGGGCGTGATCTCGACTTGTTTGAGGGAGGCAGCAATTTTCCCGATGACCTGGTCGGAACAATTTCCCATTTCGGGTACGGAAACCAGCGTTCCTAAAAGTTTCGGGATCAACCGGCTCGCCAAATATTCGGACAGTATTTTAACGATTTGTGCTTTTGGCTGCCGCCGTCGTAATTCCTTCAAATGGCTTTCCAGGTCAAGATCGGGCAAAAAGTCGATAAAGATGGATTGGCCGAGCTGCCAGAAAGAAGAGATCTGGAGGATTGCCGGACCGCTCAAGCCACGATGAGTAAAGAGCAGATTCTCACGGAAATGAGTTTTATTGCAACGAATATCCACATCAGCGGAAACCCCCGCAAGGTCCGCGAACCGTTTCATATCTTTCATTTCAAACGTCAAGGGCACCAATCCAGGACGTGGTGTCGCCAGTTCCAGATCAAAAGCAGCCGCCACCCGATAAGCAAAATCATTGGCGCCCATTTTTGGAATTGAAAGCCCGCCACTAGCGATGACCACGCTTCGGGTTGTGATCACCTGATTACCAACAGATATCTCGAACAATTCCCCCTTTTTTTTCACCTTGTCGGCACCAGCATCACACCAAATTGCAACATTTACATCTTCGCAGGCTGTTTCCAGCATCTCTGTAATCTGGGATGCACTCCCGTCGCAAAAAAGCTGTCCCAGTTTTTTCTCGTGATAGGCAATGCTATGGGCTTCGACCATGCGGATAAAGTCAGTTTGGGTAAATTGCCGCAAGGCGGATTTACAAAAATGCCGGTTCTGTGAAAGAAACCTGTCAGGAGCCGCAAACATATTGGTGAAATTACAACGGCCGCCGCCCGAGATCAGAATCTTTTGACCTGTCTTTCGCGCTTTTTCTAGGATTAATACCCGGCGTCCGCGACGACCCGCCTCGATACCACACATCATTCCAGCGGCACCGGCGCCGATGATGACGACATCAAAAACTTGGGAAGCTGTGCGAGACATTAAACATGCTTTCTGAAGACTGGCGCCTGAATCGTTTTAGCGGCGGCCGAATAATTTTTCAATGTCACTCAATTGCAGTTCCACATATGTCGGTCGACCATGATTGCATTGACCACTATGGGGGGTGATCTCCATTTCGCGCAAAAGGGCATTCATTTCATCAACATTAAGACGTCGCCCTGCCCGCACCGATCCATGACAGGCCATGGTCGCACAGACATCATCCAGCCGGTCCTTCAGGGCCAGAGCAGTATCGAGCTCCCCAAGGTCATCTGCTAGATCCTGTACCAGACCTTTAACATTGCACTCACCCAGCATGGCGGGCGTTTCACGGACAACAATGGCACCAACCCCGAAAGGCTCCAGTACGAGCCCCATTTCCGACAATTCTTCAGCCCGTTCGGCGATGCGATTGGCAGCCACTTCATCAAGCTCAACGACTTCCGGCAGCAGCAGGATTTGCCGGGCTACTTCCTTTTCCGCCAGCTGCTTCTTCATGCGTTCCATAACCAGCCGCTCATGGGCGGCGTGCTGGTCTACAAGAATGAGGCCGTTGGATGTTTGCGAGACGATATAAGTCTCATGTAACTGACTGCGGGCGGCCCCCAACGGGTAGGCTTGCAATTCCTGTGCTTGCGCTTGCTGTACAGGCGATAATTGACTGCCAGGTGCCTGCGGCTGTCCCGGCGGCGACAACGGTGCCTGATAAGCATTGCCATGATCTGACAATGTTTGGCTCATAGCACCGACGGCATCATTGCGCCACTGGCCGTGATTGGTATTTTGTCGGCCGGATTGAAAGGGAAGCGGCATGGGCTGGGCCTGAAAGGCACCTAGTGCCTGGCCCGAAATTGTCGAAGAGGCACGATGCCCCTGCTCAGCCAGAGCATGTCGCAATCCGCCGACGATCAGGCCACGGACGCCGCCCGCGTCGCGAAACCGCACTTCAGCTTTGGCTGGGTGAACGTTCACGTCCACCTGATCTGCCGGTACTTCCAAAAACAACGCCAGCAGCGGATGACGATCACGAGCCAGTAAATCCATATAAGCCCCGCGAACCGCCCCGGTGAACAGCTTGTCACGCACCGGGCGGCCATTGACGAACATAAACTGCTTGGTGGCATTGCCTCGGTTGAACGTCGGCACACCTGCATAACCTGACAGTTTAACCCCGTCACGATCTGCATTAATTCGGATTGAATTATCAGAAAACTCCCGGCCCATTATGGCACCGAGGCGATCAAGCCAGGCTTCAAATAAATCGCCTTGCGCCGCATTTACACGAAGAGCGACCCGCTTTTCATCAGAGAGAGTAAAAGCAATCGCTGGATAAGCCATGGCCAAGCGGCGAATCACATCCAGGGCGGCGCCAAACTCAGACCGGATCGTTTTCAAAAACTTCAACCGGGCCGGCGTTGCAAAAAAGATATCGCGCACTTCAACCCGTGTCCCTTGCGGGGCACCAACCGGTTCCTGCGCTCCCGCTCGGCCGCCGTCAACGGACAGCGTCCAGGCGTTTTCGTCTTTGGCATTGCGGCTAGTGATGGTCATGCGACTGACGGAGGCAATGGAGGGAATGGCCTCGCCACGAAACCCCAGATTCTGGATATAGACAAGATCATCATCGGGTAGTTTTGATGTGGCGTGGCGCTCAAAACATAGCTCCAGCTCTGCCGCACTCATGCCCTTGCCATTATCCGTCACCGTTATCAATGTACGGCCGCCTTCGCGCATTACCACATCAATTTTCGTGGCTCCGGCATCGATAGCGTTCTCCACCAGTTCCTTGACAGCAGAGGCAGGTCGCTCAACCACTTCACCGGCCGCGATCTGGTTGACGATATTATCTGGAAGGCGTCGGAGTGTCATTTTTTACCTTGCGGGTTATCACTCTCCGTTACTAGCAAATTTCTGTCGGTTGTCCTAGAACTACATAGAATTGGGCCTACGGAAAAACTATTGACTCATGATACCCGCCCCTTTGGCTTCAAGATCAACCGGCTTCCCGACAACGACGACAATCATCTTTTCTGGATCGAGAAGTCTTTGCGACACCCGCTTCACGTCATCCAGTGTCACGGCGTTGATTAGATCAGCCCTTTGCTGCAGATATTCGGTTGGGAGCTCGTTCAACTGCATGGCAACCATGATACTGGCAATGCTCGCGTTCGAGGACAAGCTAAGCGGGAAGGATCCATTGAGATAGGTCTTTGCGCCCGCAAGCTCGTCGGCCGTTACGCCTTCTGTCCGAATTTCCGCAACCTGCTCGCTGACCAGTTCTAGAGCTTCTTTCACCGAGGCATTACTGGTGCCAAAGCCGCCCATTTGCAAAGCCGCCGATTCCAGTGGATAAAGATAGCTGTAAACGGAATACACCAGACCGCGTTTTTCACGAATTTCATCGGTGAGACGAGATTCAAACCCGCTTCCACCTAAAATATAATTCAGAACATAGGCTGCGTAATAATCCGGATCGTCCCGCTTGATACCCTGCCCACCAAAAATCACGATGCTTTGCGGGATATCCTGGTCGATAATCTTGACCGTAGCTTCTGCTATTGGAGACGTTTCGGGAATTTTTGACGCCATTGCCTTTTCCGGCAGCCCGCCAAAAGTTTTATCCAGAAGCAACATAAGTTCATCTTCGCCGATATCACCAACGACACTAATGACCATATTGTCCTTGGCCAACCGGGTTTTCGCAAACTCAATCAAATCAGCTTTGGTAACCGCCGACATGGTATCAATCGTCCCTTCAGACGGTTGGCTATAGGGATGGCCTTTAAAGGCGATATCAAACCAGGCTCGTCCAGCGAGGCTGTTTGGGTCCGATAGTTTGCGGTTGAGGGAAGTCAAAATCTGGGCTCGTATTCTTTCAACAGGCTCGTCATCGAACCGCGGCTCTGTGATCGCCAAACCGAACAGGCGGAAGGCTTCATCAGTATTTTCACTAAGCGTTTTCAGATTTCCTGAAAAAGTATCTTTTCCCGCATCAAAATTGAGTTTTATGGCTAGATCAGACAGCCTTTCCTGAAAACTGATACTATCCAGGTCACCGGCCCCTTCATCCATGGTCGCAGAGGCCAAATGGGCTATTCCAGCCCTATCCGCGGGATCCAAGCTCGCACCGCCCAGCCAGGCGACTTTCATGCTTACAATTGGAATGGAACGTTCTTCCACAAGCCACGCCTTTATGCCGCCCGGAGTTACTATTTCCCGAATTTCAGCGGCGATGGCCGAGACTTGAGCCGTCCCAAAGAAAATCAAGCTGACAAAAACCGCGATGAGGAACCGTTGCTTTTTCATGGCTTTTCCTTAACTCTCGTCTGTGTCTGGGAGCAGTCTGCCGACAACCGAGCGTCGTTCGTCAAACATTTGATTTGCGGCTTTTTTAACATCCTCGGCGGTCACTTCAGAAATATGCTGCGGCCAGTTGACGATATCGTCGATTGTCTCGCCATTTGCCAATGAGGCGCCAAAAATATTGGCTGCGCCGCGCACACTGTCCCGTGCATAAATAGCTTCTGCCATCAGATTCCGCTTGGCACGATCGAGCTCGACATCCGTCACACCATTGGTTTGAATGTCTTCAATGATGTCCTGCACCGCTGCTTCAATTTCATCCAGCGTATGACCGGTTGAGGGGCTGCCATAAAAAACAAAAGTGGAATTATCGATATTACCAGAGTTGAAATACGCTCCGGCCCCGGCAGCAATTTTATCGGTAACAACCAACCCCCGATAGAGGCGACTGGTCGTGCCCCCGCCCAAAATCTCGCTCAGGACTTCCAGCGCACGGTTATTCTTCTCATCGGCTTTCTGATCAAGCGGCATCAAATAGCTTTGTCGCCAGGATGGCTGTCGGACACGCTTGTCTTTCATTTCGATTACACGCTTGGCCAACTGTGGTGGCTCCTGTACCCGTTTCCTTTCGGGAAGATCGACGGCAGCAACTGGTCCATAATGTTCACGAGCGAGCTCGAACACTTCCTCGGCTTTGACATCACCGGCAACAATCAGAATTGCATTATTGGGGGCATAGTATTTTTTGTACCAATCGATGGCATCCTGTGTGCTTAATTTTTCAAGTTCCTGACGCCATCCAACGATCGGAGTTCCATATGGATGAGCAAGATATTGGGCTGCCTGAAACTGCTCGCCGAATAAACCGCCCGGGTTATTGTCGGTACGCTGTGAACGTTCTTCAAGAACGACCTTCAATTCCGGCCCGACTGCTTCGTCATTCAACACCAGATTGGCCATACGGTCCGCTTCCATTTCCATAAACAATGGCAGCTTATCGACACTCACATTCTGGTAGTAGGCTGTATAATCCTGAGATGTAAAAGCATTTTCCTGTCCGCCGTTTTTCGCGACGATCTCAGAAAATTCGCCAGGTTTCAGTTTCTCGGTTCCCTTGAACATGAGATGCTCCAGGAAATGTGCTATACCGGACTTAAGCGGCGGCTCATCGGCAGCACCCGCTTTGTACCACACCATATGGGTCACAACGGGAGCCCGGTGGTCTTCTATGACAACAATTTCCAGTCCATTGTCCAAAACCGTCGTTTTCGGATCAAATAACTTTGGTATTTTGTTCTCACCTATGGCCTGTTGCAGGCCACTCAAGGTCATGACAGATACCAGAATCGACATCACAATTAGTCTCGGTCGCAGTCCCATGGACACCCTCCAAACACTTACCCGATATCCATGATTAAAGATGCTACCGGAAAAATTACAAGGCAATTATGCACATATATCTGTGAAGTGACCGGATAAAAAACAAGAGCCGACTACCATATCAAAAGAAATTGATCAGAATTTCAGTGGATTAATTGAAGAGACCTTCAAGAAGAGCGCGCTTCCGACGTTCGATCGTCGGTGTTGCCGGGCCATCGGCCGGCGTTTCACCCAATGCTGCATTTTCCTGCAACCGTTTTTTCTCTTTACTGGGATCGACCACAGTTCCAAAGGGAGGCTGGTCCTGCCAGAACATCACCTTTTCCATGAATGTTTCGTCTTCTTCAGTGAGGATAATTGTCTCATCATCGACAATTCTTCGAATGCCCGGATCAGCATTTTCCGCTCCGGCTTCGCGCAACAAAGCAAGCTCACCCGCGGAGACGCCGGCTGCCTGGGCTTCCGCCGGTGTCACAGAGCCTGTATTGACCTGCGTTCCCAGAAGCGCTGTTTTCGCTGCATTATCAGTAAGCTGATCTTGCGGACCCTTGGATCCAGGTGCCGGTGGACGCAATGAAAAATCAGGAGGGATAATAAGCGGAGCCTTAGTAATAACCGTAAATTCGTCGGGGCCTTGCTTCCCGCCGATACCTAGAGCTTGCTTCGTACCCTCGCAGCCCGTGAGCGCCATCGCTCCCAAGATAACAAGTCCACATAGGCGACCTGACAGCATCATTACTTAGTTTCCCTTACTCATCCGTCGATTTTACCGGATTTTTTGCCCTGAAACAAGTTTTCAAGCAACAGCAATATGACCCCGCAAACTATGGCCATATCCGCAACATTGAAGGCAGGCCAACGCATGAAAATAAGATCAAAATCAAAGAAGTCGGCAACCGCGCCATAATGAAGTCGATCAATGATATTTCCGATGGCTCCACCCAGAACCAATCCAAGGCCGATAGTTAGCGGCTTGTTTGTGGCTTTTTTAAGCCAAACAAGAATGACAATGGAAATCACCACGGAAATCCCGATCAATATCCAGCGTGTGGTATCCCCGCCAGCAAACATGCCAAAACTAACACCCCGGTTCCAAACCATAACCAGATTAAAAAAAGAGGTTACCTCAATACCCGCCGGATACTGTTCCATCAGGCCAACCAGGTAAGTTTTACTCACCTGATCGACAATGATGATGCATGCTGCAATCAGAAGCCCCAAACGGAACATGGAGATTAAGCCTCTACCGGAAAATCTAGGGTGGAAACGACGTCTGCACATCGTAGACATAAATCGCTATGGGTTTTATGAATCCCGACCTCCGCAAGTGTTTTCCAGCACCGTCCGCATTTCTCGCCTTCCGCCAAAACCGGTGTAACTGCGACACCCGGCACCTCTTCCAAAGTGAAGGCATCTTCGGGCGCTGTTGCGATTTGCAGATCGACGCCGGATGTAATGCAAATATCAGCGAGATCCAGTCCCTCAAGAACCGGTCCAAAATCCGGTGTTACATAAACAGTCGGCGCCGCTTGCAAGCTGGAGCCAATTCGTTTTTCCCGCCGTTCAATTTCCAGGGCACCGGTAACGACGCGCCGAAACGAGCGGATTTTTGACCATTTTTCATTAAGCCCGTCATTACGCCACTCTGCCGGGATCGTTGGGAATTGCCGAAGATGTACACTGCTGTCTTCGCCGGGGAAGCGGGTGAGCCAGGTTTCTTCAGCAGTGAACACCAGCATCGGCGCCAACCAGGCGGTCAGGCAATGAAACAACTGATCCAGGACAGTTCGCGCGGCGCGACGGCGCAAATCATTTTGACCGTCACAATATAAAACATCTTTCCGGATGTCGAAGTAGAAGGCCGAAAGCTCAAGCGTGCAAAAATTATGGATCGCGGAGAACAGCTTGCTGAATTCATAATTGTTGCAGTTGTGACGAATCATCTCGTCTAGTTCAGAGAGGCGATGGAAAACCCACTGCTCCAACTCCGGCATGTCAGCGAGATCAATTTTTTCGCTTTCGTCCCAATCATCCAGGTTGCCCAGAATAAACCGCAAGGTATTACGAAGTCTGCGATAGCTGTCCACCTGACCCTTGACGATTTCGTTGCCGATCCGCATATCTTCCGAATAGTCGGACGCAACAACCCAAAGGCGCAGAATATCCGCGCCATTCTGTTCAATAATTTTTTGCGGAGCAACAACATTACCAAGGGATTTGGACATTTTGCGCCCCTGACCATCCATTACGAAGCCGTGGGTGAGCACGGCATCATAAGGCGCCCGCCCCCGGGTTCCGCAGGATTCCAGCAGAGATGAATGGAACCATCCGCGATGCTGATCAGTCCCCTCCAGATAGAGCGATGCGGGCCATTGCAACTCTGGTCGGTTTTCGAGTGTAAACGCATGAGTACAGCCTGAATCAAACCAAACATCCAGAATGTCGCTGGCCATTTCAAAGTCATCGGCATTGTAGTCATTGCCTAAAAAGCGAGAAGCCGGAGACGAGTACCAGGCATCAGATCCTTCTGCTTCCATGATGTCCAGGATACGGGCATTGACCTTTTCATCGCGTAACAGCTCACCGGTTTCCTTTGACGTGAACACTGTGATCGGAACTCCCCAGGCCCGTTGCCGTGAGAGCACCCAGTCAGGGCGCCCGGCGATCATGGCATGAATACGGTTTCTACCCGACGCCGGATACCATTTTGTATCATCGATCGCCTTCAAGGCTGTATCCCGCAGATCATTGGTTTCCATCGAAATGAACCACTGACTGGTGTTACGGAATATGAGCGGCGCTTTCGACCGCCAGGAATGCGGATAGGAATGCACAAGTTTCCCCCGCTTCAATAGGGCGCCGACTTTTTCAAGCTCATCGGCTACACCCTCATTGCATTTATACACATGCTGACCGGCAAACATGGGCACATGCGCAAAAAACGTACCGTCTTCACTAACAGTTTGGGGAATCTCGATGCCGTGGATCAAGCCAACTTCATAATCTTCCTGACCATGTCCAGGGGCCGTATGCACGAAACCCGTACCAGCATCCACTGTCACATGATCCCCGCTGATAAGCGGAACGTCAAAATCATACCCTTGACCGTTAAACGGATGCAGGCAGAGAACATCCTTGAAGGCATTGCCCTTGCCTTCCCAGACAACATTGGCTGCGGTAATCCCCGCTTCCTTTTTGACATCTTCCAGCAATTCCGCAGCGACATACATTTTCTCGCCGACGACCGCAAGAGAGCCCTCTTCTGTTTCGACAACCTCAAACCCGACATAGTCCATGTCCGGACCATAGGAAATGGCGCGGTTGCCGGGCATCGTCCAAGGCGTCGTCGTCCAGATAACGATTGACGACCCCTTGAATTCATCAGGGCCGCTTTTCACCGGGAAACGCACATGAATGGTTGTCGACGTGTGGTCATGATATTCAAGTTCAGCTTCCGCCAGGGCGGTCTTTTCAACGGGAGACCACATCACTGGTTTCGATCCGCGATATAATCCACCGTTCATGGAGAATTTCAAAAGCTCGCGAACAATTTGAGCCTCCGCGTCAAAACTCATGGTCGTGTAGGGCCGTTCCCAGTCTCCAATCACGCCAAGCCGCTTAAATTCCTCTTTTTGAACCTCGACCCAATGGGCGGCAAATTCACGGCATTCTTTGCGGAATTCAACGACAGGAACGTCATCCTTGTCCTTACCGGCTTTGCGGTATTTCTCTTCAATTTTCCATTCGATGGGCAGACCATGACAATCCCAGCCTGGTACATAATGGGAATTTTTCCCCATCATTTGCTGCGAGCGACTGATCACGTCTTTCAGGATCTTGTTCATGGCATGGCCGATATGCAGGTTTCCGTTGGCATAGGGCGGGCCATCGTGAAGAATAAATTTCTCTCGGTCTTTAGATTGTTCACGTTGACGACCAAACAGGTCCATGTCTTCCCAGCGTTCAAGCAATCCAGGTTCTTTAGCTGGCAGGCCGCCTTTCATGGGAAAGTCAGTACGGGGTAAGAAAAGCGTTGATTTATAGTCAGTGCTCATTTCGGCAAACTGATCCTAACAGTGTCTTATAATTTCGGTTAAAAGGAGGCATTGATGCGCCTCATTCCCATGGCAGTTATCCTGATTTTCAGGCATGAACCTGTATCACCCGGCCCTCATGATAAAAGGCCGGGTCAATAATTCGACATTTGGCAAAGCAGCGCGCCGATTTACCCTGGTGAATGACAGAAATTTCAAACATGAGATGTCTTTTATCAACTCCCTCAGCCGCTGTCGAGAAATCATAGAGGCTCATCGCGATATTTCTGCGGTTTCCGGTATGTAATCATGCCAAAGGATGTTTCAATCCACCTGCAAATGTCTGACTAGAAATCTGGGCAGCCGTGTAAGAGCGTCGGATCGCGCGGCTTCATGCGTTCCAACTTTCGGTATCACGCCCCAAATCGTGGTATATTTAGGTAAGTCTGTCATGGGCAGGTTCGGCGCATCAAATCCATGATAGGCACCGGGATATATTACGATCGAGACCGGATTACCACGATCCTTAGCATTTTCAATGAATTTCTTGCACGGGCCCGGGACCGTCCAGTTATCTGCTCCTCCATGCAAAACCAGAAGAGGTATTTGCGTGGACCACTTGTTCGGCGGCGTTTTCGTATATGGCATTGAAAGACGTTTGTCATTGCAGGCACCAGGGTAAAAGGCGGCAGCAACCCTGAAATCATACTTAGGCGCCGGTACCGGGCGGCCGATACTATTTTTCGCAATCGTCAGCAATGTAATTGCACCGCCCTGCGACCACCCCACCAGCGCAATCCGGTCTGCCAGAATATTAGGATTTTCTTGCAAAAAACCCAGGGCTCCATAAGCATCTTTTGGCCGATCTCGATATTGAATTTTGCGATTTTCTGTCCGCGTACAAGTATGGCGAAATCCTCTTGGGGTCGCGCTATCAACCATCAAAACAGCCAAACCGGCTGCCGTGAATTGACGAGCCCAACTGGAATATGAAGACTTAACAGATCCGGAATAACCAAGCCCGCCACAACCATGCAGCATGATCACGGCAGGCCAAGGGCCTTTGTTTTTAGGATACGCCAGAAATCCTTTCAATTCTGTCGTTCCATCCAAACTGGGAAATTCGACATTTTCATAGCTTTGCGACGCCGACACAGGCAGTGATACAATCAGGGTCGTTGAAAAACACACCAGGATAACAAATTCAGCTATGTACTTTTTTATCCGCATATTTTACTTGCCGGTTTTTAGCGTCCGATAACATTGTCCGTGCTGTTTCAACATCCTCGGCGATTTGCGCTTCCAACTGCTCGATACCGGCAAACTTCATTTCCGGACGGATAAAATCAACAAACGCCACGCGAATGGTTTGACCATAAAGATCTTCGTCAAAATCAAGTAGATGGGCTTCCAAAAGAACGTCCTGCTTGTCGAAAGTTGGCCGCTTTCCAAAATTAGCAACCCCATCGATCCAGTCCACATGGGTTCCCTTGTGTAATCCGATCCGGACGGCATAGACGCCAAGCTTCGGCTGATGATAGCCGACCAGTGGAATATTGGCTGTGGGAAAGCCAATTGTGCGGCCTCTTTTATCGCCCTCGATTACGTCTCCTTCGACTTCCCACCAATGACCGAGTAGCGAAGCTGCTTGCGAGGGATTCCCCTGCTTCAGGCACTCACGAATGGCAGTTGAAGAGAAAATCACGGTTTCTTCTCCAACAGGCTCGACAACCGTAACATCAAAGCCGTATTTCTTCGCGAGTTCAGCAAGAACGACGGTTGTTCCCTGCCGCTTATGGCCAAAGATAAAATCATAACCAACAACAACTTGAACCGCCCGAAATCCATCGACCAGCACATCTTTAACGAACTCTTCTGCTGTTTTTTGTGAAAACGCCAGATCAAAATTGACAGCTGCCATAACGTCAACGCCCAGCCAATTTAAATGAGCTGCTTTTGTTTCCATGGTTGAAAGCCGGAAAGGCGGCGCGTCAGGGGCAAAAAACTCCCGTGGATGGGGTTCAAATGTTAAAACACCGGAGGGTACTCCCAATTGATCGGCGGCATCCTGTGCCTGGGCGATCACTGTCTGATGCCCTCGATGCACACCATCGAAATTCCCGATTGCCAATACCAAACCCTGGCATTCTTCAGGTACGTTTTGATAGTCACGTATTATTCGCATGGGCTAAACCATCCCGCTGTTTCATTTTGTTTTTATTTATTACGCCTTGATACCATTAATGTCGCCTCTCCATCCAGCACAACCGTATCCCCGATTTTACATTCACAATCGAACGACACGCGCTTTCCGTTAATTTCGCGAATTGTCGCTTTGGCAACGACGGTATCGCCAATGCAGACCGGCGCTTTAAAATTCAACGACTGGTTCATATAAATTGATCCGGGCCCCGGAAGCTTTGTCCCGAATATTGTCGAAAGCAGGCTTGCCGACAGCATGCCATGGGCAATACGTTCTTTGAACATTGTTTGTCCCGCAAATTCAGCGTTCATGTGAACAGGATTGGTATCTCCAGATACTCCTGCATACATCACAATATCAGCTTCACTTATGGTCTTTGCATAAAGCGCATTCATGCCAACGGACAAATCTTCTAAATAATACCCGTGCAGCTCTTCAAAAACAGACATACATTTTCCCGATCAAGTTTTAGTTCTGTGTTGCGATGCAATACTGACGGAAGTTCTTCCTCCTCGCAAGGCCGCCCGAAAAAATAGTCGCCCGGGAGGATTTGCAGCTGAATTTTCTTAAAATTGTTATCTATATTAACCATTTTTTTAGGTTCACTGAATAATCTTCTTAGCAAGGAAAGTTATAAACAAGATCATTTGGTAAAATGTAAGAGGAAAATTTTATGGCTGTCGATATGAACATGTCGGTTTTAATCGTCGATGATTACAAAACAATGTTGCGCATCATTCGCAATCTACTAAAGCAGCTTGGTTTCAACGCAGTGGATGAAGCGGCTGACGGTTCAGCGGCAATCGCAAAAATGCGGACGAAAAACTATGGCCTAGTCATTTCCGACTGGAATATGGAACCGATGACAGGCTATCAGCTATTGAAAGAAGTCCGTGCAGACGAAGGTCTGAAGGAAACGCCATTTATTATGATTACGGCTGAATCAAAGACGGACAACGTCGTTGCCGCCAAAAAAGCCGGGGTCAACAATTATATTGTGAAACCCTTCAATGCCGCCACGCTTAAAACCAAGATTTCTGCGGTTCTCGGAGATTTTTAGTGTCGGGTAACAATGAAGTCGGGCAGTTGAAAGACGCCATATCGGCGCTTCATCAAGATTGTCAGGATCTAGCAAATTTTATTGTCTCCGCTCGCACGGAGATCGCTGAAATTCGCCCCAATGACCTTCAAGAGGACAAGCTGCCCCGTGCAGGTAAAGAACTTGATGCCATCGTTGAGGCGACCGAGACAGCGACAAATCAGATCATGGCTGCCGCCGAAAAGATCATGTCGGCGAAAGTCACGGACCCTGATGTCGTCAATGATGCCTGTATGGAAATTTTTGAAGCTTGTTCTTTTCAGGATATTACAGGTCAGCGGATTAGCAAGGTTGTTTCGACTTTGGAGTATATTGAGGAATATATGACCAAGCTTACGAAAGCTTGGGGATATGAGGCCACTGACGAACACGCGAACCGACCCAAAGAAGTCGAAAATGATGACGATGCCAGCCTCCTGAACGGGCCGGCCCTAAATGGCGAAGGTGTCGACCAGAATTTCGTTGATCAAATGTTCGATAAAGAGCCAGACGCCACTACATCTTCGAATTCGGAACCGAAAAAAGATAAATCACCGGCCTCCAGCGCGCAGGATGAAATCGACGCCTTGTTCGATTAATTTTTCAAGCCATTTACGGTCGTTACCAGACCATATGGCTCATGACGTAAGTCGGTGTGAATCCATGTAGATGGGATATCTCATCGATTTGCTCCATCGACGGCATTTCACCTTCCGCAATCCCCCATTCCTCCGCATGAATACCACCGCCGACAAGAACACAGTCCATTCCAGCGTTCCGGGCACCTTTGATATCCGTCCGCATACTATCGCCAATCGCAAGAATTCGGCTATCCAATGGCAGATTCAATGTTTGTAATGCCCGGCGGTATGCCTCAGCATACGGTTTTCCGAATAGAGCAACCCGGCCGCCCAGCTCTTCATAAAGAGCGGCGATAGCACCCGCACAATAATGCTTGACCAATCCGCGCATAACCGTCAGGTCGGGATTTGCGCAAAGCATTGGCAAATCGTGATCAAGTGCCTCCAGAAGTAACGCTCGATAATTTTCCGGTGTTTCCACAGTGTCATCTACCAACCCGGTACAGATGATGAAATCCGCATCCGACATTTCAAAAACGCGCGCATAGTTCAAGCCGTCGTCCAGGCCCTTGTCCCGCGTCGCGCCAATTTGGTAAAATTTCTTCCCGGCATCCCGGATCAGTTCATGGTCTTGTAATTCCAATACACTCCGTGTCATATCACCGGACGTTAGGATGAAGTCATAGGCGCTTCTTGGAACACCTATTCCTTCTAAAAACTCGACCACAAACCCATTCGTTCTCGGGGCATTAGATAACAATATTGTCGGCTTACCGTGACGTTGAAAATTTGCCATGCAGTCAAGAGCCCCTGGATAGGGTTCATGTCCATTATGTACAACTCCCCATAAATCAAGAATATAGGCGTCATACTGGTCAACGGTTTCCGACAAACCGGACAGAAAGGTAAAAGTCATTTAATACAGGTATCCCGGATAAGGTAATGCGTCCCGCCTTATAAACAAAGCGGCAGAGTTATTTAAGTGAATTATAAGCTAGCCCTCTGCTTGAGGCGGCCGCGGGATACCAAAAAGATAGCCTTGACCAAATCCGACTTCGACATCCAGTAACCCAATGACTGTGTCTTCATCCTCGATCATGCTGGCGATAAGCTCAATATCCGCCCGCAACAATGCCTCTCTCAAATCATCAGGGTGAATATTCATTGGTAATCCGGCGCCACCGGGCAGCAAATCAGCAGCTGCAACTTTCAAGTACCGGAAATTCGCCGCGCCCAACTGCTGAAAATCCATATCCAAACGTTGCACACGATCCATGGAGAAGGAGAAACCCATTTCCGCCAGCGTCTCCAGACCTTTCTTGACGGTCTCCGTGGCCTTATCTACTTCTTCTTGCGCGAATTCCAAAATCAGACTGTCTTTTAGGTCATTATTTTGGTCGAGAAACTCTATGAATTGTTTAAAGAACGCTGTATCGCGAAGGGTCCTTGCGGAGACATTGACAAAAAACCCGACTTCGCTATTCCGCTGGCGCACCCGTCGAATAAGCTGCACACACCGGATCAGCAGTAAATTATCAATGGTGCCTATAAGGCCGGCACCCTCAGCCACCTTTAGGTATTGCCCCGGTGTAATCACCTCGCCTTTCGGCCCTCGAATTCGTGAAAATGCTTCATAGAAGAGCGTGCGGCGTTGCGGCAGCCGCACAACCGGCTGCAAATACAAATCAACTTTGTTTTCCTGCAAGCCTGAACGCACTATTTCGAGGATCTCGGCATCGTTCGGCATCCCCTCAGCAGCAGCTGCTTGTTCTTCAGAATTTTCCGTCTCTGGCGCTGCGGGAGCTTCTTCATCGCCAAAATCGAAACTATCACCAACCTCTGATTCTGCCGACAAAATGACTTCAGGCTCTTCTTCCGGAGGCTCCTGTTCGGCGGACAACTGCTTTAGAAGCTTGCGCAACATCTGCATTTCGGCGGCAAAGCTGTCCATATTGCCATCTTTACCGGCAAGACCGCCAAGAATATTCTCAAACCGGTCAAGCCCGGTTTCCGCCACCGCCAGGTCGCCCCGCATGCGCAGCAAATCTCTTTGGAAACGGGAGCGTTCCACATGGCGCATGATAAAATCATGCAGCAGGGCGCAAGCCAGGAAGAAAATACCGGCCGCCCAATATCCGGTCGTAGGATCAATATTCTTGATATAATTTGGCGCCTGAACAGCTATGACCCCTGCGGTCAGCGCATATGCTGCGATAATAATGCTATGATACAGCAACGTACTCTCACTCCCCCATATATACTTTCCACTAGTTTAGTCATATTTCTGTATTTGGGAAACTAATCTCATTTTGCTTATTTCGTAACCGGGATTCAACCTGTACTATATGGGCTAATTTTTATTCCAGCTAAGAAGAAGAACATACTATGGGACGATTAAACAACAAGGTAGCGATCATCACCGGTGGCACAAGCGGTATTGGTTTAAGCACCACAAAAATCTTTGCACAAGAAGGCGCCACAGTGATCTTCACCGGGCGGCGAGCCGAAGAAGGGGCTGCCATAGCAGACAAACTCGGAGAGTCCGTCCATTTTGTTCAGGCAGACGCAACAATCGAGCAAGACATGGCGTCGCTGATGGCGAGTACGGCACAGAAATTTGGCAAGATTGACTGCCTGTTTAATAATGCAGGTGGTCCCGCTCCGGTTGGCAGCATCGAGACGGTTGACTATCCCAAGGCAATGGAAGCCATGGCCCTGCTGTTCGGCGGCGTACTACTGGGCATAAAGCATGTTACCCCGATAATGAAAGCACAAGGATATGGCAGCATTATCAATAACGGCAGCATCGCCGGCCACCTCGCCGGCTACTCCACATCCATGGTGTATAGTGCAGCGAAAGCATCTGTTCTGCAATTAACCAGAAGTGCCGCCATGGAACTTGGCGAATCCAATATTCGGGTAAACTCAATTTCCCCTGGCGCAATAGCTACCGGTATTTTTGGTAAAGCACTCGGCCTAACAGGACAAGCTGCAGAAGATACCGCGACTGTTGCTGGAGAGGTTCTATCGAATGCCCAGCCAATTCGGCGCGCCGGACAACCCGAAGATATCGCGAAAGCTGCAGTATTTTTAGCCTCTGATGATTCAACATTTGTAAATGCCGCCGATCTACTGGTTGATGGCGGCATGATTGGCGGTCGACACTGGTCCGTTCATCAGGAAAGCGTCAAACAATTGGGGAAAGCATTTACCGGCGGCTGATGCTGCAGTTTAACTTGTCTCCAGCCGGCCAATAGCCAGGAACTTCCGGCGGCGCTCTTCACGGAGCTCCCCGGGTTCTTTTTTATCAAGCTCTTGTAATTCTTCTTCGATCGCATCCCCGAGGGCATTAATCGCCGCCGGTACATCCCGTTGCGCTCCGCCAACTGGCTCTTCAACGATCCTGTCAATAACCTTCAATGACAACAGATCCTGCGCCGTCAATTTCATGGCGGTTGCGGCCTCTTGCGCTTTATCCCTCGTTTTCCAGAGAATGGCTGCACAGCCTTCCGGAGATATCACCGAATAAACGGCGTTTGAAAACATCAAAACCTTATTGGCACTTGCCAGCGCTACCGCGCCTCCGGATCCTCCCTCACCGACTATAGAGGCAATAAATGGAACACGGACATCGAGACAGGTTTCAATTGACCGGGCAATGGCTTCCGCCTGGCCGCGCTCTTCAGCGCCGACACCTGGATACGCACCGGATGTATCAATGAAAGTCAAAATCGGGATATGAAACTGATCCGCAAGCTTCATAAGGCGTTGTGCCTTACGGTATCCTTCCGGTCGCGCCATCCCGAAATTATGATGTAAACGGGTTTCCGTATCTTTCCCTTTTTCGGTTCCGATTACCATGACGGTTTTGCCCCGAAATCTTCCCATACCGCCAATAATCGCATGATCATCCGCGAATGCACGATCACCGGCAAGGGGTGTAAAATCCTCAAGCAATTCTGCCGTAATCTCGTTCAGCTTCGGACGATCCACATGACGGGCGACCTGGGTTTTCTGCCAGGGTGTCAGTTTCGCATATGTCTGTTTGAGCTGCTGTGTTGCCTTTTGGCGCAGCTTGGCAATATCTTCATTGATCTCAATATCACTGCCGCTTTCCAATCCTTCAAGCTCACGAATCTTGCCTTCCAGATCAGCAATCGGTTTTTCAAAATCAAGAAAATTGTCCATAGAAATTCAGTGCTCCACATTTTTCTCAGAAGCCGATTAATAAGTCGACCGAACGGTTACGTCAATGAACCGTTCGGTCAATAAATAATATTTTGTTTTCCAATTAACCGCGATTTGCGATTATTTCAGCCTGAACCACCAGTGCTTCGGCCTGCTTTATGGACGCAATATCAATAAGGCGCCCGTCCAGAGCAACCGCGCCGGCTCCGTCTGCCACAGCTTTTTCCATGGCTTCCAGAATACGTCGTGCTTTTGCGACTTCTTCCTCGGCTGGTGTAAATATGTCGTTGGCCAGCGGGATCTGTTTGGGGTGGATGGCCCATTTACCTTCACAGCCCAGAATGGCCGCCCGGTTTCCATGGGCAACATATCCGTCCGGGTCAGAAAAATCGCCAAATGGACCGTCAATTGCGCGCAATCCATTTGCGCGTGCTGCGACAACCATGCGGGCTATGGCATAATGCCACATATCTCCCCAATGGAAATCCCGTGAACCATCTTCCGCCGGGTCAGTCAATACGCCATATAACGGGTTGGGGCCGCCGATGGATGTTGTCCGGGCTTTAGTCGACGCCGCATAATCCGCAACTCCAAAATGCAGGCTTTCGTTCCGCTTACTGGCGGCGGAGATTTCGTGAATATTCTGCATACCAAGTGCGGTTTCGATTATCAGCTCGAACCCGATTTTCTTTTTCCGGCCCATCGCAGTCTCAATTTGAGTTGCCATCATATCAAGCGCGTAAATATCAGAAGCCGTTCCAACTTTCGGGATCATAATCAGATCAAGGCGCTCGCCGCCTTGCTCCAATACATCGACCACATCGCGGTACATATAATGGGTATCGAGGCCATTGATGCGCACGGACATAATCTTGTCGCCCCAATCCACATCATGCAGGGCCTCAATAATATTTTTGCGGGCCTGCGCCTTGTCGTTAGGAGCCACGGCATCCTCAAGATCCAGGAAAATGGCATCTGCATCTGATTTCGCTGCTTTTTCAAACATATGAGGGCTAGATCCAGGGACAGCCAATTCACAACGATTAAGGCGGGAAGTGCAGGGTTCTGGGACTGTAAAGCTCATGAGGCAGGACCTTCTTTAATTAAGTCATTGATTTTTCTGTTGAGGAAATTGCTGCAGGTGCGTCTTAGAGTCAAGGTTTGACCGCATTTATTTTGCATCTGCGAGAGGATGATGGGTCGTGACAACCTCCCTCAAACGCTTTTGTAGCACATGGGTGTAAATCTGCGTCGTCGAGATATCGGAATGCCCCAGCATCTTTTGCAAACTCCGTAAATCGGCACCATTTGCCAGCAAATGACTGGCGAATGCATGCCGCAGCACATGCGGGGATACTTTTTTCGGGTCAATATTAGCGTCAAACGCGAGCGCCTTTAGCAGCTGCCCAAATCTTTGCCGCGTAAGATGCCCGCTTTCGCCTCTTGACGGGTAAAGCCATTTGGAATGAGTTTCTTCCTCTGGCAAAAAACTTTGCCGAATCTCCAGATAGTTTTGCAAAGCTGCTTTTGCCGACTGATTTACGGGGACAAGCCTTTCCTTGTTCCCTTTCCCTCGAATGATCAGAAATCGATCCTGATCGCGCAGCGCGGGGTAAGGCAGGGTCACCAGCTCTGTCGCCCGCAATCCAGTCGCGTACAGAAGTTGAAGAAGAGATGCCATGCGTAATTTTTCAGGTTCGGCTCCCTCTGTCACCGCAAGCAGGCGGTTTACCTCCTCCTCTGACAGGTATTTTGGCAAACGCCGCTGCGATCTCGGGCTATCTATATTTAGTGAAGGATCGTCTTTACGGAAATCATCCCCAAGCATATACGAAAAGAACTGCTTTATGGCACTCAGGCGCCGTGCCTGGGTACTGTTCATAAGGCCCGCGGCATCCAGGGATTTAAGGTAATCCTGGATATCCGACGGGCTGCAAGACGTTAGGTCCGATCCTTTTTTTGTTACGAACCTGTTGAACTCTTCCATATCTCGTCGATAGCTGTCGATGGTATTGGCGGCTGCACCCCGTTCGGTCATCAACATCTCCAGAAATCCTTCTATCAGATGTAAAGACATCTTACAGGTCTCTCAAGATCGCCGCTTCCAGTGCCAATGCCCGCGCTTCTTTTTCCAATCCGACTTTCTTAAGGGACGTGAGGACGCGTGATAGAGTTGTCAATGAAACCGACGACGGACCGTTCTTTCCAAGAGCCGTCAAGGAAAGCGCGATGGTTTCGCCCACGCGGCCTGCCTCCGCGGCCCGATCCAGGTTTTTCTCGATAACAAGATTTGAATATCTGGGTTGTGTTACCTGACCCAGATCCAAGGCTTCCGACCATAAATTCTCCGGAATTTCCTGATCAAAAACGCCCAGTATCGCCAGCAATAATCCAACATTCTCTCCCCGTGCAAGATCCTCACCTTGCACGAAAGATGTTGCGTCAAATGTTGCCGGGTTCCAGCGGGCTATTCCGGGGGCACCGGATATCAGCATATAGGCGTCTACCCGATCAATTCTCTTTCGGGCAGAAAGCCGTTCCTCAGGAGTCCCGCGCAACGCAGCCCGGCGGGCAACCCGCTCCCAAATTCCGGCTGAGGCGGCGTCGCCGCCGGCAAGGAGCAGGCGGACCGCGTCAATTTCGAATTTGTCGCTCTGGCTGGCGGCCGGTATTTCCGCCAGCAAGGGGGCACTCAATTGTGTCGCGGCGAGATAGCTGCCGTCCTGGAAGCCCGTCGCCCAAAGTGATGAGAGCGGCTCCGCCAGCGCCTCTTTGTCTTTTTCATTGGCGATTAGTCGATACAACTCCGCTATTTTTGCAACAGCATCATCCCCCTCATCTTCAGCTGGCAGGTCAAGTGCCTTATCCAGAATCAGTTGGCGGGATAATTCCGGGCCCAAACTGCCCACTGCAAGTGACTGATAGGAGGCCCGAAGCCGCTGGTCCTTTTGCGCATTTTCCTGCGTTGCCAACGCCCAGACGATGTCGTAGCCGGAATTCTCGGCGTCTTCAAAGGACACCGTCATGCCCGCATGTCTTATCATCGCATAATGCAAGGGGGAAAATAGCAAGTCGGCCTCGCTCATCACCGCGTCACCGCCGGCGAGACGATCAAACAGATCAAGGAACAAGGTATCGGTTTCCCCTTGTTCTTCAAGCAAGGCCGCTCCCAGTTCCGCCTGTTCAATTTTTTCATCTAGTAAATCGCAGAAGATACCTGCCTTGATCCAGAACCTGTCTGCAGTTCTTGGTTTTTCAATCTTAACCTGACGGCAAGCCTGCTCATTTTCTCCTTGCAAGAATTGCAGGTTTACGACGGCAGTCACAAGTTCGTCTGTCAGCACGGTCGGTGAAATTTTGCTGGCGAGCAGGGATGCATCCGTGATCCGCCCGGCCTCTTGAAGTTTTGACAGACGCAGTGCCATTAATTCTGTGGGATTCTCCACACCTCGCGGGATCACCGCTGCCGTCAGCAGTAACCTGCGGTACAAATCCTGCATGGCTGGCGACACGGCGGAAACCGGCAAATAGGTGAGTAAGGTCACAACACGATCGGGCGCCGTGCCTGTCCACATACCGGGGCCAAGCCCTCCCGTGCTGGTATCCAATGTACCAACCGAGGCAACGTCGAGGCCGCCCAGCGATTTCACGATTAAGGCCGATTGAGGTGCCGCATTTTCCGCTTTGTTCCCTGTGGCGGGACTTCCGAATGTCGTCGAAGCCGGCTTTTCCGGAGCAGTTAATCCTTTGCCCGTGGCTTGTTTTGAACTATTCAGGTCCGGAACCAGGCTGCGCGGTTTTTCCTGGGCCATTGTGACACCCACGCCGATAACCAAGCCTAAAAAGGACGCCGCAAAAGCGGAAAAAAAGCGCTTACTTGGGGAATTGGTCATTGGGAATAACCTTTTCGACCTTCGCCGTTGGTGCCGGGATATCCCATGCAGAAAGAAACACGCCACCGCCGATGACGGCCGCAGCCACTAAAAAAAGCAAAAAGAGAGAGAATTTAGACATTTCCGACCACTTTATCCAAAGTTGAATGCCAAAACTTGACACTGCACCCGCAAAACAGTTGCTATTCTAGCTGTTAAACTGCGATTATGACTTAAATTTGGCTTTATTGATTAGCACGGTTAGTTCTGACACATCAACAACCTTGCAAAAGTAATCAATATCAAGCGCCAACTGTATTGAGAAAAGTGATTAAATGAGTAAGCAACGTGACGACAAGGTCATGTCAAAAACTACCGGCCTAGACCCGGCGGAAGACCTGGATCACAGGTCTATCGTTCTTGTCGGATTGATGGGCGCGGGCAAAAGCTCTGTTGGCCGTCGTCTGGCCACCGAACTGGGATTACCTTTTAAGGATGCTGATACTGAAATAGAAAAAGCGTCTAACCTGTCCGTGGCCGAGTTTTTTGAACGACATGGTGAAGAAGCGTTTCGAAAAGGCGAACGGCAAGTCATAGCACGCCTTCTGACTGGCCCGCGCCAGGTACTGGCCACAGGCGGAGGGGCCTATATGGACGAAGATACCCGCACCCTTATTGCGGAAAAAGGGATTTCCGTATGGTTGCGCGCCGAACTGGACGTTCTGTACAAGCGCTGCATGAAACGAAATAATCGCCCGCTCTTGAAAAAAGGCAATCCGAGAAAAATTCTCAAAGACCTGATGGATGAAAGATATCCCATTTATGGCCTGGCCGATCTTACGGCAGACAGCGGCGAAGGACCCCATGAAATTGTGGTGGGGAAAATAGTATCGGCTCTCGCGTCTCTGCCGAAACACAATCGGACGGCAAGCGATCAATAAAATGACTATTCCTGTTTCTACGCATGCCACCGCTATTTCCCGGGTTCCCGTCAGCCTCGGTGACCGTTCCTATGAGGTCATGATCGGGAATGATTTACTGTCACAAGCCGGCACATTTATGAAGCCGATCCTGCGCAGTCCGCGGGCGGCAATCCTCACCGATGAAAATGTCGCTCCCCTGCATCTGGAAAAGCTGGAGAAATCCCTGAATGAGGCCGGCATTGACCATATCTCTATTATTCTCCCCGCCGGGGAGAACAGCAAAAGTCTTGCGACATATGAAAAAGTGATGGATCAGCTGCTGGACGCCAAGATCCAGCGCGATGAAGCCCTGATTGCCCTCGGTGGGGGCGTTATTGGTGACGTGACCGGTTTTGCCGCCGCCACCTTACGGCGGGGTGTTGATTTTATCCAGATACCGACAACATTGCTCTCTCAGGTCGATAGTTCTGTCGGCGGTAAAACAGGCGTTAATGCGCTGCAGGGTAAAAACCTCATTGGCGCCTTCTATCAGCCGAAACTGGTATTGGCAGATGTCGGTCTGCTCTCCAGTTTACCAAAACGCGAGCTGCTTGCCGGCTATGCTGAAGTTGTCAAATACGGCCTGCTTGGGGATTTCGAATTTTTCAGCTGGCTTGAAGTCAATGGCCCGGCTGTTATTGAAGGTGACATCGCAGCGCGGATCAGGGCCGTTGAAAAAAGTGTTCTGGCGAAAGCAAATATAGTTGCACAGGATGAACGTGAAGGCGGCGTGCGGGCACTTCTCAACCTGGGGCATACCTTCGGTCATGCCCTGGAAGCCGAAACGGGGTACGGAAAAAACTTAAATCACGGCGAGGCAGTGGCCATCGGCATGATTATGGCCGCAGAGCTTTCCATTAAAATGGGGCTGCTTTCCGGCCAGGACGGCAAACGCATCCATGCCCATTTCCAAGCCGTCGGCCTGCCACAAAAAGTACCTGAAATTGCCGGTTTGTCGTGGCAGGGTAATCGATTGCTGGATCATATGCGTCAGGATAAAAAGGTCAGCGGCGGACAGCTTACATTTATCCTGTTGCGGGCTATTGGTGACGCATTTACGACACAAGATGTGGCAGTTCCGAATATTCTGGATGTCTTGACCAACGAATTGAATTCCGCCAACTAATCAATTGACCTCAAAGGAGGGAAAGAAACTACTAATATGGGCTTTGATCTTATTTTATTGCTGCTGGCAATATTCCTGTTATTGCTGTTGTCAGCTTTTTTTTCAGGGTCGGAAACAGCGCTTACAGGCGCTTCCCGCGCCCGCCTCCATCAAATGGAACAAGCCGGTGACAAACGGGCACATCTGGTAAATCGGCTGCGGGATCAACATACGAAATTGATCAGCGCAATTTTACTCGGAAACAACCTGGTCAATATCCTGGCATCAGCACTGGCAACCAGTTTCTTTATTACGCTTTTTGGGGATATCGGCGTTGCCTATGCAACGCTTATCATGACAGCTCTCGTTTTAATCTTTGCAGAAGTATTGCCGAAAACCTACGCGTTGCGCCGATCCATTCCAACGGCCATATTTGTGGCACCAATATTGCGCCCCGCCGTCTTTCTTTTGTCTCCTGTCGTAATGGGTATTAACGTTGTCGTTGATCTGACGTTACGCATGTTTGGCGTCAAAGACTCTGAAGACGATGGCGAAACCCTGACCGATGCAGCACAAGACGAGCTTCGGGGGGCTATTGAGCTTCATTCCGAGGAAGCCGGCGTTATTCTGCATGAGAAATATATGCTCGATTCCATTTTGGACATGGATGAAGTTGATTTGTCGGAAATCATGATTCACCGCAAAAATGTTGAAATGGTTGATTGTTCCAAGTCAACGCAGGAAATTATCGATCAGGTGTTGGCAAGTCCCTACACCCGGCTACCGCTATGGCGGGAAAACTCTGAAAATATCATTGGTGTCGTTCATGCCAAGGATTTACTCCGGGCGATCATCCCCCTCAATGGCGGTTATGACGATTTGAAAATCGAAGATATCAGCACAGAGCCCTGGTTCGTTCCCGAAACGACAACATTGCGAAGCCAGTTAAACGCCTTTTTGGAACGCAAAAGTCACTTCGCCCTTGTTGTCGATGAATATGGCGCGCTGATGGGCCTTGTAACGCTGGAGGATATTCTGGAGGAAATCGTCGGCGATATTGCCGATGAGCATGACCTGGCCGTCAGTGATGTGGAAATGCTGCAAGAAGGTAATATCGTGACCAAGGGAGATGTGACAATTCGGGACTTGAACCGACAGCTCAATTGGTCTTTGCCCGATGATGAAGCGGCAACCATTGCCGGTTTGGTGATCCATGAGGCCCAGATCATTCCGGAGGTCGGTCAGATTTTCATCTTCCACGGTTATAAGTTCGAAATCCTTCACAAAGAGCATAATCAAATTACCGAGCTGCGTGTGACCGCACTGTCAAGCTGATTGGACCCGGCCCAATGTTTGACATCCTTCTGAATATCATTGCGCCGGTGATCATTACGGCGGGGCTGGGATTTTACTGGGCGAAGTCTGGGCGGGCTTTCAGTACCGAAACGGTTACCGGACTGGTGACAAATATCGGCGCACCGTTACTGATATTCACGACCCTCGACAATCTGGATATGCAGCTCTCGGCCTTTTTTGGCTTTGCCATGATCGCAGCAATTGCTGCCGTTTCTTTCTGCGTCATCGGGTTTGCCATTCTGTTCCTCCTGAAGCTGAATATCCGGGACTATCTTCCCGGCCTGATGTTCCCCAATGCGGGAAATATGGGTATCCCGCTTTGTTATTTTGCCTTCGGAGAACCGGGTTTGGCATTGGCGATCGCCGTGTTTACTGTCTTCTCCATGACCCAGTTTACCTTTGGCGTCTGGCTGTCCTCGGGTACGAATTCAATTCTGCAACTGGCGAAAACGCCGCTGATTTACGCTGTGGCTCTCGCCTTGATTACAAAATCACTGGGCGTTGAAATTCCCCAATGGATCAACAATACGACAGGCCTGCTCGGAAGCCTCACAATTCCTCTTATGCTGTTGGCGCTAGGCGTGAGCCTCGCCAGTTTATCCATAAGTCATATAAAGCTGGCCACCGGACTGTCCCTGCTCCGCCTCGGTATGGGTTTTGCTGTTGGGTACGGCCTCGCTCTCCTGTTCAACCTGGAAGGCGTAGAGCGCGGGGTTATTATATTGGAATGCAGTATGCCGGTCGCCGTTTTCAATTACCTGTTTTCACTTCGCTACAAACGGGCCCATTCTCATGTGGCGGGGATGGTATTGATCTCCACCCTTCTCTCTTTTGTCACGCTGCCGGCACTTCTGCTTTTTATCCTCTAATCCTGCCCCTCACTAGGAATCCAAAGGCATCGCCTCGTCGAGATAGTGATGTAAGATTGCCGATCTAATACGCGACGTCCTTGAATGCTCGCGCCGTTTTTCGTCCTGATCAACATGGCAGCAGAAATCATTTATCGAGATTTCTTTCTTTTCACAAATCCGTTGCAGGGCTGTCCATTCGATTCTCTCCAAACGAATGCTGGTCCGGTGGCATCGGCCGGAAACAGGGTCCGTAATCGAAATATTCCGGTTGACGAGAGTTTGAGAAGGTTGTGTCTGCATTTGTGATCTCCTTGATAAACACCATATGGTAGTGTAAAATTATTTTTTACACCTAATAGATGCATATAGATATATCAGGACCGTATTCAACTCATGAATTAAAAATCAGTAAAAATCGGCATTTATAAAGGAGTATGATTAACGTACCCGCAGTAGTCGTACCATTTATACGGGTTTCTAGTATTCCCTTGAAAAGGGTATTCTGATCTAGTCTGTCAGAGATTTGACATCGAGAGACAGCGCATGAATATCGGTCGCCAACTCATCGGCCAAAACCTGATAAACGGCACGTTGTCGCGCCACTCGGGACAATCCTTCAAATTTGTCCGAGATGATCATCACCTTGAAATGACTCTCGCCTTGTGGCCGGGCACCGGCATGGCCTGCATGCAAATGTGATTCGTCAATAACCGTCAAGCTCGACGGTGTGAAGGCTTCGCGCAATTTTACTTCTATTGTCTGTGCAACACTCATTTTACATTCTTCCACTAAGATTCCCCGATAGCATCATAAGTATATTTTTCCGAACGGCGGATCAAGGCGTGCCATGCGAAGAAATGGGCAAGGAGAACGGCAAGCCGTGTCCTCCCGACACAATGAAAGGAAATCTGTTGCTTATTAAACATGCCAGGCCAAAATTTAACGTCTTTTCGGGGCTTGTCCTTGCATGCCATATGCCGACCACCCATAATAGTCGACATGGCGAAACGAAAAAAAATCGACTTGGGTGATACACCTCCCGAAGGCATGTTCCGACAATGCAATCATCCCGATTGCTTTGAAAGCGGTGAATTTCGCGCGCCAAAATCCCGCTCTGAAGATCGACGGAATCCTGAGGATTATCAATGGTTTTGCTTAGGCCATGTGCGCGAGTTTAATAAATCCTGGAACTTCTTTGACGGCATGTCGGATGAAGAAGTTCTGCGCTACAAGGATGAAGATATTACCGGTCACCGTCCAACCTGGAAAATGGGCTCGCGAACCGCAAAGCCGCGGGGCGATTACCAGTATGATGACCCCTTCGATTTTCGCGAGGACATGGGAGCCCATGAGGACACGTCCCAGCAATACAGGCAGACGGCATCGCCAAAAATAGATAAAGAAGAACGAGATGCCCTTGCGGTCCTCAATTTAAGGCCGGGCAGCAGTCTCAGCGAGATCAAACGGCGGCACAAGGAATTGGCCAAGAAATACCATCCGGATGTCCGCGGTGGTGACAAAAAAGCCGAAGAAATACTAAAAAATATCAATCAGGCCTATACACATCTGCGATCTTGCGCTAACTCCTAGTAAACCGCAGGAAAATAACCACAAATTGTTACACGGAATAGTTAGTCATGACGTCCCTAGAGCTCGCCGGTCAGGCACAAGATATTAAAATAAATCTTCCTGATACGAAAGTATCTGTTCGCGAAGTATTCAAAATCGATAGTGACCTTGAAGTTCCCGCTTACAGCATCGCAACCGAGCGTGTGCCGGATCTGGATCCTTCCTATGTTTTCGATCACGATACGACCATGGCAATCCTGGCCGGCTTTGCCTTCAACCGTCGGGTGATGGTTCAGGGATATCATGGAACCGGTAAGTCCACTCATATCGAGCAGGTCGCCGCGCGGCTGAACTGGCCCTGTGTCCGGGTCAATCTGGACAGCCATATTTCGCGGATCGACCTGGTCGGCAAGGACGCCATCGTCCTGCGCGAAGGCAAACAGATTACCGAGTTCCGCGAAGGCATTCTGCCCTGGGCACTGCAGTCACCGACCGCCATTGTCTTTGATGAATATGATGCGGGTCGGCCGGACGTGATGTTCGTGATCCAGCGGGTTCTTGAAGTTGAGGGCAAATTGACGTTGCTTGATCAGAACCGGGTGATCCGGCCCCATCCGGCCTTTCGCATGTTCTCGACCACGAACACGGTCGGGCTTGGTGATACGACAGGGCTGTACCACGGCACCCAGCAGCTCAATCAGGGCCAGATGGACCGCTGGAATATTGTCACCACCCTGAACTACCTGCCCGAAGCGACAGAAAACGAGATCGTCCTCTCCAAGCTGCCGGACTATGACACGGAAGAGGGCCGGCAGACAGTCCGGGCAATGATCGCCTGCGCCGAGCTGAGCCGCTCCGGCTTTATTGCCGGGGATATTTCAACGGTCATGAGCCCACGGACGGTGATTACCTGGGCGGAAAATGCCGAGATTTTCGGGGATATCGGCTTCGCCTTCCGGGTGACCTTCCTGAATAAATGTGATGAGATGGAACGCCCTATTGTCGCCGAGTATTTCCAGCGCAGTTTCGGACAGGAACTACCGGAATCCGCGGCTAATATCGTCGCGTCCTAACGCCAGTGGCCTTGGGTAAAAATAAGGAAGCTGCCGCCGAGCCGTTCAAACGGGCGGTGACCGCGACCATGCGCGCCATGTCGCGCGAGGCGGAGCTGGAAGTCATCTATGGCAATGATGCGCCCGGCATCGCCGCCAACAAGGCCCGCCTGCCCAACCCCATGAAGGATCTGCCGGTTGAGGATGTGCGGCTGGTCCGCGGCATTGCCGACAGTCTATCTTTGCGCAAGCGTTATCATGATGACGCCTTGCATAACCGGCTGGCGCCCCAGGGCGGCGAGGCAAAAGCGGTTTTCGAAGCCATTGAGCAGGCGCGGGTCGAGGCCATCGGCGCCAACAAGATGAAAGGCGTCTCCGACAATCTGTATAACCGCCTGGACAGCCATTGCCGCGAAAGCGGGTTCGAGCGGATCTACGACAAGGAAGAAGCGCCGATCGCCGAAGTGCTGGGCCTGCTCGCCCGGGAAAAACTGGCCAATATCCCGGTACCGCAAAGCGCCAAGGGCATGGTCGATCTCTGGCGCGCGGAAATCGAGGAGAAAAGCGGAGACGATTTCGCCGATCTGCTGGACGCATTGGGCAGCCAGAAGGAATTTGCAACAGCCGCCCGCAAGCTGCTGAAGGACCTTGATCTGATGGATGATGCCGAGGGCAATTATTCCGATGATGAAGAAACCGGCGACGGGGACGACGGCGAACAGGAGCCCGATGCCGAAAGCAGCGGCGCCGAAGGCGATGACGAGGCCCAGGAAGCCAGCGCAGCGGAAGATGCCGATTCCCAGGAAGGCGCCGGCGACGAGGGAACCGACAGCGAGACCGGTGAAAGCGCCGATATGGAAACCACCAGCTCCGGCGAGGAAGCCGGTCGGGACCGCCAGCCCGTTTATCCCGATGATTTCCGCAACTCGCCAAATGCGGAAATGTATAAATCCTTCACCACGGATTTTGATGAAGTTATCTCGGCCTCTGATCTGTGCGAGCCTGAAGAGCTGGCCCGTCTGCGCCAACAGCTGGATCAACAGCTGACAAACCTGCATAGCCTGATCAGCAAACTGGCCAACCGCCTGCAGCGAAAACTGCTGGCCCAGCAGAACCGGTCCTGGGAATTTGACCTGGAAGAAGGCATTCTGGATGCGGCGCGCCTGTCGCGCGTGGTTGTCGACCCGTTGCTGCCGCTCTCTTTCAAGGTCGAGCAGGATACGGATTTCCGCGATACCGTGGTGACATTGCTGATCGATAATTCAGGCTCCATGCGTGGCCGCCCGATCTCTGTTGCCGCCATGTGCGCCGACGTCCTGGCCCGCACCCTGGAACGCTGTTCGGTCAAGGTGGAAATTCTTGGCTTCACCACCCGCGCCTGGAAAGGCGGTCAATCCCGCGAGAAATGGCTGGAACAGGGCAAGGAAGCAAATCCCGGCCGCCTCAACGACCTGCGCCATATTGTCTATAAATCGGCCGATTATCCCTATCGCCGGGCGCGCCAGTCCTTGGGCCTGATGCTGCGCGAAGGATTGCTGAAAGAGAATATCGACGGTGAAGGCCTGCTCTGGGCCCATAACCGGCTTCTTGGCCGGCCGGAGCAGCGGCGGATCCTGATGGTCATCTCCGACGGGGCGCCGGTTGATGACAGTACGCTGTCGGTCAATCCGGGGAACTACCTGGACCGTCATTTACGCGATGTTATCCGCTGGATCGAAACCAAATCCGCGGTCGAGCTGATCGCCATCGGCATCGGCCATGATGTGACCCGCTATTATGAACAGGCGGTGACCATTATCGATGCCGAGCAATTGGGCGGGGTGATGATGGAACAGCTTGCTGACCTGTTCGATGAGAACAAGACCAGCAAGCGCAGTAAAGCGGAGCGCTGGTAGGCGCCTAGCCTTTCAGGTTTTTATCAAAGAAGTCCATGCTTCGTTTCCAGGCAAGCTGCGCATCCGCCTTGTCATATCGTCCCCCGGAAGGATTGGCAAAAGCATGTTCCGCATCATACCAGAAAACCTCCGGGTCCGGCTCGCCGGCCACTTTCATTTGGGCGACAAATCCATCGACCATGGCTTTATTGATCCATTGATCCTTTTCGGCAAAATGCCCCATGACCGGACCTTTAAGGTTTTTTAACTGATCCGCTTTCTTGGCCACATTTCCGTAATAGACGATCGTCGCGTCCACCGGCCGCGCAATTGAGGCATTCAGTGACCAGCCACCCCCAAAACACCAGCCAATGGTCCCGATTTTGTCTGTGGTCTTGTCATTGGATCGGGCCCAGTCAGTCCATGTCGTCAGGGTTTCCGTTGCTTCTTCTCCCTTCACCGATCCCATAAGGCTCTTAGCCTCGTCCGGTGTCGTTCCGACTTTCTGGTCATACAGGTCAACGGCAACGGCAACATATCCTGCCTTGGCGAATTCTGCCGCCACAGCCTTGATCTGGTCATTGAGGCCCCACCATTCATGTATTAACAACACAGACGGGGCGGGCGTTACGTCGGGCATGGCCACAGAGGCTTTAATGGGTTTGCCGTTTTTCAGCTTCAAGGTAACGTCCTGCATTCCGGCGGCAGCGGCTTGCGCCAGAATTGGATCGGCGAGGATAGCGGCCAGCGGTAACGTGGCCGCCCCTTTGACAATATCACGACGTGCAAACATTTGGTCTCTCCCTGATTGTTACTTTGAATTTACCTCTTTCTTCAAATAGGGAGATGACGGCACGAAGCAACAGGAACATAAAAAAAACGGACAAGATTTTCATCCTGTCCGTTTTCTACATTTTCAAGACCGAAGTCTGCGTTCTGTTTTTAAGAAGCCAGGGATGCCTTTTTGATGTCGCGCTTGACGCGGCGGGCAGCCAGGGACAAATTCACGTCCCGTGATTTCAGAAGGAAGTTATCCAGACCACCGTTATGCTCGACCGAGCGCAACCCTGCGGCAGAAACTTTCATGCTGAAGGACCGGCCGAGGGCATCTGACATCAGGCGGACTTCTTGCACATTTGGCAGAAAACGGCGACGGGTTCTGTTCTTGGCGTGGCTTACATTGTTGCCAGCCTGAACACCTTTACCTGTTAATTCGCAACGACGTGCCATCGTGAACCTCTTTAACCAATAAATAAGAATGCCGGCGCATGACGCCGGACGTGGCACGGTATTTAAGGAATGTCGGCGCACCCGTCAAGCCTATAAATCCAAAAAACACCGATATCCCTGCGCAAGCCGCTATTTGGCCAAAAACAGCGCCAGCAATTGCTCTGCGGCGTCGGTTGGATCGATTTTACCCGATTTAACCTCGCCCTCCAGGTCACGGAGCCGCCGGGCCACGGCGTCATGCTCCTTAAATCGTGCCATCAGAGAATCATCCAGTTCCGACCACATCCAGGAGGCCGCCTGATCCCGCCGCTGCGCTTCCAGCTCACCGTCGGTGGCGCGGGCGGTGCGATATCGCTCGATGGTTTCCCATAAATCATCGATGCCCCGCTTCTTGAGTGCCGAGATCATCAGAACCTCCGGTCGCCAATGCGGGCTTTTGGGCCGCATCAGCCCAAGCGCCCCTTTATATTCCGCCGCCGCGCGTCTTGCCGTCGCCTTCAAGTCGCCATCGGCCTTGTTGATCACCACAAGATCGGCAAGTTCCATGACACCGCGCTTGATCCCCTGCAGCTCGTCCCCGCCTGCGGGCGCCAGCAACAGCAAGAAAACATCGACCATGTCCGCGACCGTGGTTTCCGACTGACCCACCCCGACGGTTTCGATCAGGATGACATCAAAGCCGCTGGCTTCGCACAGCAGCATGGCTTCGCGGGTGCGCCGCGCCACCCCGCCCAGCGACCCACCGGACGGGGAGGGCCGGATAAAGGCATTGGGATCGCGGACCAGTTCCTCCATACGGGTCTTGTCGCCCAGGATGGACCCGCCGGTCCGCTTCGATGACGGGTCAATGGTCAGCACAGCCACTTTATGCCCCGCCGCCGTCAGGAACTTGCCGAATATTTCGATAAAGGTGGATTTACCAACCCCGGGCGTTCCGGAAATACCGATCCGGACCGAGCGGCCTGTGGCGGGCAGTATCTGGGAAATCAGGTCACGTGCCTGCTCCCGGTGATCGCGGCGGGAGGATTCCACCAACGTGATGGCCCGCGCCAGCGCACGGCGGTCCCCCGTTTTAAGTTTTTCGGCTATCTGTTTAATTGTCTGACCCATTTCATCTATCGCGGTATCCTCCCTTGGGTATGGGAAAATACAACGCTGCCGTCAAGTCTCTTGAAGGGGCTTTCGTTATTATCCCGATCAATCTAGTCTAGGGGTATGATTAGTCGTATCACAACTGTTGAAATGCATACGGGCGGGGAGCCCTTGCGTATCATTACCGAGGGTATCCCGGTGCCACAGGGACGGACCCTGCTGGAAAAGCGGGCCTATTTACGGGACCAGGCCGACCAGTACCGGCAATTCCTGATGTTCGAGCCGCGGGGCCACAAGGATATGTATGGGGCCCTGCTGGTTCCCGCCGATCATCCGGACGCCGATCTCGCCGTCATTTTTATGCATAACGAAGGCTATAGCACCATGTGCGGGCATGCCATTATCGCCCTGGGCCGTTATGCGCTGGATTACGGTCTTGTGGTCAAGGATACGACGGAAACCAGGGTCAATATTCAGTGCCCTTGCGGCCTTGTGACGGCTTATGTGACAACAACGGAGGGTGTTACGGGCGCTGTCCGGTTCGAGAGCGTTCCGGCGTTTGCACTGGCACTCGGCACCTATGTGGAGACAGCGGACTATGGCCCGGTGGAGATTGATATCGGCTATGGCGGGGCGTTTTATGCATTGCTGGATGCCGCCTCCATTGGGCTGGATGTACATCGCTCGTCCACTGCTGATCTGGTGCAGGGCGCAACGCAAATATCAGAGGCGGTCAAGCAGCAACTGAAAATCACCCATCCGGAAGAAGCGGATCTTGGCTATCTGTATGGCACCATTCTGACCGATGGCGGCGATGGTGCGGACGATGTCGCCAGTGCCAATATCTGCGTGTTTGCTGATGCCCAGGTCGATCGCAGCCCGACCGGGTCCGGGGTGACAGCACGGCTCGCCGTCGCAGCAGCCCACAAAACCGCGACAGTCGGGGAAATATATCGGTTTGAAAGTGTGACCGGGGCCATTTTCACCGGTAAAATCATGCACTCAACAAAAGTTGGCCCCCATGGTGCCGTAACGGTTGAGGTTAGCGGGCAGGCTTACTATTCTGGCAGCGCAGACTTCACCGCCGAGGAAGGCGATCCGCTGGCAGGCGGCTTTTTATTGCGCTGAAAGAAGAGGGAAACGTCACATGACGACTTCGGATTTGAAACAACAGGCAACAGCAACCATGATGAATGCCTATTCCCCTTACTCCAATTTCAAGGTCGGCGCCGCGATCCAGACGGCCGCCGGAAATATCTATAGCGGCTGTAATGTGGAGAATATCTCCTACGGTCTGTCAATCTGCGCCGAACGGAACGCCATTATGCAGGCGGTCGCCGCCGAGGGGCCGGCCATGAAACTGGCGGCCGTTGTGGTTACCAATTATAACCAGAACGGGGAAAGCGGCGCCTGTTCGCCGTGCGGGGCCTGCCGCCAATTCATGATCGAGTTTGCAACACCGGACACCACCGTCACCTATCCCGGCGAGCACGGCGATATCGAGACCACGGCGGATAAACTCCTGCCCGACAGTTTTTCCTTTTAAGGAAGGTCAGCCGCGCCCGCGATAAGTCGGCACCCCCTGATCGGGCAACCAGACATCTTTAAGCGGCGCACCAGTTTGCCAGAAGACATCGATGGGTATGCCGCCACGCGGATACCAGTATCCGCCAATGCGCAACCAGCAGGGCGACAGCAACTCAACAAGGCGTTTGCCAATACTTACCGTGCAGTCCTCATGAAAGGCACCATGATTTCGAAAGGATGTCAGGAACATCTTCAGGGATTTTGATTCCACCAGAAACTGGTCCGGCACATAGTCGATGACCAGATGGGCGAAATCCGGTTGCCCGGTCATCGGGCAGAGCGAGGTAAATTCCGGCGCGACGAAGCGGACCAGGTAATTGACGTCGCTCTGGCCGTTGGGCACCTTCTCCAGCACCGCCTCCTCCGGGCTCCGGGGCTGGTCTACCGCTTGCCCCAGTTGACTGAGGCCACTGACATCCGTCTCAACCATCGTTATCTATGTCCTTCAAATCCGTCGATGAAACTGGTGATATTGGCACCGAGATGGTCCCGGTTATAACCGCCTTCCTGCACCAGCACCGTGGGAAACCCGAGATGGGCTATATTGGCGGCAACGGCGCCAAAGCCTTCCGTGGTTATGCCAAGCCCGGCAAACGGGTCGCCTTCAAAGGCATCCAGGCCCAGCGCCACAAACAGGACATCCGGCGCATAGGATTTCAGCGCAGTGAGCGCGTCCTCCAGCTTGGCGAGAAAAGGCTCGTCCGTGCTGCCTTTGGGCAGGGGCAGGTTGAGGTTGAAACCGTCCCCGTCGCCGCGGCCGCGTTCCTGCTCATAGCCGGCGAAGAAGGGGTAGAAGTCGCTGGGATCGCAATGCATGGAAATCGTCAACACATCGGCCCGGTCGTAAAAAATGCCTTGCGTCCCGTTGCCATGATGCACATCCACATCCAGGATGGCGACGCGAGATACATTGCGGCGGGCATATTCGGCGGCGATGGCGATATTGTTGAGAAAGCAGAAACCACCGGCCTGATCCTTGTACGCATGATGCCCGGGCGGACGGCAGAGCGCATAGGCGGCTTTTTTCGCTGGCAGATCCGCCAGTACATATTCCGTCGCCGTCAGCGCCACGTTATTGGACGCCACCGCCGCTTCCCATGTCTGACGTCCCACAGGTGCCGACATATCCGTCGTATAATAACCAACCTCGCCAACCAGCCCCGTGGGCATCCCGGACATGTGACGGCCCGGATGGATATTGGGCAGCACTTCTTCACTGCCCATTTCCTCCCCATGCCAGCGATCCGAGATGGTTTCGAGAAAATGCAGATATCCGGGGGTATGAACCGCTGCCCGCGGGCCCGGGCCAAATTCATCGGGACCGGAAATCTCATGCCCCGCATCGCGCAACCCCGCGATCAGCGCCTCCGCCCGGCCCGGCACTTCCTGTGGTTGATGAAACGCGCCGCCTTTAAAATAGGTTTGCGGGTCGTGTTTGGCATGGTCCGGACTGTAAATGATTTTCATATGTCACCCTTCTGTGGAGGAATTCTGCCCGCATCATACAGCCACATCGGGGGAACAGGTCAAGTAGTTCCGCGGGTCTCGGCGATACATGAAATATTTTCATGTATTTAACTCAACCCATTAAAAATTTTCATGTTTTGGATTGACGCGCCGAGACCGTGAAACCTTACCTTAAAGCTCCGAATGCACTGCGTCAGAATCCTCCGCCGGCAACAAGACACTCCGAATTTTTTTGCGCATGTTCCTTTTACTGATCTTGCCTGAACCGGAAATGATCATGTTCTTCCATAATTTCTCATTTTTAAGGATCAGATCCGTAAACAGCTCCGGGCTCGTCATGAAATCGCATTCTTCAAACCAGAAATCATCCTCATCCTCATCCGGGGACAAAACCGGCAAATCCACCTCATTAACTTCGTAGGACTTCCAGCTCGATAAACTGTAAACCGGATCATTCTTGACCAGGTCGCGAACCGTGCCAAACCTGGGTTCCAGACGCCAGGGATCGCAAATCCAGCCATCCAGCATATTTTCGGGCACCTTTCCATCAACAAGATCGGTATTCGCGTAAGTGCCTTCGGGAATTTTGCTGCCAAGGACGAAGAAGGCATGTTCCTGGGAACTGCGGATATCATAATTGAATATATTATCTTCCGGTAACGGTGTCTTGGGCCCCACGACAGAGACAAGGATCATTCTTTGCTTGGTGATGTCTTTTTGCGCGAATATCTGCACCACATTTGCCGCAATCGAGCCACAGCTTCCCAGTTTGTTAAGTTGAGAATAGATAAAGTAAATGAAAATCTGGTTTCGATATCTTATCTTCTCCTTGAAAATCTCCTTTCGTTTATCGGAAATCTCAAGCTTGTCGATCGGCTCCATTATACTTGAATCGCTCCTTAACTGATTTATAGCCGCCCATGTCTGAACACGCAGCTCGCTGATTTTGGTTTTATCTTTGGAATATTTGGCATCCAGCAAGGAAATTGCATGGCCGCAATCTTCAGGAATCTTTCCTTCCACATAGGGCACGCAACAATCGGGGATTATGATCTGAAGTCCAGGGTCATACTTAACTTTCATGTCTGCCGGACGATTGGCGATGTTAAAATCCGACATATCGATATCCATGCAAATCTGGCGGTAAAAAGCGTCCAGATTGGCTTTTTTATCCGCCTTTGGTGCCTCCAGTTCTTTCGCATATGTCAAATAAATTTCATTCAATACAGACATTAAAACTGAAAAGAAAATAACAATTCTAAACATTAATATCTCCTATTTATTGTTTTGTAATAAGCAGTAAACTTACTTAAACATTAATAAATAATTTTCAATATTTGGATTAATTTACTATCTTTTTACTTTTTTATATTTATTATATATATGAATTATCATTACTAATAGTTAGATTTATTACTTTAGGAGCAATGAATTACTATTTCCAATTTTTAAAATGAAGTTGCCGTTCGGCTGGTACGGGCTTACCATCGATCCAGGCTGCGCTTTTCAAGAGGGTCCGGGGGCGGCCCCTACAAGTCGACAATAAGGGAGGATATCATGGCGGATTTCTGGTTAGGGGTCATTGGCGGGGCGATCGGCGTTGTCGTTGGCGGAGCCGGCCAGTTTACCATCGATCACCTTCGGCACCAGCGCAAGACAAAGGCTCAACGGGAACTGGATACCCGCCGCAAGGCCCTGCTGCAAACGGCCCTTGAAAATCCACCTGCCGATACGGAATGGCGAAAGCTTACCACCCTTTCGCGCATCATCGGCGCCGATTACGAAACGACCACCCGGCTACTGATTGAACTGGGTGCGCGCGGATCGGAGGGGGAAGAGGATGTCTGGGCCTTGCTTGACGACAAGCCGCTGCGCAAACAAGCCGACTAGAACTTACGCACTGCGCTGTTTGCGGATCAGGTCCAGCACTTCGGCGGCGGCTTCGGGGATATTGGTGCCCGGACCGTAAATGGCGGCAACGCCGGCGTCATACAGCATGTCATAATCCTGCGCCGGGATAACGCCGCCGCAGACCACCAGAATATCGCCCGCATCCTGGGCCTTCAGCTCATTGATAATCTGCGGGACCAGTGTTTTATGACCGGCGGCCTGCGACGAGATCCCGATCACATGCACGTCACTTTCAATGGCGTCCGTGGCGGCTTCGGCCGGGGTCTGGAACAGCGGTCCGACATCGACGTCAAACCCAATATCGGCAAAGGCGGTGGCGATTACCTTGGCGCCGCGATCATGGCCATCCTGCCCCAGTTTGACCACCAGCATTCTCGGTCGGCGGCCTTCTTCCTTGGCGAAGGTTTCGATATCCTGTTGAATTTTCATAAAGCCCGCATCCCCTTCGTAAGCTGCCCCGTAAACACCGCTGATGGAACGGATCTCGGCCCGGTGGCGGGTAAAGACCGTTTCCATGGCATCGGAAATCTCGCCGACCGTTGCCCGGACACGCGCCGCGTTCACACAGAGCTCCAGAAGGTTATCCGATCCGCGCGCGCCTTCGGTCAGGGCAGCAAGGGCGGCCTGACAGGCCGCTTCATCCCGCGTTGCCTTGATTTTTTCAAGCCGCGCCACCTGCTGGCGGAGAACTTCCGTATTATCCACATCCAGAATGTCGATATCGCTGTCATCTTTTTCGAGGGTGTATTTATTCACCCCGACGATGGTTTCCTCGCCGCGATCAACACGGGCCTGACGGCGGGCGGCGGATTCCTCGATCCGGAGTTTGGGCATACCGCTTTCCACGGCCTTCGTCATGCCGCCCAGCTCCTCGACTTCCTCGATGATCTTCCAGGCTTCTTCGGCAATGGAGTTGGTCAGGCTTTCCACATAATAGCTGCCGCCCAGGGGATCGATCACCTTGGGAACACCGGTCTCTTCGGCCAGGATAAGCTGGGTATTACGGGCAATGCGGGCCGAGAAATCGGTCGGCAGGGCAATGGCCTCATCCAGCGCATTGGTATGCAGGCTTTGCGTGCCCCCCAAAACGGCGGCCATGGCTTCATAAGCCGTGCGAATAACATTGTTGTAGGGATCCTGCTCGGTCAGGCTGACGCCGGAGGTCTGGCAATGGGTGCGCAGCATCAGGGAGCTTTTATTTTGCGGCTCAAACTCGGAAATCATCCGCGCCCAGAGCATCCGGGCGGCGCGCAGCTTGGCGATTTCCATAAAGAAATTCATGCCAATGGCGAAAAAGAAACTGAGACGCGGCGCGAAATCGTCAATTTTCAAGCCCGACGCCAGGGCCGCCCGCGCATATTCCAGACCATCGGCCAGGGTAAAGGCCAGTTCCTGCACCTGTGTTGCCCCGGCTTCCTGCATATGATAACCGGAAATGGAGATGGAATTAAACCGCGGCATCTTGGCCGAGGTATAGCCGATGATATCACCAATGATCCGCATGCTGGGCTCCGGCGGATAAATATAGGTGTTGCGGACCATGAACTCTTTCAGGATGTCATTCTGGATCGTGCCTGCCAGCTTGTCCGGGCTGACCCCCTGTTCCTCGGCGGCAACAATGTAATTGGCGAGAATGGGCAATACGGCCCCGTTCATGGTCATGGAGACGGACATCTCATCCAGGGGAATGCCGTCAAACAGGATTTTCATATCCTCGACGCTATCGATGGCCACACCGGCCTTGCCCACATCGCCGACCACTCTTGGATGATCGGAATCATAGCCGCGATGGGTTGCCAGATCGAAGGCGACCGACAGGCCTTTCTGACCGCCCGCCAGATTGCGGCGGTAAAAGGCGTTTGATTCTTCTGCCGTTGAGAATCCGGCATATTGACGAATGGTCCAGGGACGGTTCGCATACATGGTGGCGCGAACCCCGCGCTGAAACGGCGCCATACCCGGTAAGGCCCCGTCAAGTTCCATGCCCTCCAGATCGGCAGCGGTATAAAGCGATTTGACCGGAATGCCTTCGGGCGTGTTCCAAACCAGATCATCCGTGCTGCGGCCCCGCAGTTCTTTTTCCGCGAGGTTGTCCCAGTCTTCCAGGCTGCGTTTTGGAAAATCGCCCATTATAAATTCGTCCCTTTTGTTTCTCATTATTGTGCATCGCAACACAACAGAGTGTCAAATTTTTCTCCGCTTTGAGCCGTCGACGGGGCTCTCACGACGCCTTTCTCCCATATTCCGGGGGCCTTTATCAATGAAAATTTCAAACGAACGTTTGGCTAATACGCTGAAAACCACCCGGCTTTGACCCAACGGCCTCTTTCCCGTTGGCCAATTTGAGAAACCCGGCGGATCCGGCGCCAAAATTTAAAATCGGGAATTTGCAGCGAATCAATTGCATTATTATTTCACCTGTATAGATGTTTCTGATAAATGTTATCCTTACCGGAGGCACAGCAGCCTCCCATTCGCAGCAAAGGGCACTATGCCTCCCAACACCTATTCTCCATCGTCACAATCGTTAAAAGCGGACCGGATCACGGCGGTGCTCGGGCCGACCAATACCGGCAAGACCCATTTGGCGGTGGAACGGATGATGGGCCATGCGGACGGGATTATCGGGCTGCCGCTTCGTCTGCTCGCCCGGGAAATTTATGACCGCGTTGCCGGGCAAAAAGGTGCCGCCAATGTCGCCCTGGTCACCGGGGAGGAGAAAATCATTCCGCCCCATGCGGTGTATTTTATCTGCACCGTGGAGGCCATGCCGCTCGATCGGGGATTTGAGTTCCTGGCCATTGACGAGATCCAGCTGGCCGCCGATCCGGAGCGCGGCCATGTTTTCACCGATCGCCTGCTGCATGCCCGTGGTCGCGAGGAAACAATGTTTCTGGGCGCCGAAACCATCCGGCCCTGGATCCAGCGGCTGATTCCCGAAGCCTCTTTCATCTCGCGCCCCCGGTTTTCAAAACTCAGCTATCGCGGACCGAAGAAAATATCCCGCCTGCCGCCTCGCTCCGTCATCGTCGCCTTTTCCTCCAACGATGTCTATGCCATCGCCGAGCTTGTCCGCCGGCAGCGGGGCGGTGCCGCCGTGGTCATGGGAAACCTGTCGCCGCGCACCCGCAATGCCCAGGTCGAGCTGTATCAATCAGGCGACGTGGATTATCTGGTGGCGACGGATGCCATCGGCATGGGCCTGAATATGGATATCGATCATGTGGCCTTCGCCGGAACCGTAAAATATGACGGTGCCATATCCCGGCGGCTGCGCCCGGCGGAATTCGCCCAGATTGCCGGCCGGGCCGGCCGGCATATGAATGATGGCACCTTTGGCACCACGGCCAATGTGGAACCGCTGGAAGAGGATCTTGTGGAAAAAATCGAATCCCATGAATTCGACAGCGTCCGGAATATCCGCTGGCGCAACCAGAATCTCAACTTCACAACCGCCCGTGACCTGCTGCGCTCCTTGGAGAAAAACCCGGCCATTGAGGGCATGGTCTCGCCCCGTGACCCAGAAGATTATACGGCCTTTAAAACCCTGATCCGCGATGACGAGGTGCGCCAGCACTCACAAAGCTCGGCCAAGGTGCGTCAGTTATGGCAGGTCTGCCAGGTCCCGGACTTTCGGCAAACCATGCATGATGAGCATGTGCGCCTGCTCAAACAAATATTTTTGCATTTGCAGTCGTCATCGGGCAAATTACCCAGCGACTGGATTTCGAACCATCTGAACCGGCTACAGAAAACCGATGGGGATATCGATACACTGGCGACGCGCATTGCCCATACGCGCACATGGACCTATATTTCCCATGTGTCGGAGTGGATGGATGATTATAAACATTGGCAGGACGCCGCGCGTAACATAGAAGATAAACTGTCGGATGCTCTGCATGAGCGCCTGACGCAACGATTTGTAGACAGACGCACGGCCATGCTGGTGCGGAAATTGAAAGACAGCAGTCAATTGGAAGCACAGATAAGCGATACCGGTGACGTTCAGGTTGAAGGACATTTCATCGGAACCCTGGTCGGACTAAAGTTCAATGCCGATACCAGCGTAAATAGTACGGAAGCCCGCACTTTACGAAATGTCGGCAATAAAACCATCGCCGCGGAAATCGCCGTCCGCGCCGCCCGACTGGCGGCCGCGCCGGATGAGGCGATCACGTTGGATGGCGAGGGCAAGATCTCCTGGGAAGGCGCGATTATCGCCTCCTTGGTAAAAGGCGAGAGCGTTCTGAAGCCGAAATTACAGCTGCTGGCCAGTGAACAATTAAACGGCCCGGCCCTGGAATCCGCGACGAAACGCCTCAATGACTGGATCAATGCGCAAATCGATACGCGCCTTAAGCCCTTGGTAATGCTGGCAGATCTTCCCCTAACCGGGGCCGCACGCGGCATTGCCTTCCAGGTCAGCGAAAATCTCGGTGCCCTGCCCCGATACAAACTGGGTGACCAGATCCGCAACCTGGACAAAAAGGATTACGGGCGCCTGAAGTTCGGGGGCTTACGGGTGGGATATGAACATGTGTTCATGCCCATATTGCTGAAACCCGACCCGACCGCCCTGCGCTGCCTGCTCTGGGCCATTCACGAAGAACGCAACCCCATTCCGCCGCTGCCACCGGCAGGCCGGGTATCCTTCGAAACCGAGAAGGGCCTGCATTGGAGCTACTATCTGACGGCCGGTTATGCTGTCTTTAACAATCTGGCGGTGCGCATGGATATGCTGGACCGGCTTGCCGGTCTGTTACGGCGCGCCTCCCGCGGCCTGATAGATACAACCGAGCCGCCGAAGAGCGAATCACCTGAGGTTAAACCGGCTGAAGCTGCTACCGATTCTCCGGAATCCGGGTCAGATACGGCACCGAAAGCCGAAGAGGCCGAAAAAATGGACGCGGCACCGGAAGCACCTGCCGAAACAGCTGCCGAACCAACTGCAACCCCCGAAGAGACCGTCGCGGACGCGAAGCCCGAGGGGGAATCTGGTGCGGCACCTGCCGACGCAGACGCCGTCAAAAAAGACGCGGCAGCAGCAGCGGAGGCGGATAAAGCCACCAATGACGGCGCCGCAAAAGGCAAAGACAGTAACCCCAGGAAAAAAGACCTGCCGCGCAACCTGCCCTTCAAGCCGACCCATGAAATGTTGTCCCTCGTCGGCACAACACGGGAGCAGTTTTCGCTCATTCTGGATAAGCTCGGCTATGAACAGCAAGGCGAAGGCGAGGATATCACCTATCGCCGGGTGCCTTATCACAAGCGTAAGCGCGCCGAGAAGCCGAAGCCCAAAAGCAGAAAACCGCAACAGAATACAGCCGGTAAACCCGCATCGAAATCCAAGCCTGCCCGCCGCAAACCGGCGCCACGCGCCCCCGAAATCGATCCGGACAGCCCGTTCGCCATTTTGAAAACGTTAGGCAAAAAATAATTGAGTTCAGACCGCGCAGAGCCATCCGCCCCAACCTTACGTGTTGATAAATGGCTTTGGTTTGCGCGGTTTTTCAAAAGCCGAAATATCGCGACGAAACTGGTGCAGGCGCGAAAATTGCGGATTAACAGCGTTCCCGTTGCCAAGGCCAGCGTCACTGTCAAAGCGGGCGACGTCCTGACGTTCCAGCAGCAAAAGTCCATTCGTGTTATCAGGATTGTCGATATTGGAACCCGACGCGGCCCGGCAAGCGAGGCACAATCCTTGTATGAAGACCTCGCCCCCCTTGAGACAAAGAAACCGGAGCCGGATAAAACCCGGACCTCGGGCCAGCGGGAACCGGGTGCGGGACGTCCAACCAAAGCGGACCGGCGGGCGCTGGACAAACTTCGCCCGGATCCGGAAGATCCCTAATTCCCTTTTTGCGGCGATTGATCTACAACAGCAGCACAGATAGTCAGACGAAGGAAGCACCGTGTCAGAGTCAAAAGATTTCGAACAGTTTATTTCCACCTGGAATGACAGCGGCACCGGCTATTTCAAGCTGGGGCAAATATCGCTGCCCGTCACCTCAAGCGGCCCGGCTTTGGAAGCTGCGGCCAAGAAATGCGCCCGGGATATTGAGGCGGAAGTGATGTATGCCTGGGATCTGGGCGAGGCCGAAAGCGACGCCTGGTGGCTGGGCTGGGGTGGGTATGACCTGGAAGAGGAAATCCCCTTTCACGCCGCGTTAAGCAAACCGGAAGCCATTGAAAAAATCAGGGCGTTTGATCCGAAGGATAACGAGTTTGAATGTGCTACCTTGGACGAATACAAGGAAATTCTCTTCAGTGCCTATGATGAAGACCTGACAGCGAAGGATCTGAAGCGCGGCTTTCTGGACTGGGTCACCTCCCTCAAGAAAGAAGCCCGCCTCACCTTGAAAGACGATTTGACCAGCTGGACCACAAACGCCAAAAAGGCTTAAGGCAGGTTCCGAAAGGCAAGCCAGGCGGCATATATCCTGGTAACCGTTGTCACCCAGCACATGACGCCAAAAACAACGGCTATTTCAACGAAATAATCCGGCAGCAGGCACATCAGGACCATGGCGACAATGGTTTCCATCCCTTCGGTTAACCCGCCAAGATAGTATAAAGACTTGCGGCCGCGAATATCCGTCGTGATCTTGTGCTTCTCCGCCATGATCGCATAGGTGAGGAAAGTGGAGGCAGTCCCCATAAAACTGAGGATCAGAAACGCCCCTGCCAACGTGTTTTCCGGTCGCGCCCAGGCGAAGGCAAAAACCACGGCGGAATAAAAGATGAAATCGCAGACAATATCCAGATAGCCGCCAAAATCCGTCAGCAGCGAATGCCGGGCAACCGCCCCGTCCAATCCGTCAAAAACCCGGTTCGTGAGAATAAGCAGCAAGGCGATGCCATAGCTTTCGGCAACAATGAACGGGACAGCGGCAACCCCCAATCCAAACCCGACAAATGTCACCATATTCGCCGAGACGCCAAGGGCAGCCACCTTCGTCCCAATATAATTGAGCGGTGGGTCGATTACCTGCCTCAGGGCTGCGTCAAACATGGTCTTCCTTGAATTTCATCTTGATCCAATATCCGTCAAATGAGACAGTTGATGCAACTTAAATAAAAGCTTCTGTGGCAGAGGCAAAGACATAACTTTCAGCTCCCGATATTGTGACCGGAAAAAGGGATATATATCATGGCACAAACACACGAATTTACCGCCCATATTGACTGGACCGGTGCCGCGGCCGGCCCGACAACCGATTATAAAAACTATTCACGCGACTACAATATCTCCATCGAGGGCCGGCCAATAATTGCCGGATCCGCTGATCCGGTGTTTCTTGGAAAAGCGGATCGCTACAATCCTGAAGATATGCTGGTCGCGTCCCTCTCCGGCTGTCATCTCCTCAGCTATCTCGCCCTGTGCGCCCGCAAAAAAATTGTGGTCACCCAGTATCACGATACGGCCTGGGGCAAGATGGAGATGAAGGAGGGAGCCCTGCGCTTCACGGAGGTTATTTTGCGCCCGATTATGACCATCAGCCCCGAAAGCGATCCTGACGTCGCGCGGCGCTTACATACGGAAGCCCATAAAGTCTGTTTTATCGCCAATTCCGTAAATTTCCCGGTTCGCAACGACCCGACCATTCATATGGCAAGCTAACCATCTGTTAACCAGCCTGTGGGATTATAAGAAGAAATTTCGGGAACAGGTGATCATGCAACTAAAATTTGAAGCAGCTATTTTTAACGCAGAGGTGCTGCAGGCCTTGAACGACGGCGACAAGCACCGCAATTTATCGGACGATTGGGCGGAGACCCATTATATTGAGTTCTACGCCGCTGATATTGAAGAAGCGTGGGGGAAAATACAGAAAAAATACCGGGCGGATAAGGGGTTTGTCATCAAAACAATCGACGAAGTCTCTTAATAACCGGCATAATAGGGATTACTGCCGCCCGCATGATCGGTGACATCGAGCACCCGTTCAATGACCGGCACGGCCCTTTTGATTTCCACTTCCACGCCTTGTTTCAATGTTGCGTCCGCCATCCCGCATCCCTGACAGCCGCCGGCCATTTCCACGAAAGCGGTCTGATCCTGAATATCGATCAGGGAAATATAACCGCCATGGGCGGCAATTGCCGGATTGATCCGTGTCTCCAGCAAAACCCGTATCTGATTGGCTTCCTCAGTTTGCAGGCCCGGTCGTCCTTCATCAGCTGTCTCCGTGATATCAACCATGCGCTCAAATTTCACACGGCTGATTTCCGGCACGAAATGCTTCAGCGTATTCTCGATTTTTATCTGGGTCCCGAAAGCCGGTGTTGACAGCCCAGAGCTGTCCATTTCCAGGATAACCGTGCCGTTTGTCGGATCAAAGGATTTAAACAGGACTTCGCCGCCATCGTCCTGAAGCTGCGGGCGAATGCGATCATCAACAAGTTCAACAATGCCATCGACAATCTTCTGATCTTCTTCGGAATAGCTCGCAGTCGTTTCCACATCTCCGCCAACCAGAACCGGCAGGCCACTCATATAGTGATCCATCACCGCCGCCAGCACCATGGGCTTGAGTTGGATCCAAAGGGCCTTATGGGTCTCATCGTCGGTTTTGGTAATCGTCACATGATCTTCACCAAGCTCGACTTCTTTTACGCCCGGTATATCAAACAACCGCGCCGCAAGGGGAGACCTCTCCCGTCCTTCCTGCGCATTATCAAAGCGCACGGAACCCGAAACCAGCACCTGGCGGCCGGGGAGAAACTGCATCCGATTGTCATCGTCAAGCGGCAAGGTCTGAATAAACATCTAGGGACTCCGGTCCGTCAAAAAACGGATAACTGAACAAAACAAGGTCGTCTGCTAGCAAATTGCCAGCGGATGATCAAGCGACATTACTAACATATGTCTCTGTCCTTGACTTGCAATATGTCCAATTGACTTAAATTGATCAGACTGTCGCCACCGGGTTTGCCGGAGAGCCGACGGCACCCGGCAGCCGAAGCGGCGGTGCCGTCAACATAAACCGTGAGCGGTTGTTCTTCTTTAACCAGCTATTCAGCGGCGTCAGATGCCACAATTCTCCCAAATGGATGCCGAGCTTGAACAGGCAATGCTCATGCAGGGGAAGAAAAGCGCAACTGCCATGGCCTTCCCGCGATGGATGTGCCTCCACCGCATAATTATCAGCAATCAGCAAAGAAAGCCCTGTATCGGTAATCCAGTTCAGTAATTTTGGATCGCGACCGTCCAGGGCGCAGCAGGAATGGTGCAGTTTTTCCTTGTCCGGCACCCCGTTCATTTCCATGATTTGCTGCGCAAAACCCGTATGCAGGCAAACCATATCGCCCTCTTCAACGACGATATTGTCCGTATTCAGAACCTGCATCAGATCCTCATAACCGACCATCCTGAAATCCCGACCAAAGGCGCCTTCCAAATCTATCATCACGCCGCGCCCCTGAACGCCGGCGGCGGCCATGTTCTCGATACCCAGACGTTCGGCACCAGAGCCGTTAATGTCGTCCGGGCTGTGAATATGATCTCCAGCCCGAAAACCGTTGTAATAGACAATCTCTGCCTTGCCATCCCCATCGGCGTCAAATTCCTGCCCGACATGGGCCAGACTATCCCATTGGGATGAATATTGTGTATGCAGGACAACCACATCATCGCAAATAACATCAATCATATCCGGATTATCCTGCGACAGGTTGTAATTCATATTAGGCCGATCACCGGACCGGAAAGTTGGCGACAGGGTCGGTGGATAGCGACGCGGGTTGAGAACATTTCCGCCGGGTAAATCGAGGGGAAGGCTTAAGCAAAACCGTTCTCCTGTTCGCACTTCCGCCGCGGCTGCCCGGATTTTATCTGGCGTGACCAGATTTAAACGCCCTATTTGGTCATCATCACCAAATTCGCCCCAATTTGACCCTTCCGGCCGCTTTACCCATCTTGGCATTTTCCACTCCTTTTTCTTTTGGTCACAGCATAACTATCCCTCTCCTTTCTGCCTAGTCCCGGGATGGAGAATTACAACAACTGCTTCGCGAATTGACGTAGGGGAAACAAACTGATAGCTCTATATCCAAAATAAAAAAAAATCTCGGCGCAATAAATAATGAAAAACGAAGCTGGAACTGCCTTTAAAATTATCGCGACACTATCTTTTGTATATGTCGCCAGCAATTTCTTTCGATCCTCGACCGCTGTCATCGCGCCGAACATCATGGAGGATCTTGCCTTAAGCCATGAGCAACTGGGAATTGTCGGCGGTATCTTCTTTATTGCCTTTGCCCTGTTTCAGGTGCCGGTCGGTATTTTTCTCGATCGATATGGGCCCAAGAAAACAATTTGCGGGCTGATGCTGATCTCAGTGATCGGTTCGTTCGGGTTCGCAATGGCCTCCAGCTTCCTCGAGCTGTCAATTGCCCGGTTCTTTATTGGTGTAGGATGTGCTCCGGTTTTAATGGGATCGCTGGTGATTATTTCAAGATGGCTGCCGGCGCATCGTTTTGCTTTCTACGCATCGCTGATTGTCGGGCTGGGTGGATTGGGGAATGTTTTTTCCACCACGCCAACGGCCTTGCTAACGGATTATGCCGGTTGGCGAAATGTCTTCTGGGTTGCCGGTGGTTTCACGGCAATATCGCTTGTCTTTGGATTTCTGATTATCAAGGACGCGCCTGTTGGTCATCCCTTTCACGACAGAAAAATCGAGAATATCAAGGATACCCTGGGCGGCGTGCTGGACATCATCAAAGACCGGGAATTTCAGTATGTCTTCGCCATAAACCTCATCATTTACGGCGTGGTCATGACAATTGTCGGCTTGTGGGGTGCTCATTTTCTCCATGACATTTATGGTCTTGATCTGGCAGCCCGCGGAAATATCCTTCTATGGATGATTCTGGCGATGATTGGCGGCAGTATCGGTTATGGCTATTTGGACGGTTTTTTCAAAAGCCGCAAGCGGCTTGTCATCACGGCGGCCCTCCTGACCATTGTAATCCTTCTTGTTCTGGCCGTCATTCCCGTTGTCAGCGTCTGGATGGTGGCCGGCTTGCTTATTCTGCTCTGTTGGGTTGGCAGTTATGGCGTCGTCATCATGTCTCATGGCCGCGCCATATTCCCGGAGCATTTGCTAGGGCGCGGCATAGCCACCTTAAACACTGCAGTATTTCTAGGCGTATTCCTGATGCAGGCCATGGGCGGCATTATTATTGGACAATTCGTCGAAGATGACGGATCCGCACCGCTTATCGCCTATCGGGCTCTGTTCCTGAGTATTGCTATCGTGCTGTTTATTGGCGTTCTGATTTTCAGTAAATCAAGGGATTCTAAATCAGCCCAAAAAAAACCGCCGCTTCCCCAGAAGGCATCTGACTAGGCGGCGGTTTAATATAGCTCTTCATCAAATCAATCGCGATAGTTGCTTCCCTTGCGATCCAGTATCCGTAACAGGCCCGGCCATTCCAACGTCGTCCGGGAGCCAAAGGACTGAAATTGTGCCACGGCATGCTCGCAAACTTCGCGTGGCGGAATAATGATCTCCGATCCACCCGCCAGCGCCTTGATCTGGGCTTCACAGGATTTTTCAAGATAATAAATCCTGCGGAAGGCCTCGGATACCGTGCCGCCAACTGTCAATAATCCGTGATTCCTGAGGATCATGGCAATGGAATCGCCCAGATCCCGCACCAAACGCTCCCGCTCATCAAGATCCAGGGCAATACCCTCATATCCATGATAGGCAAGGCAGTTATAGAACATCAAGGAATTCTGTGTGAGCGGTAGAAGCCCCTGTTTTTGCGCTGAGACGGCCATGCCGGCGGTTGTATGCGTGTGAAGAACGCACGCAACATCATGGCGCGCTCCATGAACCGCACTGTGAATAGTATATCCCGCCGGATTGATTTTGAACGGAGTCTCATCCAGAACATTTCCATCAATATCCACCTTGATCAGGCTGGATGCCGTAATTTCATCAAAAAACAGTCCATATGGGTTAATCAGGAACTGGTTGTCTTCGCCCGGAACCCGCGCCGAAATATGGGTAAAGATAAGATCGGTCATGCCGTAATGCGCAACAAGCTGGTAACAGGCCGCCAGATTAACGCGCTCTTCCCATTCCTCATCGCTTACTTTGCCGTGCAGGCTGGGCACCATTTTCTTTACTTTATCTACACCCATTTCCAGTCTCCTTTTTATTAGTTGGCATGATTTTTCAGCATATTGCGGGCAATAACCAGCTGCTGTATTTGCGTTGTACCTTCATAGAGACGGAGCAACCGCACGTCCCGATAAAATCTCTCTACTTTATACTCGGCCATATAGCCCGCACCGCCATGGATCTGCACAGCGCGATCGGCAATTTTTCCAGCGGCTTCCGTCGTAAACATTTTACAACAAGCAGCCTGCATGGAGATATCCTCATCTTTATCATATTTCCGGGCAGCATCCAATGTCATTGCGGTTCCGGCAAACAGTTCCGCCTGGCTGTCCGCCAATAAAGCCTGAACCAATTGAAACTCCCCGATGATAGTACCAAATTGCTTCCGCTCCGCAGCATATGCCAAGGCTTCATTCAGAATACGTTCTGACATCCCCGTGGACACCGAGCTTAGGTGCAATCGGCCGCGATCAAGGACTTTCATTGCCGTATAAAAGCCCTGCCCTTCCTCACCGCCCATCAACGCAGAAGCCGGTATCCGGACATCCTCAAAAATTACATCGCTGGTCTTGGTTCCCCGTTGCCCCATTTTCTCATCGGCTTGCGTTATGGTCACACCTGGTGTTGCCGGATCAACCAGAAATGCCGAAATCCCCGCCGCGCCTTTTTTATTGGGGTCACTGCGCGCCATTACGGTCAACATGCCGGCCCGCAATGCATTCGTGATAAAGCGCTTTGTCCCATTTAAAACATAGTCGTTTCCGTCCTTGATGGCGACGGTCCGAAGCGATGCGGCGTCCGAGCCGGCTTCAGGTTCTGTCAGGCAAAAAGAAGAAATAATCTCACCTGATGCCAATCGAGGTAGATATTGCTGTTTTTGTTCCTCAGTTCCGGTCATCACCAGTCCCTGGCTTCCGATACCGACGGTCGTTCCAATAACGGAACGAAAAGCCACCGACGCCTTGCAGAGTTCATGAATAATCTCGCATTCCTGAACCATGTTGACGCCCAAGCCACCGTATTCTTCGGGAATAGACAGACCAAACAATCCAAGCTCTCGCATTTCCTGAATAATATCTTCCGGGACATCATTTGTTTCTTCAACAATATCTTCAGCCGGGATCAAACGCTCACGCACAAATCGCGCAACAGCATCTTTGACAAGCGAAAAAGTTTCGGCGTCCAGAGCCATTTTAGTTCCTTTTATTTTTATTATTTTGTGATTGAGCTGTGTTCTATCATTAATATTAAGAGCTCGACAAGGTTATGTTGTGCCGCACATTACTTCAACACTGCGTGCCAATCCGACTATGCGGGGGCCTGCTTGTTCCCGAAGCAGCTCTTCGGTTACCAGATAGGATGACCCTCCACAGTTGTAGCCAACAATATCACCTGTCGAGTTATCTCTGGCGGCTGCCCCAACAGCAAAGAAATTTGACTGCCATTCACCGAGGGATAGACAAAAGCCAAATTCCTCATAATCTCTCTGTGCCGCCTCGAACCCTTTTTTAAGTAACGGCCAGTCATCGGCGAATCGTTTTTTTATGTGATCAAGGAAAAAATCCCGCTCTCCATCCGGTAATTTACACAGAAAGGCACGCCCAATGGCCGTTATGCCCATCGGCAAGTAGGACCCGGTTTCCAACCTCAACGTACTTTCCTCGCCCCCACGAACGGTCTCCACATACAGCATATTCAGTCGATCCCGGGTTCCCATGGCAACACCAAGTCCCATTTGCTTCGCCAAATCATGCATCAATGGCCGGGACAACAATCGAAGCTTATTATTTGCCAAATAGGTATATCCCAAGGACAGCACAGCCGGAGAAGGTTCATATTTTCCAAGGCTTTGCCGGTGGGTCAGGTATCCCAATTGCAGCAAGGTGCTCGTGAGTCGGGAAATTGTCGAACGGGGAAGCCCGGTTCGTTTTGCCAGCTCGTTATTGCCGATCGGCCCCTCGCCCGGACGAAACGCACGGAGTATCTCAAGGCCACGGGCCAACGACGTCACAAAATGGCGATCACCGGATTGACTCACATCTCCTTCTATCAAAGCTTTGTCGCTGATCATCTTATACCTGAGCCTAAAATAAATTTACCGCATAAAAACACTTGCGGAATTCTATTCCACTATGCAGAATGCGCTTCTATTAGAAAACAAAAAAAATAACCATACCAGTTTTCCAGGGAGGAAATAATGGGAATTAGTCTAAGATTAGGCTCTGCTGCAGCCGCAGCTCTGTTGGCCCTTACAAGTATCGCTATAGCCGAAGAAGTAAAATTACCTAGCACAGTCGCATGGAGCGCGTATAACACTGGAACAACAGGCTACAACCAATCTGTTGCCATCGGCAAGACACTTAAAGACAAATATGGTGTAAGTCTGCGCGTTGTTCCTGGTAAAAATGATATTTCTCGCATGGGACCGCTTCGCAACGATAAAGTTCAGTTCGTCGCCAACGGCGGTGGAACATTCTTCGGTTCAGAAGGCGTGTTTAACTTTGCGGCACCTGATTGGGGCCCACAAAGAATTCAGCTGATAATGTCTGCAACGTCTGATGCGAACATCAGTTTGGCGGTTGCTGCGGATGTTGGTGTCAAAACTCTGGCTGACCTGAAAGGCAAGCGTGTTGGTATCGTTCGGGGCTCTCCGGCGTTGACAATTGGTGCCCAGGCCCATTTGGCGTTTGCTGACCTGACATTTGACGATGTTGAAGTCGTTGAGTTTGGTGGCTATGGCGCAATGTGGAAAGGCATGGTTGCCGGACAGGTTGATGCAGCGATTGCCTCAACGGTTTCTGGCCCGACCAAGAAACTTGAAGCGTCTCCGCGGGGTATCTATTGGCCTCCAATGCCCGCCAGCGACACGGAAGGCTGGGCACGGGTTAAAGCCGTAGCACCTTATTTCGTGCCCCATGTTGCAACACTCGGTACGGGAATTTCAAAAGACAACCCTGTAGAAGGTGGCGCCTATCCTTACCCAATTCTCATCACACGAGCCGATCAGAACCCGGAATTAGTTTATTCAATGGTCAAAGCCGTACACACGGAATATGACAACTACAAGGACGCCTTACCTGCAATGCCAGGCTGGGCAACAGAGCGCCAGACATTCATGTGGGCGGTTCCTTACCATCCTGCAGCCGTTAAATACTGGAAAGAAGCAGGCGCTTGGACCGATCAGATGAGTGAGCATAACGACGCCTTGTTGAAGCGTCAGGATGTATTGGCAGCAGCATGGGCAACCATGGCCGCAAAAAATCTTGAAGGCGATGCCTTTAAAGATGAATGGATGAAAGTCCGTGCAGCGGCTCTTCAAGCTGAGGGTATGAACCCAATCTGGAACTAATACTTCATGACACAAACAAATGAAGAGAACGGAGCGGTGGCGGACCCTGATTTGGCTCGCCACCGTAACCTTTCCACCGGGTGGCGGGCAATAGTAATTGCTGTCACTGTCATCGTTACCGGACTTGCAGCCAACCAACTTTTCAATACGAATTTCTTTATGGGCGTTACTTGGCTCGATAATGAATATCAGTATGCGTTGTTTGGCCTGCTTGTGCCGATTGTCTTTCTGATCTTTCCGGCATCCGCAAAAGCCTCCAGGAGCAATGTCCCCTGGTACGATATTCTTTTCGCCGCTATTACCTTTTTTCTGCTGCTCTTTTTCTTCATCAATGCAGAGAAGATTCTTGATAGTGGTTGGGAAATGGGTGCGCCGGATTATATGGTCATTCTCGGTCTCATTCTTTGGGCTTTGGTTCTGGAAGGTACACGCCGTGCTGGCGGTACGGCCCTTTTTGTTATCGTCGTCATTATTTCACTTTACCCGCTTTACGCTGAGGTTATGCCGGGCCCCATATCCGGCTTGAGCAGCAGTTTAGCAGATACTACGGCGTACCACACGCTTAGTGCAGAAAGTATGCTTGGCATACCCATGCAAGCGCTGGCCAATCTAGTTATAGGGTTTTTGATATTTGGCGTCGCGTTGACCCATACAGGCGGGGGCAAGTTCTTTATTGATCTGGCCTTCTCGTTACTCGGCCATGTCCGTGGCGGACCTGCGAAAGTTGCGATTTTCTCCTCCGGCCTGATGGGCTCAATGAGTGGAAGTGTTATTACAAACGTTATCACAACAGGCGTTTTAACAATTCCAGCCATGAAGAAAACGGGTTTTAAATCCGCCTATGCCGGCGGTGTAGAGGCCTGTGCATCAACGGGGGGCGTTCTTATGCCGCCCATAATGGGATCGACAGCCTTCATTATGGCCGTTTTCCTGGATGTTCCCTACATTACCATTGCTGTTGCGGCGATTATTCCGTCCGTTTTGTATTATCTGGCCTTGTTTATTCAGATTGATGCCTATGCAGCACGAAATGATATGCCGGGTCTTCCGCGGGAACAGCTCCCCAAAGTTGGCGAAACCATTCGCAAAGGCTGGCATTTCGTCGCAGTGTTTGTTCTGCTGATTGTCATGCTGGTGTATCTCAAGCAGGAAGTTCTAGCGCCCTTTTATGCGACGGCCCTCCTGATTGTGATCAACCAGATTTTCCCGCATACCCGTTGGACGATGCATGATTTTGTTGAGTTCATTATTTCTGCCGGTAAGCTGCTTGCAGAGATCGCCGCCATTCTTGTCGGTGTTGGCCTCATTGTCGGGGCGCTGTCCATTACGGGCATGGCGGGAACACTTGTGAACGATCTGATCTTTATTGCTGGTGGCAATATTTTGATCCTTTTGTTAATGGGTGCAATCACCAGTTTCATCATGGGCATCGGCATGACCGTAACAGCCGCCTATATATTCCTGGCGATTGTTCTGGCTCCTGCGCTAATCCAGGGTGGACTCGATCCCATGTCAGTGCATTTGTTTATTTTGTACTGGGGTATGGTCTCCTTCATCACACCTCCTGTAGCATTGGGTGCTTTTGCAGCCGCCACGATAGCAGGATCCAGCCCCATGCGGACTGGGTTTGAAGCCATGCGTCTTGGGTCTATTATCTATTTTGTTCCCTTTTTCTTTGTTCTTGATCCTGCGTTCATCTTGAACGGAGATATTGCCCGAACAAGCGTGTTATTTGTTTGCGCAGTAGGTGGCGTTATTCTGGTAGCCAGTTCGCTTCAAGGATATTTGATGGGAATAGGTAATCTGCACCGGAACATGCTCGGATGGCCAATACGCCTGTTCATGCTCGTTGGCGGACTAGCTCTGGCGACGCCCGGAGGAAGTGATCTGATTCCTTATAGCGATTTGGAACTGGCGATCTTCTGCCTCCTCACTGCGGGTTCAGCAGCACTGGTTGCATTCTTGATCAATCGCAAAATGGATAATGAAGTAGCGGTTCCCTAAACATCACCGTTATGCCTGAAATAAACCGCCAACAACATATATGTTGTTGGCGGTTTTCTTATTGATACACCCTTGATTATTGACGTAAACTACAGCCGATATCCCTTGCACAAATCGGGCTTTCAAGCATGAAACGCGGCGTCATCATTTCCGTCACTTTATTGGTTCTGCTTTTCTGCGGAGCCATTGCATATGTCTATAGTTCCATTGGCAGTGTGATCCAGGGTGCCGTAGAAAATTACGGCTCGGAAATTACTAAATCACCGGTAACCGTTCAGGAAGCAGAATTTTCACCGACATCTGGCGATGCAACAATTTTCAATCTGGTTGTTGGTAATCCTGTCGGTTTTAGTCCGGACAACGCCTTTTCCTTTCCCAATATAATTCTACAAATTGACCCTGAAACCATCAGTCAGGACACTATGGTCATAAAGCGGATCAAAATTGAAGCACCAGAGATAATTTATGAAATCACCGAAGACGGCGACAATCTGCGCACTATCCGAAAAAACATAATGGCTGCTGTCGATCAGGAAAAAATTCAAGCGGTTGGCTCTGGGAATACTCAAGAAAAAAAATTCATCGTCAATGACGTGTATATTTCCAATGCCGTCGTTGTTGTTCAGGCAACTGGATTGACTGGAAACAAAGTAACGGCTGTGCTGGACGATATTCATCTGCAGGATATCGGGCGAGATCAGGACGGAATTGGCCCTGCTGCACTTGTTGATGAAGTCTACACCCCCCTCCTCCGTGCAATAACAGTGGCTGCTGTGTCAACGGATCTCAATTTATCAGATCAAATGCGCAATATCGTGAAAGGCGCGGCTGACGAGACGGAAGGGGCAATAGATCGCCTGAAAGAGCTTTTCAAAGATTAAAGTTGCTGAGCCGCCTTCAAATCGGCATAAAGATTAACCAACAACTGTTTGTTAGGGATAATCTGTGACCGAAAAAACTCCTGCAAAGGAAGAAGGGCAATATCGTAGCGATAATCGACGACAGGAATTGATGGCCGCTGCTGCTCACTTATTTAATCAACGTGGATATGATGCAACCTCAATGCGCGACATCGCCCGTGAAGCTGGAATGCTTGCCGGATCTATGTACTATCATTTCCCGTCGAAAGACGATTTGATCATTGCCACATACGAAGAAGGCCGGCGGCTCATAAGTAATTCAGTCCTTGTCGCAACAGAAGGTGTTTCTGATCCATGGGAACGCCTCACCCTTGCGGCGGTGGCACATATGAATACTCTATTTGGTGGAAATAATTTCTCTATCCTTCTTTGCGCGGACATTTCCCGCACGTCACCTACCCTTCGCAGCCGGCTTATCGAAATTCGGGATAGTTACGATAATCTGTTTATGGATCTAATTGATGATTTACCGCTGCCGGAAAGCGTCGATAAAGGATTGCTGCGCCTTAGTCTGCTTGGCTCCTTAAACTGGTCAAGTAGCTGGTACCGGCCGGGTGGGCAATCGCCTGCGCAGATCGGCGAGTTTTTCGTCCGAATTCTCAAAGAGAAACTTGTTTGACATCCTGCTGCTCAGTTAATTCACTATATAAATATGTATAATATTTTTTTTACATTTAATTTATATGAAATAGGGTTGTAATTTACAGGTGGCGACGATATGTATGCTGCAGTAAAACAGTTCCAGCTCATTCTTGGAATTCTCTGACTTTGAACCATATACTAATCTGAACCCTCGATCCGAGTTTGAAATGGCAAGTAATATAGGGCGTTGATTACTAGTAAGAAAACGCGCTAAACTGCTGATTAAGGCCAATTACCAAACTTGATGAAGATATTCGGGTGTAACGCGAGTAAGTAAGTTGAACGAATTAACAATAAAATCCGGCCCTAACTCCTCTGATCGAAAAGAGGTACCCTCAGTCGTTATTCGATTTGCGGGAGACTCTGGTGATGGCATCCAAATCACCGGTAGCCGGTTTACTGACACAACAGCCCTGGTCGGAAATGACCTTGCAACCTTTCCTGACTTTCCGGCGGAGATTAGAGCCCCTATTGGAACAACTTTTGGCGTCTCTGCTTTTCAGATAAATTTTGGCTCACGCCGAATTGAAACCCATGGCGATGTCCCGGATGTTCTCGTTGCGCTTAATCCCGCGGCTTTGATGGTAAATATTGCGCGACTGAAAACCGGCGGCACGATCATTGTTGATAGTGGGACATTTACGGATCGCAACCTGAAAAAAGCGGGCTATCTGGAAAACCCACTGGAAGATGGATCACTCGATGGCTTTTCAGTACTAAAAATAGATATTGCGAAGCTTGTTCTGGAAGCAGTGAAAGAATTCGGCCTTTCCCAAAAAGAAGGCCTTCGCTGTAAAAACTTCTGGGTGCTGGGGCTGATATTCTGGATTTATGGCCGAAGCCGGCAAAATACCGTTGACTGGCTAAACAAAAAATTTGCCAGCCGTCCTGAGATTGCCAATGCTAACATTGCCGCACTCAACGCCGGTCATGTCTTTGGGGAAGTTTCGGAGCTTGGTGACGGAATTGAGCTTTATTCCATCCCTGCCGCTGAAATGCCTCCGGGGCTTTACCGAACAATAACTGGTGGCGAAGCTCTTGCTTGGGGGCTTGTTGCCGGGGCTGAACTTGCAGATCTGAGAATTTTCTTCGGCTCTTATCCCATTACGCCCGCGTCTCCCGTTTTACATTCACTGGCGAAGATGAAACAATTCGGGGTCAAGACCTTTCAGGCTGAAGACGAAATTGCTGCTATTTGCTCTGCAATTGGCGCATCCTATGCCGGAGCATTGGGGATTACCTCCTCTTCAGGTCCGGGTATTGCGTTAAAAGGGGAAGCTATTGGCCTAGCGATTTCAACGGAGCTTCCACTCATCATTGTAAATTCACAGCGTGCTGGTCCGTCTACCGGGTTACCGACAAAGACCGAGCAATCTGATCTTTATCAAGCTGTTTATGGCCGGAATGCGGATGCGCCGCTTGTTGTTCTCGCGTCTAGAAGCCCGGCTGACTGCTTTGATGTGGCGATTGAAGCCTGCCGGCTGGCCGCAAAATACATGACCCCGGTTATGCTTTTGACGGATGGTTATATTGGGAATGCTGCAGAGCCATGGCTCATCCCGACCGTCGCTGACAAAAAGCCGTTTCCGGTAAATCGCGATATTGATCCGGAAGGGTTTTTGCCATTTGCACGAGATCCCGCAACCCTGGCACGGCCCTGGGCGGTTCCGGGAACACCTGGATTAGAGCATAGAATTGGCGGCATTGAAAAAGAAGTCGGATCCGGGAACATTTCCTATGAGCCCGCAAATCATCAGGAAATGACCGATATCCGTCGCAATAAGATTTTGGGAATTGCGAAAGATATTCCAGCACAAATTGTCGAATCTGGTGATGAGACAGGTGACCTTGCCGTTGTTGGTTGGGGCTCAACATATGGCCCCATCAGCCGCGCCGTAAATAACAAGCTTGCTGAGGGCAAGAATGTTTCTCATATTCACATACGCCATATCTGGCCCTTCCCCGAAAACCTTGAAACGCTCCTCCGCGGATTTAAAAAGGTTATTGTTCCGGAAATGAACGACGGGCAGCTCAAAACCGTTCTGCGGGATCAATTTTTAATCGATGCAAAACCCGTCAATAAAGTAACAGGCCAACCTTTCAAGATTACCGAGATTGAAGACGCCATTGATTTGGCGTTGGAGAGTTAAAATGAATATTGCTGTTCCAAGTGAAAAACTGAAACCGGCGGATTTTGCTTCTGATCAAGAAGTCCGGTGGTGCCCAGGCTGCGGTGACTATGCTATTTTAAAAGCCGTTCAACGGACATTGCCTGATCTTGACACACCGAAGGAAAAATACGTATTTGTCTCCGGTATCGGGTGCTCTTCGCGTTTTCCATATTATATGTCAACATACGGCTTTCACACTATTCACGGCCGCGCACCAGCGTTCGCTACGGGCATTAAAATAACCAATCCAGACCTCGACGTCTGGATGGTAACCGGTGATGGAGACGGCTTCAGCATTGGTGGCAATCACATGCTTCATGTTTTGCGTCGGAATGTGAATATTCAGATTTTGCTTTGCAACAATGAAATATATGGATTGACGAAAGGACAGTATTCACCAACATCGGAAATTGGCTTAAGAACACCGTCCTCCCCTACGGGATCTGTTGATCGTCCGTTGAAGCCTCTGGTTTTCACTCTGGGAGCTGGCGCTCGATTTGCTGCCCGTGGATACGATACGCAAAAAACTCTGCCGGAGATCTTGAAACGAGCGCATGCCCATCAGGGCACATCTATGGTTGAGATACTGCAAAATTGTATCGTGTATAATGACGCGGTATTCGATAATGTTCTGGCGCGGAACGTTGCCGCAGACAAACAAGTTCATGTACAGCACGGACATCCCCTGATTTTTGGCGCCGACAAGAATATGGGCATACGACTGAATACCAATACGCTAACTTTGGAAGCGGTAACAATTGGAGAGAATGGCGTAACGGAAGATGATATTCTCGTTCATGACGAGAAAAACCGCTCTCTGGCGACAATGCTGGCGGAGATGGACGGCGATGAACTACCCGTTGCAATGGGTGTCCTTTTTTGTGACCCCGCTGAGACCTATGAAAATGGGATAACCCAGCAGATGGATGCGGCACAAGATGCGACAACACCTTCCATCGATGCCTTACTGCGCAAAGGTCCTACCTGGCGGGTGTGAGGCTGATTGTTTTAGCAAAAGGGTCCAACTTTTCAATGTTGGGCCCTTTTTTGCGCAATTTGCCAAGTTGGAGTAACCTTCACAAATGGGAAAGAAAAAATGGAGGCATATTCTCCTCTCCCGCCGGGAAGAACTCCAATCAATCATGCAGGCGAGCGTAGAGGACAGCAGGCCAGTGGAGCTGGATCAATCGCGCGTCGGTCGGCTATCACGCATGGATGCTTTACAGGGTCAGGCCATGGCACAAGAAACGGAACGTCGTCGCCAGAATGAAATATCCAGAATTGACGCTGCGCTTGTTCGGGTGGAAAGCGGTGACTATGGGTATTGCACAAGTTGCGACGAAGAGATTTCAGAAAAGAGGTTGGAATTGGATCCAAGTACCCCTTTATGTATCGACTGTGCCACCGTTAAGTGATTCTGCCTAATCAGGCTTCTTAGATTGTGACGATTTACGCAGACTTTTCTTCTGGACATAATTCAATCCTGCGACGATCGCCCAAATAGGAACCACTATAACTGCACCAAGTAAAATATAGTCTGCGGCCCATCGCACCGTATCTAGGGCTGTCGCGTAGATTTGCCCAATGGTCCCCGTTAAATCTTTGAGTAAATCGAGTGGCGTAATATCAAAAAGCGTCAAACACCATCCGACAAAAAACGAGCCTATGACCAGCTTCAATATAAGTGAGCCCACGTTTTTTGACATACAAATCCCTAACAAAAATTCTCAAGATAAGCCAATCGCTGCCAACATACCTTACTAATCATATAGACAGCATCGGTATTGTTACCAGAAATAAATTCTGATTATCTAGAATGCGTGCAGGCAACGTTTATTATTATCCCAATTTTACAATGCTGTTTTGCACATTCTGCGACTGTTGGTATAGTACGGCCATCTTTACTGTCTATTGGAGATCCCTAAATGTCGTTGAAGTTTCGCATTCCAGCCGGCGAGAAGATTATCGTCAATGGCGCCGTTTTAACAAACACCGGCAACAAAGCCATGCATTTTTCACTCGAAAATGATGCTGCAGTAATGCGCGAACGGGATATTCTGTTGCCCAACGACGTAGAAACCCCGTTGCAAAATGTCTATATGTTTGTTCAGCTGATGTATATTGAGCCGGATAATCATGCCAGCCATTACAAAAGCTTTCAAGACGCTGCCCAAGTCGCGTTCCTTTCGACGACTGATGTCGCAGATCGCGGATTAATTTTTGAAATTGTCGGCTTAGTGGGCGAAAAGAACTATTACTCTGCCCTTAAATTATTGCGCAAACGAATGAATACGGATCAAACTGAAACCTGAATCGATCTTCCACAAGGTTTAATCCAGCCATAATATTATCTCGATTCAACAAAATTACAGAATTTGTCTGTCTAATTTTACCCTGAAATTCCACAATCCTAAAAAATAAATCCAAATAATTCAGTCTTCCTATCTGGTGATATACGTAAGGGAAAGGCTGCTTTCTGGCCTCTTTTGCATATTTGTATCTTCATAAAATTCCCAAATAAGGCTGCAATTAACTTTTTGTTAGCAAATGCCGGAGATAGTCAATCCACGGTTTCGAAGAAAACCGGGGCTCAAACGAGCTGATTGGTCGCAATTGCGACGTCTCTAAAATGAGGATTTATATTATGGCTTCAATTAATACTAACGCCAATGCTATGTCAGGTCTGCGCATGCTTAACATGACGCAGAACGATCTTTCCAAAACTCAAACAATGCTTGAAACTGGTCTTCGCGTCAGCAGTGCAAAAGATGCGCCTGCTACTTTCGTGATTGCTCAGGGTATGCGTTCCGATATTGGTGCTTTGGGTGCCATTAGTGAAGGTATCGCCTTCGGTGAAGCTACCATCGGTGTTGCAATGGCTGGTGCCACATCTATTCTTGAACAGTTGACAGAACTGGAAACTCTTGCCACCCAAGCACAAAATGGTGGTCTCGATGACACAATTCTATCTACTCAGGCAGTAGCTGTTCTGGCGCAGATTACAGCGATTGCTGGCGGTTCTGAGTTTAACGGTGTGAACCTGATCGATAACGCCGGTACAGATGTACTGACCGTTCCGACAGATTTGGCCGGTGGTTCGCTGACATATACAGCAACAAATCTGGATGCCACCACTCTTGCTCTGACGACTGATTTTACCTCAGCTGCAAACATCACCACAGCGTTGACAAATATTGCTGCCGCACAGGTTACTGTTGGTGCTGCATTAACAAATATTGGTACAACTGCCAGTCGCTTGGAAAGCCAGGGTGAATTTACTCAGCTTCTGACTGACTCAATGAAAGAAGGTCTGGGTGCTTTGGTTGATGCGGATATGGCAGCCGTTGCTGCTGAATTGACAGCATTGCAGACGAAAGAACAGCTGAACGTACAATCACTGAGTATTGCCAACCAGGCTCCTCAGACGATTTTGTCACTGTTCCGTTAAAAATTACCATCTCAAGAAGGCGGTCTTTATGGCCGCCTTTTTTTGTTAACGCCCTCTTTACTAGTCCTCGGTTAAAATGAACATCAACCGCTGTTTTATCAGGTCTGGATATGCAAGTATCAGGAAACAATAACCCGCTGCTATACTATAAGTTGGCGTATGAGCTAAAGGAATCTCAAACAAAGGCGTTTGAGGCTCAGCCGACAGTAGTGCGTGATCTGGTAACGTTCAGCGAAGATATTACCAGCATCAGATCTGTCGATGATCTGATGAAAAATCGGGTTGTCCTGAACATGGTCCTATCTGCATTCCAGCTGGAAAGCGAAATTGACAAGCCGGCCATGGTCGAAAAAATCCTGACTGAATCGCCAACAAACGAAGAAAGCCTCGTCAACAGACTGGCTGAACCTCGTTGGACAAAACTCGCCGAAGCTCTTCATCCGTTGAATAGCGATCCAGACTTTTTTCAAAAGCAGGATAACGTCGATGCCATTTTAACAGGGTACAAGACCAACGAGTATGAAAAATATCAGGGTGAAAATGCCGACGGCGTTCGAGAGGCGATGTATTTCAAACGGCTGGCGGGAGATGTTGAGACTGTCACCCAGATCATCGCTGATAAGGCGCTCATGAGAGTTGTCAGAGTTGGCCTTGGCCTGCCGGAGAGTTTTCAAGGCCTATCCTTCGACCAACAATTGGAACGTCTTGAACGCATGGTCGACGTTGAAGATTTTAAGGATCCAGAAAAAATTGACGAAATGATTGACCGATTTCTGATCTTCACGCAGGTCAATAATAACGATCCGACAGCTAACCCCATGCTGTCCCTTTTCCAACCTATTGGAAACGGTGAATTTGTCGGTCCAGCTCCGCTTCAAATCGACTTTTCCGTATAGCCGCATCACGGCCAATCGCCTCTTTCCGGACAACCGAGCCACTCATCCTATTAGTTTTAGCGCCTCTTTTTACCCACCAAAGCTAAGAAAATTGTACCTAGCAAGAGGATAAACCTGTCCTTTTTTGCCGCCAAACAATCTCTTTCCCTTGTCATTTTTCGCAGTTTTCCGGGGTTTTTAAAAACTGGCACGCCCTTTGCTTCTATCGTTGTGAATAATTCCTGCAATTTAGGTATTGCGCTTTAAGACACGACAGGAGAATACAATGGGTCTTTCTATTAACACTAATCCTTCAGCCATGGCGGCTTTGCGGACATTGTCTTTGACGCAGAACGCGCTTTCAAACACTCAACGGCAAATCGAAACCGGTTTGAAGGTTGCCGAGCCAAAAGACAATCCAGCGTCCTTTACGATTGGTCAGGCAATGCGGGGCGATATCGCAAGCCTTGAAGCAATTGAAGAAGGCCTTACCTTTGGCCAAGCCACTGTTAGCACAGGTAATGCAGGTGTTTTGCAAATTTCCAATGCTCTCATTGATATCAATCAAAAAATTACTCAAGCCTTTAATGACGGATTGGATGTGACAATCCTCCAGGCCGAAGTTGACGCACAACTCGCGCAAATTACGTCTGTTGTGAATGAGACTGTCTTTAATGGTGTGAACCTTATTGATGGCACGAGCCCGGATCTGGATGTTCTAACCGGACTTGGTGGCGTTACTCAAACCATTGCCAATCAGGACCTCCGTCTTGCGACGCTGGGAATTGCAACGCTCGACCTCACAAACCCGGCTGCAGCTCTTACTGCTTTGGGAGCCGCGGAATTAGCCGTCGGTAACGCAATGACAGCCCTTGGTACAGCTGCAAACAGCTTGGACAGTCAGGCTGAATTCACCCAGTTGCTTACTGATAAGCTGAAAGAAGGTCTCGGCATTCTCGTTGATGCGGATCTTGCCGAAGCTAGTGCACAGCTTCAGTCACTGCAAACAAAAGAACAGCTGGGCATCCAATCACTGTCCATTGCCAATGCACGGCCACAGTCAATTCTACAGTTATTCCAGTAAAAGTAAGAATTTCGTAATAAAATTCTCGAATACTAGTATCAAGTACCAATAAGGAATAATGAGGAAAAATGTCTGTAGCTGCTTATCAAAAGGCGAACCAGAATACGGAAGATCCGAAACAGACCGAGTACCGGGCTTTCGCACTATTCACACGAGCTATGGAAGAAGTTGGGGAAGAAGATCACGTTGAGCGAGTCAAGGCTGTTGCCAATAATAGGCAGCTCTGGCTTACATTACAAAGAGATCTTACGTCGGAAGAGAATGGCCTTCCCCTTGCCTTAAAAGGACAACTTCTTTCAATTGCTTTGTGGGTTGGCCGGTATAGCAGCCAAGCCATGCGAGGGGAAGCGGAGCTCGCACCGCTTATCACCGTCAATAAGCAGATAATGGAAGGCTTAAAACCCGCAACTTCCGCCCAGCCCCCTAAAGCTGAAGCTACGCAATAGCAATAAGAAAAGCAAAGCCACCAGAGCTGTCCGTTAAGTTTCTGGAGGCGTGAACAATGATAAAAAGCCCAGCATATCAATAATGCTTCCATTGATATCAACGTCACCAGATGCAAATGCAACTGCCGGGTTACGTCGCTTCGCTAAAATTTCCTTCCACACCAAAGATTCAGTCTTGAGAGATGCTTCCGGATTCTCCGGAAATCCGTCGGTCACTTCAGCGATACCCTTTCGCACATGGATGCCAAACGTCTCACCGGTATCGGTAAATTCGAAACCAATTATCGTATCTACTTCAGCTGCTTTATCAGAATCCAAGCTAACGCGCATTGCCTGCATAAATTGGGCAATGGGGAAGTCTGCCAGCATTTTTGCGGTAATATTGAACGGGTCGGGCTGGATGATCCTAAAACCGTCTTGTTCCGCCGCTTGCGTCAAATAGTAGTTACGGCCGTTGGCACTGATTTCCTTCTCTGCAAGGTTTAAAAGGGCCTGCCGTCTTACGTCGGAAGCGATATCGTCTTGCGCATCAATCACCAGCAAATTATCCGCAAGCTGCAACGCCCATTGTGTACGCCCCGCTGCCGCAGCTGCAATAGCCTGCTCCCTCAATTTTTCCGTGCCACCTGCCAGCTCGGCCATATACTCTGCTTGCTGGTGTTTCGGTAATTTTTGTAAATGGGTTGCGTTGCCACCGAACCAGCCCAAATATCCATTGAAGATTGACCTCACCGACCAGTCAACGCGCCCATAGAATTCCTGCAAATATGGTTTTTCAGCGAGATGTTGTGGCAGCTTTACCTTTTCTACAATCTCATCAACAGTGAGGCCGTTATTCATGGCCCGGATAGTTTGATCATGGACAAACTGGATGGCATCCCGGTAATCAGTAAGTGTTTGGAATATTTCCGCTTCGCCATGGATCGGCCGAGTATGGCTTGGCACCAGAATTTCCGGCTTCAATGCCCTCATCTTGTCCAGGCTCTTAACCCAATCCATTACATCTCTATAGGCGGTACCGCGGATGGCATAAAGGTTAGGGAAACTCCGGTAAAAATTATCACCGGGTAAAAGAATTTTTTGATCTGGAAGCCAGACGAATAGCTGGTCCGGTGTTTCCCCAGGGGCAAAATGCAACTCCATTTTTATACCGGCTACTTCAATTTCTGTCATATCACCAGAGAATGTTTTCGTCGGTCGTATGAGGTCTACCTTACTCGCCGGCCCAGATTCCAGATACGGTCCGATACCGGCATTAATAACGTCCCCCTCTGGAAGCAATGAGCCAAACTGACGCATTGCCCGCTTGTAAATTATGGGGCGCAGAACTTGCAATATATGGTCAATATGTTCAGGTGTGGTTTCATAACTATAAACGTCCGGATTATCATCTGCGGCAAATATGGCGGATCCCAGTATATGGTCGGCGTGATTATGAGTATAAATGATGCCTTTCACCGGTTTATCCGTAATCTTGTCAAATTCAGCCTTAACCTTTTTCGCTGTTTCAACGCTTTCCATGGTATCGACAATGACAATGCCATCATCACCTTCAATTAGAATGGAATTTGCCAAGCCATATCCCACAGCCACATGCATATTATCTGCTACTTTGATAACCTCAGGTCGAAATTCATTGCTATGCGCAACCAGCCGTTCATTTGCACTCTGTGTTTGCGGTTTTGATAGCTCGGCTGGCTCATCACATGCAGACAGGAAAACACCTCCAAGAAATACACCCACCAAACTCAATTGCTTCATGTCATCTTCTCCCGATTACCTGTCATATTTAAAATTAGATACTAGATACTTTACTCTAATTATGGCAATATACGCATATCGAAAATTGTTCGGCAACCATAAAAGTTAAAATATGACCAGTAAATCCAGCAATAAAGGGAAAATCATTCAGGCAGCAAAGGAATTATTCAATCTTCACGGCGCAGCAAATGTAGGAACGAATAAAATCGCGGCGCATTTGGGAATCAGTCCTGGAAACCTTTACTATCACTTCAAAAACAAAGAGGAGATCATCAGATCTATCTTCCCTGAAATAAATCAGGCCACGACGCAGGCATTAGCGGCAGCTGATGAGCAGGAAACATTTGAAGACATCCTTATCAACGGATTGCAGAACTGGATGACGGTGGTCTGGGACTATCGTTTCTTTTACGGCAATTTGGTTCAGATACTCCGAAACGATCCCCTGCTGCAGGAACAATATTTATTACGCCGGGAAGCAACATTAGCATTTTTAAAACATACGATCTTGACTGCGGGTTCAAAACTCCCTGCAAATGATCCACCGCTGGACGAGTCCACCGCAGAGTATTTAGCAACAAACATTTGGATCATCGCCCTGAATTGGATTCGGTATTTACAAATTGGTAAATCCGACAAGGACATCACCAAAAATGAGATAGAACAGGGTGCACAGCAGATATATATGGTTCTTAGTCCTTATCTGGACGCAGAGACAAAACAAAGAATTACGGGAAAGCTTCCTTTACGATAAGTCCAATATAAAACTAGCCATAAAACAAAATGCATCTGATCAACTCTGACGGTAACTGAATTCCGCGCAGAGTGCTGAACAAGTTCGTGATGCCTGCAATCTTCCCCAAGCTGAATTAATCATGCTATCGCGACCTTTTTTATCGATTTATATCCATCGAACATTGTACTCTTCCTAAAAATTGGAAGGGATCTACCATGAGCTGGGAAAAAGAAGCCCAAGATATCACGCAAATGCGTAACGCGGCACAAGAACAAGGAGGCGCTGAGGCTGTTGCCACTCAGCATGCCAAGGGTCGCCTGACAATTCGCGAACGTATTGACGGCGTCCTGGATGCGGATAGCTTTCAGGAACATGGCCGGATCGCCGGCGCCTCGGAACGAGATGATGCTGGAAACCTGACCTCTTTTTCTCCGGCAAATTACATCACAGGACTTGGAACCATTGATGGTCGCAGAGTTGCTGTTGGGGGTGAAGACTTTACCCTCAAAGGAGGCTCACCCAATGCAGCAGGCCTTCGGAAAAGCGTGTATGCAGAGGAGCTTGCGTCGCAATATAGGGTCCCGTTGGTTCGCATGCTTGAAGGCGGTGGCGGCAGTGTCTCCAAAGGCAAGGGAAGTAGCGGACCTGTTGGTAGCCCGGTATTTGAAAAGCCAAGATTTCATTCCATCGCTAAAGTTATGGGAGAAGTCCCCGTAGTTTCAGCCGCCTTGGGGCCAGTGGCAGGTTTTCCGGCGGCTCGCTTCGCGGCATCCCATTTTTCTGTGATGACACGGGAGACAGCGCAAATACTTATCGCGGGTCCGGCCCTTGTTGCACGGGCGCTTGATATTAGCATGACGAAAGAGGAGCTGGGCGGCGCGCAGATACACAGCCGCAACGCGGTAGCCGCCAACATTGCTAAAACCGAGACAGATGCCTTCAATCAAATGCAGACTTTCCTGAGCTATCTTCCAAACAATGTGTGGGAGCTTTCAAAACGCCGGCCCACAACAGATCCTGTCGATCGAAAGGCCGAAGAATTGCTGTCAATCGTTCCCAAAAATCGACGCCTACCCTTCGACATGCGTAAGTTGATCAAATTGGTGATTGATGACGGAAGCTATTTTGAAATGGGGAAAGCTTACGGTCCCAGCCTCCTAACCGCATTTGCCCGACTTAACGGACGGTCTGTTGGTGTGATTGGAAATGATTGCCGCTTTTATGCTGGCGCCATGGGCGCAAACGCGGCTCAGAAGGTTCGGCGCTTCATTGAACTGTGTGATACCTTTCATATTCCAATTGTTAATTTTACTGACGAGCCTGGTTTCATGATCGGGCCGGATTCGGAAAAAGATGGCACCATAAAATATGGCACATCGGCAGTTGCAGCAGCTGTCATGTCGGTTGTGCCCTGGGCAACCGTTATCATAAAAAAAACGTTCGGTGTTGCCGCCGCAGCGCATTTCAGTGATGAAGGATATGTTCTTGCATGGCCCAGTGCAGAAATGGGCGCACTTCCGGTGGAAGGCGGCGTTGCTGTTGCTTTTCGTCGGCAAATTGAGGCAGCGGAAAAGCCGGATGAGCTTCGCGCTGAGCTTGAAGACCAACTCGCTGCGCAACAGTCTCCTTTCCCGCGAGCCGAGAGCTTTAATATTCATGACATCATTGATCCACGTGAGACAAGGCCGGCACTCTGCCAATGGATTGAGTGGATAGAGCCTAAACTGGAAAGCTTGAAAGGCCCTGTTACATTTGGTTTTCGACCTTGATGGATTTACGCGTCCTCTTCACTTTGATAGCATCGTGAAATACCTTCAGATATAAAAAGGAAAATGATCATGACGGCAATCTTGAAAGTCACAATAGACGGGTGGGAGAACGGACGAAAAATTCCGGGGAAATTTGCCTTCGGCATTCCGGCTTCTGAAGGGCATGTTGCTTTGAGTGACAATAAGAACCCGTCCGTCAGCTGGAGCGGCGCGCCCTCTTCAACAAAATCTTTTGTTCTCATTTGTCATGATTCTGACGTCCCCTCTTCTGGGGAAGATGTCAATCAGGAGGATCGCCTCATTCCTGCAGACTTGCCACGTGTCGACTTCTTCCACTGGGTCCTTGTTGATATTCCAGCCACCCAATTTAATATCGCCGAAGGTGAAGATTCCGATGGTATTACCCCAAAAGGAAAAGCACCGGGATCAATGCCTTATGGGATCCGCGGCATCAACAATTATACAGACTGGTTTGCCGGAGATCCGGACATGAGCGGTAACTATGGTGGATATGACGGGCCCTGTCCGCCCTGGAATGACAGCATCGTCCACCATTATCACATAACTGTTTACGCGCTGGACGTTGAAACTCTTGGGTTATCTGGTGTTTTTGGCGGACCGGACGCCCTAACAGCTATGGAAGGACATATTCTGGCCAAAGGATCACGGGTAGGTACCTATAGCCTAAATCCGGATATTCCTGCCTGACTAAAATCAGTGCCCCTGGCTGAGGTATAAGAGTATCCTTGTATTTATACGGTTTTTTCCTATCTGATGAAGAGGGTATGTTGTATGGGGAATATTTATAATGACCGCCGTTACCACAATCGTTGCGGAAGACCAACAGACAACAGTTCAGAAGTATAGCATCTCAGTCACCGAGGCTGGGGATCGTATTCGCGGTTTCAAGGGCGCGATATGCCTTGTCGATACGACCGAAGCGCTCATTGTGCATGAAACGCATCATGTGCCGGTTTACTATATTCCCCGCAAAGATGTCACGATGGGACATTTCATTCGCACCGATTTTCGCACGTTTTGCCCCTTTAAAGGCAACGCTTCCCACTGGGCTCTGGAATTAGATGGGGAACGTGTTGATCCAGCTGCTTGGTCTTACGAGCAGCCACTGTTTGAAGGTGAGCTGGTCCAGAATCACATTGCCTTTTATGGGAACGCGATTGATCGCTGGATCGTTGGCGAGGTTGAAGAGCAATTTCTCTCCCCAAACCTTATGCTTTCCGATCCTAAAAACCTTGTGGATTGGCTCATTCGAGGAGCCTGGAGCGCCATGGATCATATGGAGCTTACACAACAACTTGGCCGCCGACTTGTAAAGACAGGTATTCCCGTAAGCCGACTTAACGTTGCCCTTCGCCAATTACATCCCTTAGTGGCGGGTCGTGCGTATATTTGGAACAGAGAAGATGATTCCATTGTTGAACGAGAATTCGAACATGTTAGTTTAGGCAATGAAGCTTATCTCAAAAGCCCAATGAGGCTTGTATCTCAGGGGTTAGGCGGCATTCGAGAAAGATTGAATACAGGAAAAGAAGAGTTTGAATTTCCGATTATGAAGGAATTGAAGGATCAAGGAGCCACGGATTATGTTGCACTCCCTCTTCCTTTTTCTGATGGTTTTATTCACAATCTAACATTGACGTCAGACCACCCGGCTGGATTTTCAACATCAGATTTAGGACAGATATTTGAAGCCCTTCCCCTCATCAGCCGGATGTATGAAGTGCACAAGGTTAAAGCAGATTCTCGCACACTGCTGGAAACATATCTGGGGAAATCCGCCGGACATCAGGTCTTAAATGGGTCGGTAAAAAGAGGTGATGGTGAAACCATAAAAGCTGCCATTCTTTATTGTGATTTAAGTGATTCAACGGCACTCACCGAAAAACTGGATCAAATGGAATATCTTGATCTGCTCAATCGATTTTTCGATGCGTCAGCGGCGTCAGTCCATGATAATGGAGGGGATGTCCTGAAATTTATTGGCGATGCTATCTTGGCTATTTTCCCGACGGCTTCAGAAAATACTGAAGAGATCAGAAAAGCTTGTACGGCCGCAGTTCAAGCGGCCCAGGATACTTTAGGCGCGCTATCGGGTCAGGAAACATCAATCCCTCTTCGGTGCACCATTGGTTTGCATTTTGGCGAGGTCATGTATGGCAATGTCGGCAGCATGGAACGTCTGGATTTTACAGTTATTGGATCAGCCGCCAACCAAGCGGCACGGATAGGGGAAACGTGCAAAGAGGTTGGTCAATCCGTTCTCATGTCTCATGAGGTTGCTGGTTTCGTTCCGACCCTCACACAGCGGGTCGGCGATTTTACCTTGAAGGGTATAAAAGACAGTATGGAGCTTTATTCCCTTGAATCTGCATAAGTCTACCCCGGGCAACCAGGCATCATCGGAAAATAATATAAAAACCATCGAAAGATGGCTCACCCGGCAAATGCTGGGAGAAATGAAGCTGACCGAAACGTTCAGCGAATTTAGCAAACTGATAGACCTGAATTTATTTCCACTATTGCGCTCTCACGTCACAATGCGGCAGCTACATCCATTTATTGATCATACCGATCACACCTGGTATCGCGACGGAGAGTTAAATACCAATTCACAACCGCGTGCTAAATCGGATCGACTAATTTGGACCAGAAGCCCCCTATTTTACATGATTGAAAGATCTTTGCAGGAAATGAGTTTTGACCTGACAGATCCCAAGAATGTTCAGCTTTTCCCAGTTTTCTCTGATTTCAAAGAAATTGGTGCAACGGACTATATTGCATTTCTCACGCCTTTCGGAAATTTTGAGACTGCCTTGAAACGAAGCGACGGCTTAATATCTTCCTGGGTCACGGATAAGGCGGGAGGATTTACTGAAGAAGACAAAGAAATTTTGCGTCGACTCGTCCCGTTATTCGCAGGTGCAGCACGAATTGCGAAGCGTGAAGAAACACTGACCGATGTCTTAGGGGCCTATCTAGGCCCACTCGCCAGCGAAAAAATTCTGGATGGTAAGAACCAGCGCGGGGACGGTGACGTGACGGATGCAGTGATTTGGATTTGCGATTTACGCTCTTCCAGTGCTCTCGCGGATAGTATGGAAATGCCCGCCTATCTAGCCCTGCTTAATCAGTTCTTTGAATGTCTGGCAGAAGCGGTAATGGAACAAGGGGGCGAGGTCCTGAAGTTTATGGGAGATGGTTTTTTGGCTATCTTTCCAACAGAGAGTACTTCAACAATCTCCAAGACGGCCCAACGTGCACTTGATGCTGCACTTGAAGGCAGCAGAGCCTTACGGGAGCATCCTTCAAATGCCCGCGACTTGCGATATGGTATTGGCATTCATCATGGGGCGGTTATGTTTGGAAATATCGGCGCTACGGAACGACTGGACTTTTCGGTCATCGGACCCGCCGTGAATATGACAAGCCGTTTGCAAGACCTTACGAAAGAACTGGGAGTGACTATTCTGGTTTCCACAAATATCGCCGAAAAAATAGCTGTTGAATGGCAGAATTTTCCATCACAAACTATTCCTGGCTTGATAGATCCAATCGACGTCTTCTCTCCCAAAGCTTCAATATGACCCTTATTGGGCCTCATAATTATTTGCGTCACCAATAACCCACTCTTCTCGTTCAGCCGCGGCTCTCCAGTCCTGAAACTCGGGCAGCGCCCAAAGCGTATCAAAATAGGATTTGCAGATTTCATCCAAAGGAACGGAATGGCTATGCAAGCGAACAGTTACAGGCGCAAAAAAGATATCTGCGAGCGTAAATTGCCCAAAAAGAAACGGGCCCTCATCAGCATATTTTTCTCGACATTGACGCCAGATTTCAAAGATGCGCTGAATATCGAATTCAACTTCTTCCGGAAGTTTTTGATAGGGTATCTTCTTCAATAAATCCATAGGGATAAATTCTCGCAATGCGACAAAGCTGGAATGCATTTCAGCAACAACGGAGCGCGCATGAGCGCGGGTAAAAGTATCCTCAGGCCACAATGTTACGTCAGTAGCCTGCTCTGCGGCAAATTCACAGATGGCTAAAGTATCCCAGATCGCCTTATCTCCAATTTTAAGAGAGGGCACTTTGGGCGGTGCAAGGGGGTTGGCAATCTTTAACTCCGCATGTGAAGCTTCCCGATACAAAGGTACCAGAATTTCTTCGAATTTGAGTCCAGATTTCTTTAAAGCAAGCCACCCCCGCAAACTCCAGGATGAGTATCTCTTATTGCCAATTACCAGTACTATTTCTGACATTTTTTTCCTTGGTATTAAAATTTTTCTTACTAAAATGGCTTCTAAAGCATATTTTTAGCAAAACCAATATGATATTTCTTAACATCGATATGATGTACAAGGAAAGTTTTCATGACACCTCTCCCTCCTATGAATTGGATCAGAAGCTTTGAAGTTGCCGGCCGGCATCTCAACCTAAGTCATGCCGCGATTGAGCTGGGTGTAACCCATGGCGCCGTCTCCCGACAAGTTGCACAATTGGAAAAGCACCTTGCCACGCAACTTTTCATTCGATCAACTACTGGATTAGCCCTCACCACTCAAGGCCATCAGCTATTTACTCAGATACAACAAGGGTTTTCCCATATCAGGGCGGGTGTCGAAGCTCTTGAGAAAAAAGTACAAACGCGCCACATCACACTAACGGTTCTTCCCTCCTTCGCCATTCATTGGCTGGTAATACGGCTTAATAAATTTCAACTGTCGAACCCACAGGTAGATATTCGGCTATTAACAACGAGGCGCCTCGTTGATCTGCCGAATGAGGGTGTGGATTTTGGCTTAAGATATGGACAGGGAAACTGGCCACCGCTTGAAAGCGAATTGCTTTTAACGGATGATCTAATTTTGGTCGGAAGCCCGGCATTGAGCGAACGTATCGACCTAACAAACCCTCTGGAGCTCAGGGACAATCTTGTCATCAGTGACGAGCTCGACGGGAGTAATTGGACACGATGGCTTGAGGCAGCGGGTCTTCCCGATCTCGGGATTTCTGATCGTCCACTTTTTGACGATACCGGCATAGCCGTTCAAGCTGCTCTTAAAGGTCAAGGGATCATTTTGGGGCGTAGCTCCCTTATCGAGCAAGAATTAGAGGAAGGACGCCTAGTTCAGCTGTCGCCAATCACAATTCCAAGTTCCTTTGCCATGTATATTATCTATCCACCCGGCGTGCGCGATCATCCTCATATTGCCGCTTTTTGTAACTGGCTTCATGAAGAAGTTACCGATAATTCAACCGTTTCAAGAATGATTACGGACGCTCAGTGAAAACAAGATGAGCCGCCAGACCTATAAATATAGACCCTGAGACGCGGGACACCCATTTACCCGTCGCAGGATGCTGCAGCAATAATCGGCCGGCGCCTCCGGCAAACAATCCTGCCCCTCCATTAACTATTAAACCGGTTAAATTAAATATACCCCCAAGGATAAAAATTTGCATCGCGATCGACCCCGCCGATAGGTCAAGGAATTGCGGCAGAAACGCTATGAAAAATAGAGCTACCTTAGGATTAAGAACATTTGTCAGTACGCCACGTCGGAAGACAATCAACAGTTTCGATACCGATGACTGCGGCTGGCTGAGATCAAGAGCCCGTTGACTAAAGCTTCTAAATCCAATCCATAATAGATATGCGGCTCCAGCATAACGCAGTATATCGAATGCCAGCTCAGAAGATTTGAATATCGCAGTCACCCCAATAACCGCAAAAACCACATGGATCAGTGACCCACCTGTAATCCCCAGCGCGGCAACCAGGCCTGCTTTCGGTCCTTGTTTCAAACCACTGGCTGTCACGAACAACATATCTGGGCCGGGTGTTAAATTAAGGACAATTGCGGACAAAATGAAAAGGGCAACTTGAGTACCTTCTACAATCATAATTATCGAACTGCCGGGACTTCTGGTCGGATCACTGCTTGTGCAACCCGCATCCGCTCCGCTTTTGCATCATAAGTTGCCGCCGGCGAACCATATAAAACATATCCCTCCGCCAATGCATCACTCACACGGAGGCAGAATTCATGCGTATCTTCACCTGTAAGTAGGCGATAGCTTGGTTTTTCTTCAGTCATCAAATTTCCTTCATTAGATCCTTTGTCGGAGCTTACGGCGCCTATATCGCAAAGAGCCGATACCCAAAACAAAAGCCACTGCACCTAATATAACGAGTGGCCATTGTGCAGGCCGGACGTTCCCGCGCAAGATAATTGTTTGGGCCAAAATCGTCGCTTTTTGAGGGAGGATCTTCCAATCGATTATGTGAGCGCCAGCAGTACTGATATCTTTTGTGGCAAGAACAATAAGTGACGATTTGGTGGCATATTCCGGCGTATTATCTTCGCGTTTATCCCGGTGCTCTCCCGCCGTATCGAATAATACGTCGCCACCCGCATCCCGTAGAACAATGTCATATTCAAAAGCTTTATTGTCCGTCTCTAACAGCTCAATATTATACTCGACCTTTAACAGCACCCGCATCGGAGACATGGAGGGTTCCAGATTGATGGGATTAGATCTGCCAACCTCACCTGTCATTTGAATGACGCCGGTTTCCACTCCGCTTTCAATATAATCGTATCCAGCCCAACCCAGTAATCCAAATGAGATTGCAAATATTATAAAGGGTAAAATTCTTGGCACTCGAAGCTCCTAGCATCATACCTGGAAAACAGCGACTTGGGCTTCCCTCAACCAGCTTACAGTTTTTATCATATTTTAAAACTATCTGATAAAAAATGCCTCGTCTTTCATAGGAAAAACGAGGCATATCTCCATCAGATAAGAAGTGACTTTATTTTAACGCATCCAATATGGCCGGATCGCTGATCAAATCCTTCATCACCCTTTGGAATGCAATAGGAATATTCTCTTTGGCGAAGGCTGGGGGATTGCCGAAATCACCGCCCAGAACCTCCGTATTGTCCAACTTGTTGACGGCTAAGACCCCACCGTTCTTATCCAGAACCTCGGCCGTTACGTCATAAATGAACTTTACATTTACAAGTGTATCCGATTTCCATTCGCTAAGGTAAACGATTAAATATTTTGAAAAATCACCCGCTATCACCTGCCCTCTCGCCTCAGACCGGTTCGATGTTGGAGACGCAATCACCACGCCAGCATCAATGCCACGAGATTTAAGGCCGTCCGCGATGGCGAACGCAAAGGAGTCAGCCATCGGTCCGCCTGCTTTTGTACTGACATCAAATGGATTTCCAAATCCACCGCGTTGCAAACCGACGAAATCCGGTGTCTTTTCACCAGAAACAATATAAATACGCTGATCAACAACAGAGACACCAATTTTTTGATCTGAGCTTGCGGCCAGATCTATGGGTTGGTTCTTATAATCATACTTATTTCCAACCGCACAGGCGGATAAAAGAACTCCAAACGCCAGCAACACACCCAGCTTACTTAAATTTTTCAGATGCTGATTAAAACGGCTCATTATATACTGCACTCCTCGATTATTTGTTACGCAACAATCCCCATGGGGAAATTTGATCCATCACTATCTATAGATTAGCCTCATAAATCAATCTTACTTTGTTTAAACATAATATTTTTGCAACCTTATATAAAAAACAAGAACACTGATTGTGTTGTGGACGACGTCTGGGTAATATTTCAATATAAATAGGCATTTACCTCCCTACACAGGAAGAAAGCTCATTCAAATGCTACTCCGAGATAACGCGAAAATAGACTTCTGATTGAACTGTTATGTCTGAAAACAATTTGCAAAGCCGCAAGAAAATGGGCCGTTGGTTTTATGTGATTGGAACTTTAGTTTTCCTTGTTTATGCCGTGTGGATCATGGGGCCATATTTTCGGTCCATTATTGTTCGTGATGCCGCTGTCACCTCTTGGATAAATATTGCTACGGCCCCCATCACAGGCACCATCACATCAACTGAGCAATTCGTTGCTGGAACAGTTGGCGCCAATGGAATAATCGCAGTAATTTCGAATTCCCATCTGAACCGCAATGATTTTATAGCAGCCTTAACACGCTATGAAAACGCTGTTGCGCGGCAGCTGGAACTTCAGGAAAATTATGAGAAACTTTCAGATCTAGAAGAAAATCAAAATATATTGTTTCTTCAATATGCCGATACCTTTCGCGAGCTGCTCGCCAATCAGCTCGAAAATATATCTCGGGAGATAGAGTCAAACGCAATTGCATTAAAGAGAGCCCGTGATATTGCGTTTGAGCGCGAACAGTCTACCGTAACGAAGAAAAAAGCGCCGCAGCCTGAGCGAGATGCAACAAGGCAAACTGTCTGGAAATTTGAAGCGCGTACCGCAAGTTTGTTGTCTGAGAAAGAGAATATTAAATTACGAATAGAAGCAGCAAATAATGGTGTTTTTTTTACGGCAGACGGTAATGAACCAGCTTGGGCGAACATTCGTAATTTAGATATTCAAATACGCAAGTATGAAATTGCCGGCAAGTTGCAGCAAGCTCAGGCGGACGCCGCAGCCTCCAAACTCGCGATGGAAATGGCCGAGGAAAATTTCTCTCGAATGGCACATGGGATTGTTGAGGCTCCTGCCGGAAGCATCGTCTGGAGAAAAACAGCCGCCCCTGGCGCAACCGTACTTGAAGGTGAAAGGCTCGCCGATTGGCTTGACTGTTCCATCTTGATGATTGACGTGCCAGTTGACGATGCCGAAGTCTCTTTAATTAAAGCGGGTATGGAAGCAGAGATCCTGTTGGAGGGAGATATTACTACTCGAAAGGCGGAAGTACTTTTAACCCGCGGGTCGGCATTCACTCTGGATAACAACGACCTTGCTGCGATCGCAAAAGGCAGAGGAGATGGCACAGCCCAGGTTCTGCTTGATTTTTCTCATGAACGGGAGAATTTTGACGAATGCCCTGTTGGTCGAGCTGCCTATGTTGATTTCCCTGACGTCGGAATTTTGGATATTATCCGTGCGCGATTACGCTTTTAACCAGAAGACAAAGTGAATGCACACTCCAAGTAGCAATGAAATATCAAAGGAGCGGGCAATCGCAGCCGCCTGTATCGCAGATATTTTTATGCTGAGCGCTCAGGTAACAGTGGCCCTTTCCACGGGGACATTAACAATGCTTGCAGAAGCTGTCCGCGGTAGCCTGATGTTAATCGTCGAAATTTTTTCGTTAGCAATATTACACGCAGTGCACCGGAACAAATTACAACATTTCCAGTTTGGCATCGGCAAGATTGAGCAATTTATCTGGCTCCTTATTGGTGTTGCCTTGCTGATAAGCGGCTTATGGCTTGGACAAGTCGGAATAAGCCGATTGCTTGAAGAACCCATTGCGCCCTCTCCTCTTGCGCTTGCAATTTCGGCTACCATTAACGCAATCAATCTGCTCATCAACGGTTTCGCATGGTACGCGATGCTTTCGACACGTAAAGGGGATGATTCAGATATTTTTCGTGCTCAATTTCGAACCCGTACAGTCAAGACCCTCTCTTCCATTTTTCTACAGATAACACTGACAATCGCAGCTCTAACAAATGATTCACTCATTGCTCTAATTATGGATACTACGGGAGCAGGTGTCGTAAGCCTGTACATGATTATCAGCGGTTTCTCGATGGCCGCACACAGCTTTCCCCATCTGCTCGATAGCCCCGTATCAACACGCCGACACAATAAAATATCCAGCATTACGCAAAAAGCGCTGGGTAATACTTTTGACATTTCAAAAATAAGGACCCGGCAATCTGGCCGATACGACCATGTGGAAATTACCATTATGGTTTCGGATCAGTTGACAGGCGAACAAATTAAAAAGCAATTTTCGGGAGTTAAATCAGCAATTGAAAAAGAAATTGAAAATATTGATTTATGTATCGCGATAACAACAGAAAATTTATCTTCTCAAAAACCGTAAGCGGTTTTCCCAAACCAACCCCTCTTTCAATCTCACTATAGAGAAGTACGCAAATGCAAAAACCTCCGGAAGATAGTTACAAAACATGGGATCGGCTGGAGTACGTCAATGTCCCGGGCGGTCGGGTAGCCTGCTATATTTACAATGACAATCTGTCTTTACCGTCCATAATCGCCTTGAATGGTGGTCCCGGAGTTCCTTGTGATTATATTCGGGAATCTCATAGCTTCCTTGCTGAGAGCTCTTACCGTTTTATCGCATTTGATCAACTTGGAACGGGATTAAGCGACCGATCTGATGATGTAAGCCTCTACACACTGAAGAGATATTGCGAAGAAGTTGATGCAGTCCGGCACGCACTTGTTGAGGGCCCAGCCCATATACTTGGTCATAGTTGGGGAGGCTGGCTTGCCATCGAGTATGCTTGCATGTTTGAAGAACATCTCCTGTCACTAATCCTGGAAGACACCTGTGCAGATATTCCTTTTCTTAGGTCGGAGCAAGACAGTTTGAGATCAGCATTGGGTCCGGAGATCCTTCAAATGATGCGAGCCCACGAAGCGGCTGGCTCCTTTGAACATCCAGAATACAAAGCCGCGATCACGCTCTTGGACTACCGGCATGTGTGCCGGCTTAAGGAGAGACCGGCTGCCCTGCAACGATCCGTCGACAATATGTCCGAACATATCTATGAGCATATGCAAGGGCCAAATGAATTTGTTTATACTGGCGAGTTGGCAAACTGGAATAGAGCAGAAGAAATCAAATCAGTTCATTGCCCGGTTTTAATTATTGTCGGTCAATATGACGAAATCACATCAAATTGTGCCGAACAAATGCGCCAAAATTTCCCTAATGCTGAAATGGAACTGTTTCTTGAAAGCTCACATACACCGTTCTTCGAGGAGCCAGAGAAGTTCAGGAAAACATTACTTGAATTTCTAGATACATTCTAAAATCATCTGGCTAAACCCAAAATCCCGACCTTTTGAATGTTAGTATTAAATACCTGACTGCGTTCGACAAATCCGGCTAACCCGCTCGCGTCAATCGGCATCCGATTGTACCTATTCATTTTTCTTTACAATTGTACTTGTTGAGGAGGGCGCTTCTTCAGTTTGCGGCTGACTTGACCCTAAAATAAGGCTCGATGGGTCTTTCGTTACATCATTTTCCGCTTCGCTGTTTTCCTCTGTGTCCAATGTCACAATCGTTTGTCCGCGGGCATAGCGAATTGTCATCGTCAGGGTATTTTTTAATTTAGCTGCCTTCGATATACCAAATCTTACCCAGCTTTTCTCTCTCATTTTATCTTTTTTGGCGTCCTCCTTGTCGAATTTATCGCGAAGTGCCTGAATATCATCCATCGTTGTATCGATTGCTTGTTTGTATTCAACGTCACACATGGAATACAAGTATCCAAGGATCACATACACTATATCATCTATGAGAACATCATTAGTGCCGATACCGATTGAATTCGCTATTTCTGTCAGATTCCTGCTTTTTTCTATGAATAATTCAGTTATTTTCTTTCGCGTAATTTTATCCGGTTCTTCTTCGTGAAACCTAGCCCTTTCCCAGACGGTATCCAGGAACACTTCGCTTGCCTCATTGTATAGCGTTGTGTTTTGAATGGTGTCGTTTTCGTTGGTAGTGAGTTTGAAATCTTCGATATCGGCCGGGATAATGTACCAATAAAGAAGGAACACTGAAAATATAATGCTGATTTGACTAACACGAGTCATGTAGTTTAGAAAATCGTCTTCAGTTTGCATGAAATATTCGAGCAGCAGGAGTGCAACCAAAAAACCCAACATTATACCGCTTCCAATTAAGGAGCGGCGTGGATAATTGGTCACCAGTGTGTGAGCGTAAAGGAGGCGGTTAATTTCCCCTTGATTTTGCTCCAAGGTTGTTGCTATGCCTCGAAGTGGGATCAAGAAGCCTTCGAACTGATTTTTAACAAAAAACTGGAATTTCTTATCGTAGAAAAGGCTGGAAAAATCAGAGCTTTCTCCCAATTTTGCTTTTTTGCCCTTGGGTAGGAACATGCCGTAGCCAAATTTCTTTTTCCGAGACTGGTTTTTTTCGATCCAGCCCGTCTCAATTGCTTTATTTATTTTTTCAACACTTGTTTCTGGCAGAATGTTATACAGCTTTTCCACTAGGCCGCGGCCGATTACCAACTGCACATGTTTACTAATTTGATTATATGCCTCTTTGGCCCGCCGAACCATTCTTCGCTCGTTATCGACAAAATCGTAATGAGGTCCCGGGCCTGACATCATGGGGGCAATTGCTTCTTGCAGGATAAATTCCATGGCCGCGGAATAATAGGGATAGGTACGGTTAACATAGGTCCTTGTAAGGGGCATATAAATGTTCCTTAAATCTATGGGTTGAAACAGAAAAACGAAGTAGCCGGCCACTTGTGATAAAAATATCTTGGTCATTTGGCGTAGTGAATATTGGTGGTGTCTACAAATGTTGCACTACAGATGGTTTTACTTCTATTGATGCGGCCTGAACGCGGCTGTTTGCGCAGCACAATTTGCGGGAGTGTCTAGGTCTCCTAAGCCAAGCGAAATTCTGTCAGGCAGAACGTGTCCCTAATATTTAGGGCCAAGAATAGTAAGATAATAATTTGTCGCCAGTTGCGCTGACGCCAGCTTAACTGCGATCATCAAGCGCATATTTCAGATTGTCGTGAAATAACAGATCCAATGGAAAGGACGTAAGAGGCCAAATCATTGTAGGTTTTTCGAGAAGAAGATTTTCCAGTTATTATTGCAATGCATAAATGGATATTTTCAATTGCTGATTTAGCGTCAGAAAAATAGTTTTTCTATTTTATTAGAGGAGGTACATGGTGCCGCCGGGTGGATTCGAACCACCGGCCTCTCCCTTACCAAGGGAGTGCTCTACCCCTGAGCTACGGCGGCAATATGAGGCTGTAGAGCGCGGAATATATAAGGTTTTCAGCGCATGTCAAAGGGTTTATCGAGAAACTTCATTTTGCATATCTTGGCAGAACATCGCAGGAACTTGCACAAGCTTTGACACAAAACTCGCACAAAATGAACACCCTTTGTTCTCCCCCATTGACTCGCAGATTAAGCCTCGTGTGATGGTCACATTAGAACAAGCTTACGATCTATCAGCCCAAAATAATTTATGGAGGACATATTTTACTTGGACTACTAAAGCATAAATTTGCTCGAGCTGGGTATACCATTACAATATGGACGAGGTCGCATTAGCCTATCATGTATAATTCACTATCTTGCCTGTTGTACGAAGCTGGGGAGAGTGTCAAATTCATCAGACCTATTTATGCTCCACCCCTGTGAAACGGTTCGCTCGGCGGGGAATTGCACTGTGACTGTGGTGCCGATGTTCACTTCGCTTTGGAGGTCGAGCACGCCGCCATGTTGTTCGACAAGGGCCTTGGTTAACGATAGCCCGAGACCGGTGCCTTGGTTTTTGCGGTTTTTCTCACCATTGACCTGGCCGAAACGCGAAAGCACCGTGGGAATGTCCTTGGATTGAATGCCGATACCTGTATCAGTGATCTGGAATACGTAGCCTCTGTTGCCCTGACAGCTAACGCTGAGAGTGACCTCACCACCGGCATCGGTAAATTTGATTGCGTTGGAGAGAATGTTGACCAGGATTTGCTTCAGCCTGCGTTCATCGGCCCACAGCGCCAATAACGGATCCTGAAGCTTCAGTTTGATCTTGACCACGTCCTGGCCAGCGCGGTGCTCCACCAGTTTCACGGCGGATCGAATGATCTCCACAACTTCTATCTTATCTTCTTCGAGTTTCTCTGAACCGGATTCGACCTTAGACAAGTCCAGAATGTCATTGATAAGGGCAAGCAAATGTTTCCCCGCTTCATTAATATCAGCCGCATATTCGCGGTATTTGGGATTGCCCAACTTCCCTAAAATCTCGTCCATGAAAATCTCTGAGAAACCGATGACCGCGTTTAAGGGTGTGCGCAATTCATGGCTCATGTTTGCAAGAAACGCGGACTTGGCACGTTCCGCGGCTTCTGCAGCATGACGAGCTCGTTCTTCATACTTTTGACGCTCAATTTCTCGCTCAACTTGCTCGCGTGCTTTTGCAATTCTAGCCTGGAACGAAAGCAAAACAACACCAAACGTTGTAGTTAGAAGAAAGCTTATAATGCCAAGAATTAGCGATTCACGTCGTAGATCTGCAAAGAAATTTGCGGCGGACACATCCAGAACATAGGCCCCTATCAGATCGCCTAACTTCCATGTCTTGGTCCCCTTTTGGATAGAATTATGACATGTAACGCAGCTGTTTTTATCAGCGAAAACAGGTTTAATTGTTCTAAATATCTTCGGACCATCACTTCTCAAGAAACCTGACCATATCGGCAATGAGTTTTCAACAGCCATTTGTTGCACAATTTTCTTGCTGTGATCATCTTTGGCAGAATTGGCTATCTCCAAACCCGGAATGCCAATCATCTCTACTTGAACGGTGTCTTGCCTTTGGCGTGCATTATTGAAGCTGTTAAGTGCAACAGCTCTAAATTCTGCCGGAACAGGCATCGGGTAATTTTCGTTTTGAATGCGATGCTCACCGTAGGTGGACACGAAAGCTGTAATCAGTTGTAGAACAGTTCCTTTTTCTTCGGTTTTGCGCTCGACATATGAGGATTTCCCGTACTGGTAATAATAAAAACTAACTACTGCACCAACTATTGCGGCTAGAATCAATAAAGTCAAAAACAGTGCTTTTTGAGAGAGTCGCATACCATATACTTTCTTTTAAGTGTCACGAATTTTGATGAAAAATTCATCCACGACAGCCCTCAAAGTCTCGAATTGTTCAGAGAGTTTAATTGTTGAACCGTTGATTTCAACGACCAAGGTTTCCAGAAATTCACAGGGAAACAAGGGAGGCAAGAATTTGTCCATAGCAATATTTTTCTGTAACTACTCAATGGGATGGACAAACAGCTAACTGAAGTTTCGTGAGAAAATTACGTTACGCAAACTCCGAAAATAACGAAACCCGAAGTTGCTGGAAACCCGCCCAAACTTTGGTTTAATAATAAATAATATGAATTAATTGTATTAAATTAGTCTGAAACCAGAACACTTTCGGGTAAATTTGGTCCATAGCTACTTGCAGCGAAGAAGTTAGCGCATTCTAGTTTGGAAAATAGTCCAGAATTTTCAATGGCTTTCTTGGCAGGAAATACGTCGACAGCGTCTCTGGGATCTTCAGGAAATTGGCTGTAGTCGTGCGCCATTATGATTTTGGTCATGTCCGTAAGCCAATCCTACGAGCTTCAACCTCTTCTACGGATTGCCTAAATCAGTTTAAATGTTTAATTAAGAGCTATTATCCAATTCCTTCGTGATAGAAAAACGCTAATGACCACCGACGGCAAAAGCCCAAAAAACAATAAGGAAAAACTTCAAGCCGAAAAAGCAGCGCGCCTGGCAAATCAGCTGCGAGGCAATCTAAGAAAACGAAAATCTCTGCAGCGCCAACGTGGAGAAGAGGCACCTGACGCTATCAAGAACAAAGATCGGCTTACCGATTAGATCAGGCCTTATTTACCCTTGGCCCTCAGCTTTTCAGACTGTAGTATGCCGATCCAATGATAGTGTTCCAACGGAGAGTATAAATATGTCCATCCTGTCAGATAAATGGATCAGGTCAGCAGCGCAGGAAACAGGGATGATTGAGCCTTTCGTTGAAAGCCAAAAGCGCGAAGGAACCATATCTTACGGACTGTCCTCATATGGATATGATGCCCGGGTCTCTGATGAATTTAAAATTTTTACGAATATTGATTCGGCAACCGTCGATCCCAAAGCTTTTTCCAATGATAGTTTTGTAGATAGAAAAACCGATGTTTGTGTCATTCCACCAAATTCATTTGTTCTAGCCCGCACAGTCGAATATTTTCGTATCCCCCGTGATGTTTTGGTCATTTGCCTGGGAAAATCCACTTATGCCCGATGCGGTATAATTGTTAATGTTACACCCCTGGAACCGGAATGGGAGGGACATGTAACGCTGGAATTCTCTAACACGACACCCCTTCCTGCAAAAATCTATGCCAATGAAGGTGCTTGCCAATTCCTGTTTCTGAAAGGTAACGAGCCATGCGAAACATCCTATCGTGATCGGGCAGGCAAATATATGGGGCAGGAAGGCGTAACTTTACCAAAACTCTGATTACTTAGAACAAAATTCATATTATTAACGATTTTCAGAGCTAATAGCGCCTCAAACAAACATTTTACAACTAGAATGTGCCATTTCCTTTCCCTTGCCACAAAAATGGTCTAATAAACCCATATTTTGGCGATAAAGAGCTTGCTTGCTTCTCTCCTAGGGGTTGAATAAGGTATGGCAAGAAGGATTGGATTGTATTTTCATGGATAGCATTCGAATACGTGGCGGAAAACCGCTCTATGGCAAAATCGAAATCAGCGGTGCAAAAAATGCCGCATTACCTTTAATGGTCGCAAGTCTTCTGACTGAAGAAACTCTGACTTTGTCAAACTTACCGCATGTGGCTGATATCTCCACATTAATCAACTTGTTATGCCAACACGGGGCAACTGCCGTTATGAATGGCCGGAGCACTGAAGAAGGCTGTAGCGTTGGCAGGTCCCTATCGATTACGGCAAATGAAATAACTAATGCCGAAGCCCCATATGACATCGTGCGGAAAATGCGCGCAGGAGCTCTTGTCATGGGCCCCCTACTCGCCCGGGTTGGAAAGGCACGCGTTTCCTTACCTGGAGGCTGCGCAATTGGAACGCGCCCAATGAACCTTCACATCGACGGATTAGAATTAATGGGTGCGGAAATTGAGATTGTCGGCGGTTATATGGAAGCTGTAGCGCCGGACGGATTGAAAGGCGCTGATATACGATTTGAAACAGCCTCTGTTGGCGCGACAGAAAACCTGCTTATGGCCGCATGCTTGGCGAAAGGTCAAACGGTCTTGGAGAACGCCGCGCGGGAGCCGGAAATATTGGATCTCATCCACCTACTCCGTCAAATGGGTGCCCAAATTGAGGGTGATGGGACAGATAGGCTGGTAATAACCGGTGTTGAATCCTTGAAAGGAACCAATTACCGGGTAATGCCGGATCGAATTGAAACGGGAACTTACGCCATCGCCGCAGCAATTACCGGCGGAGAAATTGAATTAACAAATACGGATAGCGATCTTATTAAGTCAGTTATCGACGTTTTGATAGAAGCTGGGGCAGATGTTGTGCCAACGGAGTCAGGTCTAATTGTATCACGCAATACGGCGGTTCTAAATGGTGTCGACATAATGACGTTGCCTTACCCCGGTTACCCCACGGATATGCAGGCCCAAATGATGGCACTAATGACTGTCGCGGATGGCGCGGCCATGATAACAGAAACAATTTTTGAGAATCGCTTTATGCATGTTCCTGAATTGGCACGCCTTGGCGCCAATATTACTGTCCATGGTCATTCAGCCCTTGTCCGAGGTGTAGAAAACCTGGTTGGTGCGCCCGTTATGGCTACAGATCTTAGAGCATCTGTCTCTTTGGTGCTTGCGGGCTTGGCAGCGACTGGAGAAACCGTTATCAATCGTGTATATCATCTAGATCGCGGATATGAACGACTGGAAGAGAAGTTGGCTGCATGCGGCGCCGATATAGAACGGATCGCCGGAATCTGAATTGTATTCCTATTATGGGATCTGAATTATGCCTAATGGCCTGAAACTTATAGCCACCGATGCTGACGAGCTTGGCATCCTTTCGGCTGCTTTGGAGGGGACAATCACCAGTCCAGGTGAAATGAGCTTTTTGCGAGCTCAAAGGTCATTTACATTGATGGGATCCCGGTTCATGTGGGAAGAGGTTACGAGAAAACCCCTTGATTCTGAACTACAATCGCGAATTCGATCCGGGCTTCTCTTTTCGGATGTCCTTTCTGTCAGATCGCACGGCATATCTCAGGATTTCCCCAAGGAAATACTGGAATTGTTGACCGTAGGGTTCACTGAAAATGGCAGTACCTCAGCCGAAATACGCCTTAACTTCGCCGGAGGTGGTGCAGTTTCGATGGACGTTGAATGCGTCAATGTCACACTGACAGATACGGGTGAAGCTTGGCCTACGAAACATAAACCCATACATGAGGATGATATACCCCTCACTTAATCCGAACTAAAATCCAATATTTATTTGGTATCGATATAAAATGGAGCCACAAAGTGTCGTCAAGCGATGAGTTGGTTATTGCCTTGCCAAAAGGGCGAATATTAAAAGAAGTTATGCCGCTGATACGAAGCGTCGGGATTGAACCAGAAGCGGCGTTCGATGACCCGGAAAGCCGCCTTTTGCAGTTTCGCACCAATCATCCAAATATTTCCATCATCCGTGTGCGTTCGTTCGACGTGGCGACCTTCGTCGCCTTTGGAGCAGCGCAGCTTGGTGTCGCTGGCAACGATGTTTTGTTGGAATTTGATTACCCTGAAATATATGCACCAGTTGATCTGGATATTGGGCATTGCTATATCGCAGTTGCCCAGCCTGAAAATTTGGAAGATGACAGTGATCCCTCCCATTGGAGTCATGTACGTATTGCAACAAAATATCCAAATTTAACACATAAGTATTTTGCTGCAGCAGGCATCCAGGCCGAATGCATTAAACTGTCAGGCGCAATGGAGCTCGCCCCTAGCTTAGGTCTTTGCCGCCGTATCGTTGATCTTGTTTCGTCGGGTGCGACTTTGCGTGCAAATGGTCTTGTGGAAGTTGAGAAAATTCTCGATATAACCTCTCGACTTGTTGTGAACAGAGCGGCGCTTAAAACCCGCTCCATCGAGTTGAATGGATGGGTTGAGAAATTCCGGGAGGCCATTGATGCCAGTTAAACTAAGTACAGCAGACTCTGACTTTGATTCTCAGTTTTCAGCCTTACTCCATCAAAAAAGGGATACAGAATCAGACGTAAGCGCTGTCGCAGCAGAGATTTTGTCACAGGTTCAGGTTCGCGGAGACGACGCGGTGCTTGAATACACCAATAAATATGACCGCTTGACGCTTCACGATGCCGCTAGTTTAAGAATTACGAAATCTGAAATTGCAAACGCAGTCAATGAGTGTGAAACGGAAACATTAGAAGCACTTAACATCGCGGCTGCACGGATCGAGGCATATCATAAAGTACAATTACCGGATGATTATTCCTTTGTCGATCACGATGGAGTTGAACTCGGTTATCGTTGGACGCCAATTGAAAATGTCGGGTTGTATGTACCAGGCGGATTAGCCACATATCCTTCTTCAGTATTAATGAATGCCATACCGGCGAGAGTAGCCGGAGCCGCTCGCTTGGTGATGGTTGTTCCGATGCCTGATGGCGTCATTAATCCCTTGGTTTTAGCGGCAGCTGATTTAGTTGGCGTTGATGAGATATATAGAATTGGTGGAGCGCAAGCGATAGGAGCCCTTGCCTATGGAACACCGACTATACCAGCCGTCGACAAAATTGTAGGTCCGGGTAATGCCTATGTAGCTAGCGCAAAACGTCACGTTTTCGGTACTGTTGGAATAGATATGATTGCCGGCCCATCGGAAATACTGGTGGTTGCGGACAATCAGAACGATCCGGCGTGGATCGCTGCAGACCTGTTAAGCCAGGCTGAGCACGATCCTGTAGCCCAAAGCATTCTCATAACCGATGACGAATTATTCGCTGCTGAAGTTGAAAGAGCAATTTCTCTTCACCTCACCACTTTGCCACGATCGGATATTGCTTCCTCCAGTTGGACTACATTCGGTGCGATAATTCTCGTCGATAATTTATCTGAAGCGCCATCGTTAGTGGATCAGTTGGCACCCGAGCATTTGGAACTATGCGTTGACGATGCAGATGCCATGGCAAATCAGGTTCGCAATGCTGGTGCAATCTTCCTAGGTCGATATACGCCCGAAGCTATTGGAGATTATGTCGCCGGGCCCAATCATGTGCTTCCAACCTCTCGTACGGCACGTTTTTCATCTGGGTTGTCGACTTTGGATTTTGTAAAACGCACATCATTATTACGGCTTGATGCAGAAAGTCTTGGTAAAATTGGCCCCGCTGCCGTTAAGCTGGCCAAAGCCGAAGGCCTGGATGCACATGCTCTTTCCGTTGGTATTCGGCTGAATATACCAGACTGAGATTACGAAAGTGCTGAAAACGCCCATGGCCGAAAATCAACATATCGCGAAAATAGAACTGGATGAAAAGACAGTCGTTCGTCGTAACGCCGATATCGAGCATGAACGTAAAGTTGCGATTTTCGATATTCTCGATGGGAATTCCTTCATTGTGACCGGATTTGAAGAAGATGGGCCTTATTCCCTGCATCTCAGCATTGAAGATAATCGATTGATCTTTGATATCAGGACAGAAGATGATCAAACGGAACTTGTCCGCATACCACTGCCTGTCATTTCTTTTCGCCGTATCATCAAAGATTATTTCCATGTATGCGAAACATATTTCGAAGCCATTAAAACCGCCTCTCCTTCCAAAATCGAAGCAATTGATATGGGGCGGCGCGGCCTCCATAATGATGGGTCAGAGCTTCTCCAAGAGCGGTTGAAAGAGAAGGCCGAAACCGATTTTGATACTGCTCGGCGTCTGTTTACACTAATGTGCGTCCTGCATATTCGAGGATAGAGAGGTGAATATGGCTGCCGTATTGACCTCTGAACTCAGGACGATCAACAGCTTATGAGTGATCGTCCGTTTTCCGATGGGCTGCCAGGCAGCGTTCTATTTGCCTGCACCCATAATAGTATTCGATCGGTGATGGCAGAGGTCATTATGAAGAGTCTTTATGGGCACGCAGTTTATGTGGATAGTGCCGGCGTTCTCGCCAAAGATGTTGATGGTTTTGCTGTAGAAGTTCTCGATGAAATTGGCTTGGATGGTGGAAATCATGTTGCCAAGAATTTCGAGGACTTGGAAGACAGCTCATTCGACTTAATTATTTCCTTATCAGCAGAAGCACATGCGAAAGCACAGGAGCTTACCCGGACGACAGCAAGTGAAACGGAGTTTTGGAATACGGTTGATCCATCACTCATGGAAGGAAATCGTGAAATGCAACTGAATGCTTTTCGGCATGTGCGCGATGATCTTTATGAAAAGATCAAAGCACGATTTAGAACTGCTCCTGCGCCAAAAGTATAAAATTAGCCGGCTAACTGTGACGATTGTCGGTAGATTTAGGCCATTTTCGAGAAATCTTTCACACTACTTGCAGGAAATGCTTGCATTTAATCGCCTGCCCCCCTTATTTTGCACCCAACCAAAGTAACTGGATTGGAAGTTTATGGCTAAAGAAGAACTACTAGAGTTTGATGGTACTGTGACGGAATTACTACCGAATGCTATGTTCCGTGTAATTTTAGAGAATGATCACGAAGTCCTTGCCCATACCGCAGGCAAGATGCGTAAACATCGTATTCGCGTACTTGCGGGTGACAAAGTAACCGTAGAAATGACACCTTACGACTTGACGAAAGGCCGGATCACTTTCCGCTATAAGTAAGGGTGATCATCCATGGCTGACAGAAAAGAGGCGTTTGCAGCACATACTTCAATTGCAAACAAAGATTCCACATCGGCCACATTGCCCACCCCTTCTCTTGTTCTTGCTTCTGCCTCTCCACGACGCCTATCACTCCTGAAACAAATTGGTGTCATACCAGACATCGTCAGCCCCGCTGACATAGATGAAGCAGCTCATAAAGACGAACTGCCGCGCGATACTGCAAAAAGACTTTCGCAAGAAAAAGCACATGCTGTGTTTCCTCAATTTGGCGGCAAGTTTCTTCTTGCTGCAGATACGGTTGTTGCAGTTGGTCGCCGCGCCCTCAATAAAGCTGAGAATGAAGAGGAAGCATACAGCTTCTTGAAGCTACTCTCCGGTCGTCGCCATCAGGTCCATACCGGTGTCACACTAGCTATGCCCAACGAAACAACCATATCGCGTCTCGTATCCAGTTCGGTAGTTTTTAAAGCCCTGAGTGAGCATGAGCTCCGCTCTTACATTCAAACAGAAGAATGGCGCGGAAAAGCCGGTGGATACGCTATTCAGGGCCGAGCGGCTTCCTTTGTGCGATCCATTCAGGGGTCCTATAGTAACGTTGTTGGACTTCCTCTTTTTGAAGTGAGTAATATGCTCATTGGCAACGGTTTCGATATCTGGACGTCTCGGGAATAATGCGTAATACACTTCTTATAGAAGAAGGTCTATTTGAATCCCGCGCAGCTTTATTGCGCGAAGATGTTGTCATCGATCTTCGGATTGAAAGAGCCGGTGATATTTCAACCGTCGGAGATTTCTATTTTGGCCGGATAAGCAAAATCCTACACGATCTGGATGTTGCGTTCGTTGATCTTGGCGGACAAAAGCATGGTTTCCTGCAAGCGCGCGATATCGAGAATAAGGGAAAGCCTATTGCTCAAGTTACACATGAAGGGCAAAAGTTGTTAGTACAAGTGAGCAAAGATGAACTGTGGGAGAAGAATGTCCAGCTTACCTGCCGTTTTACTTTTAAAGGCGTTAATTTGATTTACCAACCTTTAGGGAATGGCATAACTTTTTCAAGAAAAATTCGTGAAGATACAGATAAAGAGCGGATAAGGGCAGCCGCCCAAAAGCATCTTAAAACCGGCGGACTCACAATTCGTACGTCCGCAAAACTTGCCAGCGACGAACAAGTATCCAACGAAGCGGCCTTTTTAAGTGACCAATGGTCAGAAATTCAGCAATTCCAATCTAAAGCCTCAAAACCTGGGAAATTTCCCACTGAAAAAACACCTACTTCGGCTGTTTTAACCGGTTTTCTATCTGACAACCTCAATGTCGTGGTCAACTCCGCAAATGCCTTTCGAATATGTGAAACCTATCTCGAGCAGGCGGCACCCAACATGAAATCGAACCTTACACTCTGGAATAAGCCTACTTCCCTTTTTGAAGAATATGGTATCGAAGAAGAAATAGAACGAGCATCCCAACGGCGTGTTGACCTTGATTCCGGCGTTAGTCTCTCCTTCGATCAAACGGAAGCCCTTCTCATTGTGGATGTAAATTCATCTTCTGCAATAAAAGCGAAGGGAATCAATTCTGTCGCTTTATCCAGTAACCTGGAAGCTGCAAGTGAAATTGCCCGGCAAATTCGATTGCGTAATTCGTCCGGGATAATCATTATTGACTTTATTCAGATGAATGGCGCTGGTGACGTTCAAAAAGTTTCTGATTGTTTGAAGAAAATATTCAAAAGCGACCCCATTCAGACTCGCTTGATAGGGATGACGGAACTAGGGTTAATGCAAGTAACGCGGAAGCGAACCCGCAAATCCTTACAGAATATTCTGACGGCATCATGCGCACATTGTGCAGGGACAGGGCGGCAAGATGCAACAATGACCAGCCTTTCGGATCTTGTCAGAACTCTGCAACAAGACATCGCTTCACGCGATGGGAAAGCCATTAGAATTGACGCTGGAAGAGCTCTTTCTCAACATCTTTTGCAGCACAAAGTGCTGATTGAAAATTATTTGTCACGCCCTCTGGCAATCACCGAAAATGCTGATTTACCTAACAATAGTTATCAACTAGGCTAAGCCCACTATGACTGAGGAAAACCAACCAAAAAAACTCTGCCCCCAATGCTCGAAACCAACGGTATTTGAATTTCGCCCTTTTTGCTCCGCCAGGTGCAAGCAACTGGATCTTGGGAAATGGTTCAATGAAAGTTATGTTATTCCGGGCGAAGAAACAATTCCCGCAAATGATCATAATGAAGAATAAAGGGTCTGGGATCCATCAGTTTGTTTCAGCTCCAAGGCCGCGTACAGATCGCACTATTATCAAAATCGACACATCAGCTGCTTCTAAAGGAGGATATCGGGCCAAACAAAGAGCCCAATATTCTCCGTATCCTGAGCCAATTAAACAGGCAAAATATTGTTGATTTCTTTTTCCGTCTATTTACGCGAACAAGTCTGGACAGCCCTTTATATTTCTTCTATAACGCTGCTGCTTCGCATGGATGCAATCGCATCATCTGCGGCGTGCCCAGGTAGCTCAGTTGGTAGAGCAGCGGACTGAAAATCCGCGTGTCGGTGGTTCGAATCCGCCCCTGGGCACCATTTTTTCTTAGTCGACCCGGAGACATAGGTTACAAATTGTACCCAAGACATGGGAAACATTCCTTCCATGGCACTTCACACTCCTTCGCAAAGCGCTCATTGTGTAACCTATGTGATCGGAATAATCTGTGAACTATCTGTCGGGAAGATCATCCCGCAAATGTATCGCATAATAACTTGAATTTGACGAACCGGATCCTCCCTTAGATCAGACCGCTCTGTGTTCCAATTGCATGACGACAGACAAATAGGAGACGAATACCCTATTCCAGCAAACATCCTCACTTTCTGACATTCATAATAGAATATGCGCAATCCCAGATTGGCCTTTTACAACGAGCATCGGCACGATGTTAGCTATCACTATTCTAATTCCTGCGCTGTTCGCAATAGTGCAAAAACTATTTGTCACTCCAATTATAGAGAATGCATCAAAAATTGTGAACTGAGATAGGACCCTACGAAGTTATGTAACGAAAGGAAGTTACTGAGGCAATTCCTCAATCATAACGATCAAACTCATTACGTAGAAAATGCCCCATCCCCAATACTGAATTTTGGCAGTGAAAGGTAGTCGAGATTTGCGTTTTCGATAAGTGAAAAATAATCCGGCGACAGCGACACATACTCCCAAAAACATAGCTACGACGATAGCTTCCATGTCCTCGGATCCATCAATTGCCTCGTTGGAAAACAGAAATATGATCAAAAAACCAGCGATAGCGACGGCAAAGCAAATTAGATTTTCCTTCTTTTCGTGCTTTTTATCCACCTTCAGTGACACTTGAGCCGGTTGCTTCTTCGCTGCAGTAGTAGTTGTTTCCTGAAGGGCAGGCTTCAACGCAGGTTTGGTAGACCATTCTAGTTCTGATGTATTTAACTGTGGTTCTGGCGGCTGTTTTACGGCCAGCCATGCTTCGGTAAACCCACCCGAGCGCATGTCTTCGTCGGCAAAGCAGGCAAGCAAGGCATAGTGTTTCTTTTCGTGGGGTTTAATTTCTCCCGGCGCTTTTTCTGACAGTGAAAGCGCCGCTGTTAGAATTGAATTGGGCAAAGTTCGCGCCGCGCCCATGGCCAAAAGTTTCTCCTGCACCACATCCCGGCGTTTTTTCCAGTGGCTCTTGCCGCTGCGGGCGATAATCAGCTCTCCCTCTACATTGAGATCCCACTTCATTGGCTTCTGGTGACTGTCCTTCTGCACCTCCTTAAACGTATATCTATACAATTCGTTGAGGGTAATGACGCCGTTTTGATCTGTATCAGCATCGCCGCTGAGGATTCCGTTGACCAAATGCTTGGTGAAAACGCTGAGATCGTCTCCCTCGTTTTCCTTCGCTGTCTGCAAGCCGGTGGAGGCGGTCAGCACATAGGTACCCTTGCCGCCGGACATCAGGTTGAGCTGTTCATCGACCGTTCCCTTGGTGAAGGATTTTTCAATGGCGCCGCTATAGCAGCAGTCAAGGATGATTGCCAACTGGTTCGCTGCCGAAACATCGAAATAATCCTTGATCTGCGACACCGGCACTGATGTTGCCTCCAACACATCAACCGAGGTATTGGTCGTCGCCAAATACAGCCGTCCAGCTTCATCGAGCTTGCCATGCCCTGAATAGAAGAACACTACCATATCTTCCCGGTCCGCCGCTTTGATCACTCGGTTTACTTTTTTGAGAATTTCATAATGAGGTTCGTTCTTGAGTATATGAACATGTTCAAACCCCCCATGATTATCAGCACCGAGGGCCTCACCCAACGTTTCCACATCCTGCAGGGGACAACGTAGGTTGGTCAGTGAGTCATCTTCGGGAAAGTCACTGGTGGCAACTAGAATGGCGTGTCTTTTTCCGCTCATGTGTACAGGCCTTTTCTACGCCCTCCTAGTGAATAAACTGCTTGGCCATTTTGAGGGTTTCGTCGATTTGCCCAGAGGACAGATTGTCCGCTGTCACCTCAAACTCCTGACCCTGCTCATTTTTCATTTTGAGGACCAAGCTCTTGTCTCGCTCAAAATAGGCCTTGGCCACTTCAAACAAGGCGACGGCCGCACCACTGCTCATAAAAGTCAAGGCCAAGGTACCAAGTGTCACCATGTCGCCTTTAGAGCCGGATTCTCCCGGTGCGGTCGGGATTTCGGCCGCCATATCCTGTTCTTGATTAAGCTGCACGCATATGTCGCGGGTCATATCCTGAAGTCGTCGATCAGGCAAACGTGATGAAGAGAGTGCTAAATCTACATGCATGGATTTCAAACCCCCAGTGTAAGAAATATGAATATAATTTATGTATAATATACTATTGCAAACTCACCAGCTTGTCAGATTTAATTCAATTAAAACAATATTTTCATTGGGAAATACGAAACGGCAAATAAATGGATAAGTGGTCTAGGAATTTCGAACAGTTTGAGAAAGCGAAATATAAATATGCATTTCGGGTTATCTTATGTAGCCAAAGGTTTTGTCGACAGCTGACTGAAATCTGGTTAAAGCGGTGTCGTCTAAATGGTCTGGAACGAGCAACGCTGCGATCTTACAAAGGCAACTTTAATCATCATATCGAGCCGAAAAGCGACTTTTGTATCCGTGTGTCGGTGGATCGTTACCGCCCCTGGGCACCCTTTTTATTAATACATTTGAAATTTTGCTTACCTATGCCTTGCCTGATGTGGGGCGAGAAGCGATGACATTGAAAAGAGATCTTGTTCATCGAAGAAGACTAGCTCAACGTAAAGTACTCTCCTACGAGGTTCATTTGACAACATGTTTGGATTGCTGCTTGCGATATTCAGGAACGGTCAACCCGCCAATCCCCCAGTCCTCAAGGCCGACTTCATCAATGACGACGAACGTGGCTGACGGGTCTTTGTTTAATACCCGCGCCAGAAGATCAGTTGTCCCCTTGATAAGTTCAGCTTTTTGTTCCGGGGATGGGCCTGTACCGTCAGGCCCTCCTTCTTTAGTGACCTTAATGTTTACGTAGGGCATTCAAGCCTCCTGTATTTGTGGAATATAGGTGAATATTTTTGTCATGATCCGCCATCCGTTATGGTCACGGGTCAATGTCAGAAAATCGAGATATTCGCACAGCATCATCGTCATGGACGCCCGAACGAAAGCCATGCGCGATCCACCGAACTCGATCGAGAAGATGCGATCATCACGCGGCTCACCCTTACTTGCGGGTGAGGTTCGCCGATCCACCATTTCAAAATACTCTGCGAGCGATTTATTCATATAGTCGCCTTCGATCATGTTCACATAGCGTGCGTCCGGGTGAAATACGGTCGCAAGCTGCACGGTGTCAGCATGGTAGAGGCCGTCAAAATACCCCTGCATGATTTCAGTGACCTCTGCGAATGCATTTGAATTATCCATCAGAGCAACCCTTCCGCTGTCATTGCAGCCTGTGTGGCCGGGCGCTTTGCCACACGCTCAACAAAGACTGCTACATTGGGCCATTTCTTTAGATCAATTCCGACAAAATTTGACCAATTACTGACAACAAAAAGATAGGCATCCGCGACCGAGAATTTGTCGCCTAAAAGATAGGTTCTACCGTCGCTTAAAAGCCCATTGAGATAATCAAATTTCTTTGCGACGTTTAAACCTGCTTCCTCCTTGTCTTCATTGGATGCGGAATTTGAAAAATATGGGCCGAAAGCCTTGTGCAATTCTGAACCGGTATAGTTGAGGTATTCCTGAAGGCGGGCGCGAGCAATTGTTTCAGCTGCTGGCGTCAATCCACTTTGCGGGTTTTGATCTGCAATATACTGGAGAATTGAAGCGCCCTCAGTAAGTATCTCACCGGACACGAGTTCTAATGCAGGGACATAGCCTTTGGGATTGATCTTTTTATAATCCAGATCCGATTTGGTCTGACCCGCTTCGGTGTCAACTTCGTCTAATTCGAACGTTGCACCAACTTCGTGCAATATGATGTGTGTCGCGAGCGAGCAAGCTCCGGGTTTGTAAAACAGCTTCATTGATTTTTCCTTTTCTAAGTGAGTTCAACATCGACTTGAAAATATGTAGTCGCTATGATGTTTCATTGATAATATTGATTATTCATATTAATGATCTAATAATTAGATCATTATATCTTGACGCTATGTAGGAACTTTATGACGTATGAGCAATTAGTCGTGCTGCACGCGATTGTCACAGAGGGGACCTTTCGGGGTGCGGCTGACAGGCTGAACAAATCCCAATCTGCTGTCAGTCACATGCTTAAGAAACTTGAGACCGAGATTGATATCGTTCTGCTATCGCGTGAAGAATACAGACCAAAGCTAACCGCTGCAGGCGAAGTATTCTATCGGCAGGCAACGCGGGTGATGCAGCAGATGCAAGAGCTCGGTAGCACGGCAAAGAATCTAAGCGCCAAGCAGGAAGCACAGGTCTTCCTAGCTGTTACGGCAACCTACCCCTTGAAACCACTCCTGGAAATTGTTGGGGCGCTTACTGCTGAGTATCCGGCAACTCATATCCGCTTATCGGGAGAGAGCATGGGCGGCCCGCTTGAGCGGCTGTTACGTCAGGAAGCCGATATTATCATCGCCACCATGGACGGCGTTCCTGTCGAACAGGTGGAAGCAATTCCATTTGCTGAAGTAATCATTCTCCCTGTTGCTCATCCAGATTTTGAACCCGCGCAAAGTTCGCATATGAAAACCGTCAGTGAGATGCAAAGCTACACTCAGGTTGTTGTCGCTGACAGCAGCAGTGGCGCATTTGCGCAAAGCAGAGATTTGCTCCCAGGTGGCCTGCGCTGGACCGTATCGGATTTCGCTGCGAAGAAGGAAATACTAATCGCGAAAATGGGCTGGGGCGGCATGCCAACACACATGATTGAAAAGGAACTTGAACGTGGAGAGCTGGTAGCGCTGAACGTCGAAGACTATCCACCGCGCCAATCACATTTGTTTCAAATTCGCAAGCGAGATAGAGATGTTGGCATTGTTGCTCAATCGATCTGGCAACAACTTAAATCCCTACGATCTTAATTTTGAAAAACCGGCGAAATTGAACAAGATCGAACATCGCAAATGAATGAGACAACATCAGCCATTTCTCCTTTAACAACACTCGTCTCCTTTCAAACAACATGCTCAAATGTCTGGATGGATATTGCAGCAATCATTAGGCAAAAAGAATTCATGCTTCCAAGCCATCCAATTTACTCCCGATTGATGGTCTTTCGTGATTGGCTTTCAGATGGCAGAGCACCGGCATGTTCCAAAGCTGACAAGTGGGAGGAAGTAGCCATGAGTTTCTGGGCCCATCAGGAACTAACCTACCTATGTCTAGAAACTTCTGAATACCTTCCTCTTAAGTCAAAGAGCTTGAAAATACCGGTCGGTATGTATATCGTAATGATACAAACAAGTCGGGTGAAGAAAAATGGGCACTGCAGTTGAAACACGTGCTAAGCTACTGGAAACTGCGATTCAGTTAATCTGGCAAAGCAATTACCACCAAGTCGGCATAAATGACATATGCAGTAAAGCAGGTGTCACAAAAGGCGCCTTCTATTATCATTTCCAGAGTAAGGCTGACCTCTTCTACGAGGCCGGGCATTACTATTGGGAGCAAACATTAGGGGAGCTAGACCACGTAATTTCTCCTAAATACACATCGCTCGAACAGCTCCATAATTTGATCGACATGATCGTAGAAAGGCAGCTCAATGAGCCTTTCTCGGATGACCTTGAAGTTAGCGGCTGCCCCATATTCACCGCGGGCGGACAAGTTGGGTCCGGGGAACAAAGGGTTATTCAATGTTCTCAGGAATTATCGAATGAAATGCTGAATTATCATGTTGCTATCGTTCGAGGTCTTAAAGGCGATGGGCTCTTGAACGGTGATCCGGATATTCTTCAGATTTCTCGAATTATCCACCAATACATCCAAGGGCTGCTGATCTATGGTCGCGTTTTCAATAGTCTGGAAATTGTTCGCACCGATCTTCGTGAGGCAATATATAGAATTGTCGACTTGAAGCAGGAATATCGTATTCTGAAAGACACGGATATCTTATCCAATCCGATACAGGTGTCAGTTTAATTTCCCTCGTTATCATATAATAGTGACGAAGCGCACTATAAGACGATATGCCGCTTGATAACATACCGATCGGTATGTAAATAGTAAAAAACATACACGCCTTTATGCGAATTCCCGCAATGGAGAAGAAAATGCACCCGGCATTTCGATTTAAATCGACCGTCGCAGCGATAAGCCTTGTAACCGCCGCCATTGTGGGAGGTTATTACCTTTTGGATATTCAGTCGGCGGATGCAATCCCGGCCAAGAGTAGTGCCCTGCCTCAGGCACTTCCTCTTGAAGTGATGCAAGTACAAACCGAATATGTTCGCTTGTGGAACGAATTTTCTGGCCACCTGACCGCCATAGATCAAGTTGATCTGAGACCACAGGTCAGCGGTTCGATCATTGAAATTCAGTTCGAAGATGGGCAGTTCGTCTCGAAGGGCGACGTGCTATTTGTTATAGATCCACGCACCTATCGTTCTGACGTTAAACAGGCGAAAGCGGAATTGAGTGTCGCGCGCCAAAACCTACGGCTTGCGAAAAAGGAGAAGGTCCGCGCTGAGGAACTCGTCGGCAAGGGAAATATATCTAAGCGTTTATTTGATGAACGAGCAAACACGGAGGCCGTGGCCATTAGCCGCGTAAATAACACCGCAGCCGCCCTAGAGCAGGCGGAAATTGCCCTGGATCATGCCTATGTCAAAGCGCCGATTTCAGGACGGGTCAGTCGCATTGAAATAACGGAAGGCAATTTTGTTTCTTCCGGTTCGAACGCGCCGATTTTGACGACAATTGTCGCAACCGAGGAAATCTATGCAGATTTCGAAGTCGACGAACAAACGTATCTGGCGCAGATGCATAGCACTCGTCTTTTAGAAGAAAACCGAACTACAATCCCAGTCGAATTGCTGCTCGCCAATGGCAGCAGTCTTTCCGGACAAGTACATAGCTTTGACAACCGTATAGACCCGCAGACAGGGACAATCCGGACCAGGGCTGTTTTCAAAAATACGAACGGGGCTTTGCTTCCGGGGATGTTCGCCAAGCTCCGCATCGGGACCCCAAGCGAGAAAGAACTTATCTTGTTACCTCCCAGCGCAATCAGCACGGATCAAGAAAGAAAATTTGTCTATATATTGTCCGACAGCAACAAAGTCGAATATCGTCAGGTGACTTTGGGCGCATACCAAGACGGGCGTCGGGTGATAACCTCGGGCTTGTCCCCCGCGGACAGAGTTGTCACTCAAGGCATTCTAAAAATTCGGCCCGGAACACTTGTCGAGCCAAAAATAATAGCGGCGAATGCGTCTTAAATCGCAAAGATTACAAGGCTTATAAGTCCAATCCAGACAACCATCACAATAGGTATCTAAGATGCAGAATATTCCAAGATTCTTCATTGACCGGCCGATCTTTGCCTGCGTCCTGTCAATCATGATCTTCATTGCCGGCTTACTCGCGATGCTGCGCCTACCCATTTCTGAATATCCGGAAGTTGTCCCGCCTTCGGTCGTTGTTCAGGCACAGTTTCCCGGCGCAAATCCGGCTGAAATTTCAGAAACGGTGGCAACTCCGCTTGAGGAACAAATCAACGGCGTTGAAGGAATGCTATATATCAACTCGCTCGCGACAACCGACGGAAACCTCTCTTTGACGGTTACGTTCGAAATCGGGACCGATCCGGATCTTGCACAGCAAAAAGTTCAGAACCGTGTTTCCCAGGCATTACCTCGCCTCCCGGATGTTGTACGTCAGCTTGGCGTTAATGTTGTCAAAAGCTCTCCAGACTTGACTATGGTCGTGCATTTGCGCTCCCCCAATGAGCGCTATGACATGCTGTATTTAAGAAACTACGCCACATTAAACGTCAAGGACCGACTGGCCCGCCTGGAAGGCGTAGGCCAAGTTCGCTTGTTTGGATCTGGCGACTACGCCATGCGTATCTGGTTGAACCCAGACCGCGTCGCAGAGCGGAACCTTACGGCCAGCGAGGTGGTGAACGCAATCCGCAGCCAGAATGTTCAGGTTGCAGCCGGAATAATAGGCGGCGCTCCATATGACGACGGAATTCAAGTACAGCTCCCCGTGAATGTCCAAGGCAGGCTACAATCACCCGAGGAATTTTCAAAGGTGATCATCAAACGCGATACCGATGGGGCCGTTACCCGCCTTGGAGATGTAGCCCGCATTGAGCTGGCGGCCCAGCAATATGCATTACGGTCTTTGTTGGACAACAAGCCTGCTGTTGCCATTCCGATTTTTGCGGCACCGGGGTCAAATGCGCTGGACATTTCCAGCAGTGTTCGCGCCACGATGTCGGAACTAAAGCAAAACTTTCCTGAAGGGGTTGATTACAGTATCGTCTACGACCCCACCGTCTTCGTCCAAGACTCCATCAAATCAGTTATTGTCACGTTGCTTGAAGCGGTCGCATTGGTTGTACTTGTGGTTATCATCTTTCTTCAGACATGGCGGGCCTCCATTATTCCGCTATTGGCTGTCCCGGTATCGATTATCGGTACATTCGCACTTATGTTACTACTTGGCTTTTCTATAAATGTTTTGTCTCTGTTCGGATTGATCCTGGCAATCGGTATCGTCGTTGATGATGCCATCGTCGTTGTTGAAAATGTCGAGCGGAATATCAGCGACGGCTTAAGTCCGCGGGACGCGACAATTGCGGCCATGAAGGAAGTAACAGGCCCGATTATCGCCACATCCCTGGTTATCACCAGTGTGTTTGTTCCCATCGCTTTCATCAGCGGTCTTACCGGTCAGTTCTACAAGCAATTTGCACTAACCATTGCTATTGCAACTATTATTTCAACAATCAACTCCCTGACCTTAAGCCCAGCTTTATCTGCACTCCTCCTCAAGAAACATGACGCTCCAAAAGACTTTCTTACAAAAATTCTAGATGGAATTTTCGGCTGGTTTTTCCGGGCGTTCAACCGGTTTTTTAATCGAAGCACCGATATTTATGCCAAAAGTGTCAAGGTTTTCGTCGGTCGAAAAGCCATAATGATGATCCTCTATGCTGTCCTTCTTGGCTTTACCTATCAGGGGTTTCAAATGATACCTTCTGGCTTCATTCCTCTTCAGGACAAACAATATCTGGTGAGCTTCGCACAGCTTCCACAAGGAGCAACATTAGATCGGACGGAAGACGTTATGCGCGAGATGTCAGAGATAGCGCTTAAAGAACCAGGTGTTAAGAGCGCCGTTGCATTCCCTGGCCTTTCTATCAACGGATTCGTAAATAGCACCAGCGCAGGGATCGTGTTTGTGACTTTGGATGATTTTTCGGAGCGCAAAGATCCAGCCCTTTCCGGATTTGCCATCGCCCAAAAGCTACAGCAAAAATACGGCGGCGTAGAAGAAGCGTTCATCGCCATTTTCCCAGCTCCTCCGGTACAGGGACTTGGATCCGTCGGCGGCTTCAAACTTCAGGTTCAGGACAGAAGTGACAGTGGCTATAAAACCCTGGACAATGTGATGAAACAGGTTCTCGGGAAAGCATGGGCGGCACCTGAACTAATTGGTATTTTCTCCAGCTACAATGTCAATGTACCTCAACTTCAGATAGATCTTGACCGTACCAAAGCGTTGCAAATTGGTATTCCAGTTGATGAAGTCTTCCGGGCGATGCAGATTTATTTAGGCTCTTTGTATGTCAATGACTTCAACCTGTTTGGCCGCACTTATCAGGTGATCGCACAGGCAGACAAGCCCTACCGTTCGGCGCCAGATGATATTCTGCGGCTGAAGACCCGTAACGCAGAAGGACTACTTGTACCTCTTGGCAGTGTCGTGACGGTTACGGAGACTTTTGGACCTGATACCGCCATGCGCTACAACGCGTTCCGATCAGCAGATTTAAATGGTAACGCTGCGCCGGGATTTTCAAGTGGAGAGGCTCAATCTGCAATCACAAAAATCCTCGAAGAAACCTTGCCGCCAGGAATGGAGTTCGAATGGACAGAACTAACCTACCAGCAGATTTTATCCGGCAATACAGCAGTGTTTATTTTCCCGCTTTGCATTTTCCTGGTTTATCTTGTTCTGGCGGCCCAATATGAAAGCCTAACGTTGCCGCTTGCCGTTATCATGATTGTTCCCATGAGCATTCTTGCAGCGTTGATCGGCGTCTACATCGTCGGGGGCGACAATAATATCTTCACACAGATCAGTCTTTTCGTTCTGGCGGGACTGGCGTCAAAGAATGCCATTCTGATTGTTGAGTTTGCTCGCGAACTGGAGCGGCAGGGCCATAGCGCTATCTCTGCCGCCGTCGAGGCAAGCCGTTTGCGGCTTCGTCCAATTTTAATGACCTCATTCGCTTTCATTATGGGTGTGCTGCCTCTAGTCCTGTCAACGGGCGCAGGTGCCGAAATGCGCCAGGCAATCGGCGTGGCGGTTTTCTCCGGAATGTTAGGCGTGACTTTTTTCGGCCTGATACTGACGCCAGTCTTCTATGTGCTTGTTCGAAGGCTTTCACCTAGTACTGACATTGTCAGAGAAAAACCGCTTGCCATGTGAATTAGGAGTGATGACACATCAATTTCGTAGTCAGGAGAAGGCGCACACCAAGCCCATCAGCAGCACTTTAGATATTCCCTAGCAACAGTGGAGATAATTTGCGATGCCGTGTCAGATTAGATGACAATGCTTAGCCTTGTTCTGCCGATATTTCAGCCGAACGGAACCACTCTGTCCGCGAGTCGGTGGTTCGTTACCGCCCTTGGACACCATTTTTTGGGCTCATTCTAAGATATTGGCTGTTGTTTGTGCTGCTCGGTCATTCTTCAATAAATATGACATTTGATGTCTAAGGGCATCTGTTCCATAGCCCGGAAGAAGATATTGCGCAGATGGCGAAGTTGGAGCATGATTTACTGGCTGCACTATTCGCTGCATCAACATATCGATTGGATTGCATGCAAAATAGATACTTTGGTGACGTGGGTGACTACAAAAAATACGGGTTACTTAGACAACTTACTGCGTCAGAAAACGACGGACACTCCTTGAAGCATGGCATCAATTGGTATCTAGTTCCGGACGAAAGCCACAATAATGATGGACGACATATGGAAAATTTGGTAATTCCAGAGGGTTTAGATTGTCATGCAATGATCTGGCTTTTTAATGTAACGCCGACTTGTTCGGCCTATCGCGACCATCCAGATGAAAAGCCAGCAGTCATGCCCCCATCAACGATGACATGTTGACCATTGAGCCATCCAATATTGCCTTCGGCAAGAGTTACTATTGCTTCTGCAATATCTTCCGGTTCTGCTGCACGACCAACCATATCGATCATGCTTTGCATTGCTTCGGCTCCCGCATCTTTAGAGAAATCTTCAAATATTGGTGTTTTCACTGGCCCTGGCCCAACATCATTGACACGAATACCACGTTCCAGACCTTTACCCGCCATTTGCATGGTGTATAGGACTACTGCTTCCTTCGAAAAAGTATAAGCATCAACACCAACAGCTTCTTCGTTTCGATGCCACCAATCAACGCCATCATCAAAGCTATTTGTACGCAACACATCCGCCAAAAAATCACGCCTCTTTCGCCAATTATTTCCTGCAATTGACGCAACATTTACTACAGTTCCGTTATCAACAATGCGACCCCAGACACGTTCTGTTAGATGGCGAAGCCCGAACAGATTAACCCGCATGGTCAAATCAGAACCCGACCGCCCTACTGGAACGCCCGCAATATTAACCAGCGAAGAAAAACATCCGTCCAATGCGGCAACGGCCGTATCAATACTCTCTGGATCGCTAAGATCACATTGAACATATATCAAATCGTCATTGTCTGGTTTCTTTAAGTCCAGCGTAAGGACGCGGTGTCCTCTTTTCACTAACGATTTTGCTGTTGCTGCTCCGACGCCCGAAGCGCCACCTGTCATTAAAATTGGATGCTCCATGAATTCCTCTTTTTTCTTATTTTTGAGCCCGCAGATTAGCCTAAAATAAGGAATAGTAACAGAGAACGCAATACGAGTAGCTGATCAAATCCGTATGTGAAATGCGATCTCTGTATCCGCGTGTCGGTGGTTCGTTGCCGCCCCTGGGCACTATTTTTTCCAGAAAATATCAGTATGCCATGAAATTTTGATGTCCTTCAATTTCTCTTAGTCTCGTTATAACCCCTTGAAGTTATTTTCCTGTCTTTTGGCGAAAATGCAGATTTACGCTTGATCTGACACGCCTATGCAAAAAGTAGGTTCAATAGAAATAAATTTGCTGCAAGCAGTGCAAAGGCCACAAATTTCCAGAAATTTTTTGGATCGCGCTCTATCAGAGGGACATCCTGATATGTAAATTTCGGGTTTGGGTTTGATAAATCTTCGAGAAAGGCTGAAAGGCTGTCATACCGTTGAGCCGGCACCAGATGTACGGATTTCGCCAATGCGCCGTCTATCCAATCGGGGATTTTCGGATTATACCGGCGGGCAGGTTTATATTGCAATTTCCTCAGTGATCTATGATTTGCAAATCCATCTCCATACGGCAATTTTCCGGTTAACATTTCATATGCTATCACCCCTATAGAATAGCGGTCGGAATATTTTGTTCCAGCTTTCCCTCCTTCGTCTTCGGAAACAAATTCCGGCGCGCTGTAGCTTCGCGTGCCAGGATGTTCCACGTCCATAATTGGGCTGGAAATTTCTTCAATTCCGGCTATTTTCACCGATCCGAAGTCGATAATTTTGATGGTACCGTTGATATCGATGATAATATTTTCCGGCTTCAGATCCTGATGTAGCATTTCCTTGCGGTGAAAAGCGCGCAGACCTTTTGCAACCTGGCCCAAAATATCGCGAATTGCGGCCAGTTCCCGGTCGGGATTATCGCGCATCCACTGGCGTAATGTCTGGCCTTCAACATATTCCATCACATAGTAGAGAAAAGTCTTGGGCCTACTTTCATCGTGAATTTTGACAACATAAGGCGAATTTATTCTTTTTGCCGCCCATTCCTCCCGCTGAAAATGATCCAGATAAGCTGGATCATCCACATAGTTCACTGAGGGTGTTTTTATGGCTACTTTCACGCCTTGATGGGGCGAGGTTGCTAAATAAACTTGCGATCGGCTGCTGACATGGAGATCCCTAATTATTTCAAAACCATCCAGAACCATTCCGGATGATAGTTCTGGAGGAAACGGGAGTTCCGAAAGCTTACGGGTATGCGTATCGATGTCTTCATGGCCAACGTCATCTATGCGTACTATCTGGCAGGTTACATTATCCGGGCTATCGTTGCTGAGGGCCTCATCCACAATATCCCGGGCGATAGCATTTAAATTCTCACCGCGCATTCGAAATCGCTTAGATATGAAGGATGATGAGACGAAATCATGTATGCCATCGGTGGTAAAAATGAATATGTCCCCAGCTTCCACAAGGATCGTTTGATAGTCGATTTCAACGTTCAGGTCGATGCCCATGGCCCGACCAAGATAGTCTTTATCGCCACGACCAGGAACCCTGTGATCATTCGTAATCGGTTCGACAACATCTTCACGAAACCTTGTTATGCGGGTATCACCGACGTGAAAGACGTGAGCAATACCAGATTTCAAGACCAATGCACTTAACGTGCTCACCATTCCCCGGTTCGATCCATGTTGAGCATAACCCTGACCGTAAAGCCATCGATTAAGGGCTGTCAGGATATTATGTGCTGATGATTTGACACTCCAGGAGTCGGGGGTTGAATAATAGTCCGTGAGAAAGCTTTTCACGCAGCTTTCACTGGCTTCCTTGGCCGCATTGCTGCCACTCATCCCGTCTGCGACAACCATGGCAATACCTTTGATTGTGAGCAGGGGCTCATCAGGGATCAAGACACCAAAGGAATCTTCATTTACGTCCTTTGCGCCTGCCTCAGAACATTGAGAGATACTTATTCGCGCAGTATTTCCCATCCGTCACCCCCTTTCATGTTTCTGTCCCGACCTATTTAACGGTAATTAGTTCGACTGTGCCATCCGGTAATATTTCGGCCATTTCACCTTCGGGCTCTTCCATAAATACTGCAATTGCAATCCATGTGAAGATTGCCGACGCGCATATAACCAAAAAGAATATCTTTGGTGAGACGAATGAAAGTACTGTCAGAAAACATACCGCTCCTACATTTCCATAAGCACCCACCATACCAGCGACCTGCCCCGTCATCCGCCTTTTAACCAATGGCACAACCGCGAAAACGGCGCCCTCGCCTGCCTGGACGAAAAAGGAACATCCCATTGCCATAAGAACAGCAGCTGGCAGCCACCAATCTGCAGTAATTTGGGACATCCCGAAATATCCAATGGCAAGGAATCCGATAAATATCATCAAGGTCTTTTTACGGCCATACCGATCACTCATCAATCCGCCTCCAGGGCGCGATACGAGATTCATAAACGCATATGCTGATGCCAGTATGCCAGCCTCAACACCAGAAAGAGAAAATGTATCCATAAAGAATAAGGGGAGCATTGATACCACGGCTAATTCCGACCCAAAAGTCACAAGATATGCCAGATTAAGCACGGCAATCTGCTTGAACTTGTATCGCTGAAACTCGGGAGCAGGTTCCCTCAGGATTGATCTGTTAACACTCACTATGTGATATAGCTGATAGAAATATAAGACTACCAATCCCAGATATATTAGGTCTGCCGTCATATCTGACAGTATATCAATGTTGTTAGGCCCCAATTTCCATGCAAGTAAAGCGATCGTCAGGAAGAGAGGCAATTTCATGATTGCATACAGCACCATATCGCCCCGCGAAGAAACTTCCATTGCACCACTTTTATTGGGTTTGAAATAGGTCGCCCCTTCAGGAGTATCACGAGCCAGTCTAAAGAAAATCACCGAATATCCCAATGCAATTACACCAGTCAGCGCTGTCGCATAACGCCATCCATCCTCGCCGCCGAAAAGCAGAGTGATTGAAGGCAGCGACATCGCCGCCGCGGCTGAGCCAAAATTGCCCCATCCGCCATAAATGCCCTCTGCAACACCAACCTGCTTCGCTGGAAACCATTCTCCGATTAAACGAATGCCAATGACAAAACCGGCACCAACAAAACCAAGAAGAAACCGACTTATGGCAAGCATTTCAAAACTTGTTGAGGATGCGAAGACAAAGCATATGAGAGCCGAGACCGCCAGCAGAAGAGAATACACCATCCGCGGACCAAACCTGTCAACTGTCATGCCAATGATAATTCTAGCCGGGATCGTTAAGGCGACATTCAAAATGAGTAGAGTTGCAATTTCCTGCTTCGATAATCCAAATGAGTCGCGAATGTGAGATAGCAAAGGCGCGTGATTGAACCAGACTAAAAAACTGATAAAAAATGCAATCCAGGTCAAATGAAGGGTCCGCATTTTTCCAGAAAATGAAAACAGGTTTATTCGATTGGTGCTCGACGAGCTCATGTTTCACGCATCCTTCAGGTGCTATTGTGATGACTAGGGTGAAGATTGGTCTCACTAAGGCAAGCACCGTGCCAGTATCAAAAAGGGCTGATTTTGGGGGATTACATCCGTGAGTAATAAAAAAGGGATGCGCCGGGTGCTTATTTTTTAGTCTAAATTTATTGCACTGCACAAAAAATAGATCAATTTCAAAGCTAATTCGACTTTTACGTACCGCAGAAAGCGTAGAGGTTTCCGCGAAAATATCACAACATATTGAAAAATATAGTGTAATTCATTTTCTCATCGAAAAAAATACCGCTTGGCACAACTGTTGCTTTTAAAGCTTCAAGCTCGAATTAAATCTCTTATGAGAAGGAATTGGCAGGTCCAGGATGAATATGATGACAACGAAGCTCGAAAAGCCAAAACTTGTTTTAATCGGAAATGGCATGGCGGGTGTCCGAACGATTGAGGAAGTCCTTAAAATCAATCCCGACCTGTTCGATATCACCATTTTCGGCTCGGAGCCACATGGCAATTATAATCGCATCATGCTGTCTCCCGTTCTGGCCGGTGAGAAAACTATAGACGAAATCCTGCTCAATGATGACGAGTGGTATGCGGACAATGATATAATCTTGCATAAGGGAAAGACGGTCACAAAAATTGATCGGACGCGTAATCAGGTTATCGCCGATGACGGATCGGTGGCAGCGTATGATCGGCTGCTGTTAGCGACAGGATCTGACCCTTTTATGTTACCTATTCCCGGTGCAAATCTTCCTGGCGTTATCACGTTCAGAGACATTCACGATGTTGATCAAATGCTCGCTGCCTCGAAAAAACACCGAAACGCTGTTGTCATTGGTGGCGGTCTTTTAGGACTGGAAGCTGCAAAGGGGCTTGCTATTCAGGGGATGCAAGTCACTGTCATCCACTTGATGGACACCTTGATGGAACGTCAATTGGACAATACTGCGGGTCAGCTTTTACAAAAATCACTTGAAGATCAGAAGCTGACATTTTTGATGGGCGCGGAAACCGAAGCAATTCTAGGTGATGACCATGTCACTGGCGTCAGGTTCAAAGACGGGAGCGAAATTCCGGTCGACATTGTTGTCATGGCGGTCGGCATCAAACCCAACAAATCACTTGCGGAAAAAGCTGGTATTCATTGTGAACGCGGGGTCGTGGTGAGCGATACAATGCAAACCTACGATCCCAAGATTTACGCCGTCGGAGAATGTGTTCAGCATCGGCAGTCCACTTATGGACTTGTTGCCCCCCTTTTTGAGCAAGGAAAGATCTGTGCCAATCATTTGGTTGGCAAGGGGTCTCTGCGGTACCTTGGCTCCCTTACATCGACAAAATTGAAAGTCACCGGTATCGACTTGTTTTCTGCAGGTGATTTCGTCGGTGATGACGATACAGAAGACATTATTTTTCGTGATCCAGGGCGCAGTATTTATAAAAAACTGGTTTTGAAAGGTGACCGGATTCAAGGCGGCGTCATGTATGGCGATACCGTTGACGGATCCTGGTATTTTCAAATGATGCAGGATGAAACAGATGTTTCAGAATTTCGCGATACCTTGCTTTTCGGCAAAACACATCTCGGCGATTCAGGGTATGGTAGCCAGTCGCATGCCGTTGATCTTGAGGATTCTGCTGAAATATGCGGCTGCAACGGTGTCTGCAAAGGTGACATTGTTCAGGCAATCACAGCCAGTAATCTTTTTACACTCGAGGACGTGCGCTCCCATACGAAAGCCTCTGCTTCCTGCGGGTCCTGTACAGGACTGGTTGAGCAAATCCTGTCTTCAACTGTTGGGGGAGACTATTCAAGCTCACCCAAAAAAAAATCGTTATGCCCCTGCTCGGATCATACGCATGACGACATACGTCGTGCCATCCTTGAAAATGAACTGAAATCGATCTCAGCCGTCCTGCATTTCTTGAAGTGGCGAAAAACAGATGGTTGCGCAAAATGCCGGCCCGCCTTGAACTATTATCTTTTATGCGCCTGGCCCGGAGACTACGAGGACGATGGCCAGTCCCGCTTTATCAACGAAAGGGTGCATGCCAATATACAGAAGGATGGTACTTTTTCGGTGATCCCCCGCATGTGGGGCGGCACGACAACGCCGAATGAGCTGCGGGCAATTGCGAATGTCGCCGACAAGTATAAAATCCCCAGCGTAAAGGTTACGGGCGGTCAACGAATTGACCTGCTCGGTGTCAATAAAGAAGACCTGCCTGCCGTCTGGTCAGATCTTAACCAGGCAGGAATGGTCTCCGGCCATGCCTATGGAAAGGCTCTTCGGACCGTCAAAACCTGTGTTGGTTCTGAATGGTGTCGATTTGGCGTTCAGGATTCAACCAATCTCGGCATACGACTGGAAAAGGCGCTTTGGGGGTCCTGGACACCGCACAAATTTAAAGTTGCTGTTTCAGGCTGCCCGCGAAATTGTGCAGAATCTACGATCAAAGATTTCGGTGTTGTCGCCGTTGATTCTGGATGGGAGCTTCATGTCGGTGGCAATGGCGGGATCAAAGTCCGGGCAACGGATTTCCTGTGCAAAGTGAAAACCGAAGACGAGGTTCTTGAATATGCCCAGGCCTTCATCCAGCTTTATCGTGAAGATGCTCATTATCTGGAGCGTACAGCGCCATGGATTGAACGGGTTGGCCTCTACAGCATCAAGGAGCAACTAATTGATAGCGACGATATACGAAAATCCTATGTCACCCGGTTCCTATTATCTCAAAAATACGCGCAAACGGATCCGTGGAAAGAGCAAGTGACAAAAATGGAATTCAGTCGCGAATACGAAACTCTGAAACCTGAAAAGCAGTTGGTGAGTTAAATCATGAATCAATGGGTCAAAATTTGCGAGTTAGACGACATTCTTCCACTCGGCTCGCGGGTCATAGAATTGCCAATAGGACCGGTCGCAATCTTCCGTACCTCCGATGATAAAGTTTTTGCAGTATTGGATGAATGTCCGCATAAACAAGGGCCTTTGTCACAAGGTATTGTTCACGATAATAGTGTAACCTGCCCTTTACATAACTGGGTAATACAACTGGAAAATGGCAAAGCAGAGGCGCCTGATGTTGGTTGTGTTGAGACTTTTCCGGTTCAATTGATTGATGGCGACATCCATCTTTCGATCACCGTTAGCCTGGCATCATCGGAATTAATTGATGGCTGACACCGAATGCTCAACTGTAAAAACAACTTGTCCTTATTGCGGTGTGGGTTGTGGCATTTCTGTATCAAAAGACACAGAAGCCGGTTTTAAGATATCCGGTGACATGGCGCATCCGGCCAATAAGGGCCTGCTTTGCTCCAAGGGAGCCGCATTGGCGGACACTTTGGGTCGTAAAGGCCGCCTTCTTGCACCCGAAATCAATCGTAAATCCGTGGAATGGGAAACCGCACTGAACAAAATCGCGACCGGATTTCAGGAAATCATCGACATATACGGCCCGGATGCCGTCGCCTTTTACGTTTCCGGCCAGTTGTTGACGGAAGACTATTACGTTGCCAACAAGCTGATGAAAGGTTTCATCGGCGCCGCCAATATCGATACAAATTCACGACTTTGTATGTCGTCCAGCGTTGCCGGTCACAAGCGCGCCTTCGGTTCCGATACAGTTCCTGGATGCTATGAGGATTTGGAACTTGCTGATCTTGTTGTCCTCACTGGGTCCAACGCCGCCTGGTGCCATCCGGTTCTTTATCAGCGGCTTGTTGCTGCCAAAACGACCCGTCCAAACATGAAAGTTATCGTCATTGATCCGCGTCAAACGGCGACCAGTGATTGTGCAGATTTACACCTGCCCATAAAACCCGGCACTGATGCAGTACTGTTTAATGGATTGCTCACCCATTTGAAAAAACAGCAAAAATTTGATGATCACTTCACAAATAAATTTTGCGACGGATTGGACGCCACTGTCGCAACGGCGGAGGCTACTGCACCAAATGTCGAATTTGTGGCGAACGTCTGTTGTTTGGACGCTAAAGATGTTTTGGAATTCTACGCCTATTTCGAAAAGACCGAAAAAGCGATGACGTTATATTCGCAAGGGATAAATCAGTCCTCCAGTGGCACCGACAAAGTCAATTCCATTCTCAATTGCCATTTGGTGACAGGCCGCATCGGCAGGCCGGGAATGGGGCCGTTTTCATTAACGGGACAACCCAATGCGATGGGTGGTCGTGAAGTGGGAGGGCTTGCCAACCAACTCGCGGCGCATATGGAAATTGACAACTCGGACCACCGTGAGCTAGTGCAGAAATTTTGGCAATCCCCAACAATCGCCTGTAAACCAGGGCTTGCGGCTGTTGACCTCTTTGACGCAGTTTATGCAGGCGATGTAAAGGCCATTTGGATTATGGGCACTAATCCAGCTGTCAGCATGCCGAACAATTCACGGGTTCGGCAAGCATTGAAAAAATGCAAGATGGTAGTCGTTTCTGACTGCGAACAAAATACAGACACGGCTGATTTCGCTGATGTTCTTTTACCCGCGCTCGCTTGGGGTGAAAAAGACGGAACTGTCACCAATTCGGAACGCCGTATCTCCCGACAACGCCCCTTCGTGCCGGCGCCTCGGAATGCGAAGCCTGATTGGTGGATCATTTCCGAAGTGGCAAAACGACTTGGCCATGTGTCCGCGTTCAAATACCAATCCAGCGCGGAAATATTCCGCGAGCATGCTCTACTTTCCGGTCATCAAAACAATGCGACACGTGATTTTGATATCAGCAGCCTCAGCACTCTTACGCAATCAGAATATGACGACCTTGCCCCCATACAATGGCCGGTAACGGACGAGCAGCCAAAAGGAACAGCGCGGCTTCTCGGTACCGGTGCTTTTTTTACGCCCGGCAAAAAAGCTGTACTGGTCCCGGTTTCACCGCAACCTCCAGAGCATTTACCGACACCGGAGTATCCGCTCATTTTGAATACTGGGCGTATCCGGGACCAATGGCATACGATGACGCGAACAGGTAAATCTGGCATCCTTTCAGCACATCGACCTGAGCCCTACGCCGAAATACACCCGATTGATGCCAAGCTTTCTAAAATCCGCGATCGTGAGTTGATTACTCTAGAAACCCTATGGGGGAAAATGGTCGCCCGGGCAACAATCTCACCTTACCAAAAGCAGGGCAGTATTTTTGTTCCCATACATTGGAATGATCAATACGCCTCAAACGGCTTGGTCGATGCACTCGTCAGTCCAGCGACAGACCCTATTTCGAAACAGCCTGAATTTAAATACACACCAGTAGCAATCCGGCGTTTTGCTACGACCTGGAAAGCCTTTGTTTTATCTCGCACACATATTAATTTTTGCGACAAAGCAAATGCAGCAACATATTGGGTTTCGGCCCGCGCGAACAATTCCTGGCGGTATGAAATTGCAGGGGAGCAGCATTATGACAATAAATCTGAACTTGTCAGAAATCTCTTTCCAAAGAGTATTTTCGATAACAGCTGGCTGGAGTTCGAAGATGTCGCCCGGGGTAATTACAGGGGAGCCCAGATTGTGGACGATCAATTGATTAAATGTATATTCATTAGTAATCTTTCAGACTTGCCCGCACGCGATTGGTTGCAGACTCTATTTTCTGAACCCGCCATTTCCAGTGAAAATCGCGCCTGCCTTCTTTCAGGCTTGCCGCCCAAGAACCAGAAAGATACGGGTCCCTTAATCTGCGCTTGCTTTGGCGTCGGCGCGAAAACTATCATCGACGCAATTGAGAACAAACAACTCGCTACTACGGATCAAATCGGCGAAGCACTATTTGCTGGTACGAATTGCGGCTCGTGCTTGCCCGAAATTACGAGTATTCTTTCAAATACTGCTTCGGCGTAAAAGCTCCAGACAATTCAGCTGCAATCAACCATTTATTATCCGCGTGTCGGTGGTTCGTTGCCGCCCCTGGGCACCATTTTTTCTCATCCGCAAATCTCGTACAAATCAGTCTCCAGCGGCAGTTTTGATGCACAAATCAGAATGCTCTGTACCTTTTGGACATATCAGAGGACTTTACTAAACCTTGCAATGCTTTTACGCTTCCTTGATCCGCGTGCACTGGGAAATGAATGTATGGAGAACGAAGAAAAAACCACACTCACGGAAGAAGTGACAACAAACGAGCCCCAAAATCACGAAAAACAGAAAGCGCAACCGCACTACGGGCCAAAGAATGTCAATTTCCTGATTAAGGAGATGGCTTTGGTAGGCGAAGTGGGTACGGAAGATGTCTGGAAATGGCTCGCCGCCGGCTGGTCCGATCTGAAAGCCAATTCGGCGATTAGTACCAGCTATGCTGCTTTGTTCATTATCTTGGGGCTGATTATATCTTTTGGTTTTTACTTCTTGGGCTGGCCTTATCTGATACTTCCCAGTCTGAGCGGTTTTCTTCTTGTGGGACCTGCCGTTGGGATCGGCTTTTACGAGATCAGCCGTCGTCATGCGGCAGGCGAGAAAGTCACTCTCCTGACTGCAGTTACGGCGGCGCGCCACAATAAATTGGGAATTTTTGGCTTTGGTGTGGCACTTACCTTTGTTTTTCAGGTATGGCTTCGCCTCTCCTTCACAGTATTTGCGCTGAACTTTCCAGGTATTATGCCTGAATGGAGCATCATCTTAATGCGCGCCATCAGTTTAGAAGGTGTTTATTTCGGGATTTCGATTGCCCTTGTTGGTTTTGTTTTTGCCACCGGCATCTTCTTTGTCGGGGCTTTCTCTATGCCAATGATGCTAGACCGGAAATCAATGTTGCTCCCGTCACTTATTACCAGCGCCTTTGCTGTCGCCCACAATCGCAACGCCATGATCCTTTGGGCAGCAATAATAGTGGTTTTCACTGGAATTGGTCTAATCACAGCCGGAATTGGACTGATCATCACACTACCGCTCATTGGCCACGCGACTTGGCATGCCTATAAGCAAGTGATGTCCGGCGATCTACCAAATGGTGAAATTCATCCCACCGGCAATCTTGCTGCAACAGAGTAATTCTGTGAGTTTACATTAGTGCCAACTTTACCATCTAGAGAAAAGACCATCGTGATCAGTTGTTCGCCGCGTTTCCCGTAAGCGTCCATGAGGCAGAAGATTGAGATCGCATACTGAAACACTATCCGCGTGTCGGTGGTTCGTTACCGCTCGTGGGCTCCATTTTTTTATAGCATTGATGATAGTCTTACTTTGATCAGCATACCTGGTCCGTTCAACCTGCGTTGCCCTCAAATACAGATGTTGGAATGTTTCGTATCTCAATGCTTCGCATGACTTGTTAGTGCCAGAAGCAATCATATATTCAATACAATATTATTATTTCTTCTTTGATTAGAGGCTAAATCGTGCTCATTTTAGGGCAGCGTAAGTGTAGCGGCAACCAGCGGCCGTCATATTGGCGCCGGCAATAGACAATGAAGAAAGAAAAATCAAATGCCTGGTTTTGAAAACCATACACCTGCAGACATAAAAGAAGTCGAGATGGAAGACGGCCAGACAGCGCAACCAATGCCGCCTCAGAAGAAAGCTGCCTATCGGCGATTTGCCTTAGTGGTGTTTATGATCTTTGCCCCGATACAAGTTTATATTGGATGGCGCCTGATACCAGACTTGCCCGTTAATTTGGTCTTTAAGGTCTTCGGGGCAATGGTCGTCGCCATTTCCACCGTTCTTATTCCCTATGGAACACTCGCTTCTGTTTTTGTAAAAAGTCAGGCCGTTGCAGACCGCCTTGTCTGGGCTGGTTCTCTAACACTGGGCTGGTTTTCATCCTTGTTGATTTTTACGCTGATACGCGACATTGCGCTTCTGTTTGTAGACGGGCGCAACTGGGTGGCCGAAAGCGCCGTCCTGGCATTGGCACTGTCTGTCCTGGTTACCCTGATCGGGTTTTTAAATGCCCGACGGATTGCGAAAGTGGTGAATGTGGATATTCCCCTTGATAATCTTCCTCTAGCGCTTGAAGGTTTCACTATTGCCCAGATAACCGACATTCATGTCGGGCCGACAATCAAGGGCCAATATGTTCAGGGGGTCGTTAATCGGGTCAATGCCCTGAACCCCGATATTATTGCCATCACAGGCGATGTTGTGGATGGTAGAGTAGATCAACTTGCCAAAGATACTGCACCGCTTGGCAAACTTGACGCCCGTTATGGAGTGTATCTGGTGACCGGTAATCACGAATACTATTCCGGCGCCGAAGAATGGATTGATGAATTTCGTCGAATTGGTTTGCAAGTATTGATGAATGAGCATGAGGTTATTCGGCATAACAACACCGATATTATTGTTGCAGGCGTGAATGACTACAGCGCTGGCAAGGTTATACCCGCTCATAAAAGCGATCCTGATGCGGCTATTTCCGGAAGCCCTTCTGACCCTCCCAAGATATTGCTCGCCCATCAACCCCGTTCAGCCGATGCGGCGGCAAAAGCCGGCTTTGATCTGCAGCTTTCAGGCCATACCCACGGTGGCCAATTCTGGCCTTGGAATCATTTCGTCCGCCTTCAGCAACCTTTTACCGCTGGCCTCCGACGCCTTGGGCATCTTTGGGTATATACCAGCCGCGGTACAGGATACTGGGGCCCACCGAAGCGATTTGGCGCGCCATCTGAAATCACTCTGATCAAATTATCTAAGGCATCTTAGGATCGGAACAAGGCTTTTGAATGTGCGCTTGTCCATATACACCTGTCTATCTGGCAGAAGCCGATGAAATTTTCCAGAGCACTTTTTTCTCCCTTCAGCGTTCAGGAGAAAAATTATTGAATTTGCGTAAGAGATGAATTTTGGTTCAACTCAGCCTCCAGGGTGCGAAGATGAGACCCAAACCAGGAACCCGGGGGTCGGGCTCAGAACAAATGATCCGTACTATAAAAAGTACCTGCCCTCAAAGATAGCTGGGGCTCTGTCATTTTTACTACAAGATATACCGCCCCTATTTCAACTTGTTGAGCAGGAGCAGTGCAACATAACAACGAACCCCATTCACCTCAAACCACATCAAAAAGGATCTGCAAATGCCAGATCGAGATCCTCTTTGGCTTCCAGATACCAAGTTCCATATTCTTCTGTCTCGCGATGATTCTGACGATTCTGCTCCTTATAAAGGTCATTTTCCTCGTCGTAAGCGAATGAAGGTTCCGCCTCCTGGAGCCAGGAATTGAAAATCCGGTCCATCTGATCGTCAATTCCAGAACCACTCGGATCGTTGTCCTCCCTTGAGCCTGACGGGTCTTCTGTTGCTTGTTCCTGAACAAAACTAACTTCTTCCAGACTGGTTTGCGCAACACTGTTATCAAACGTTTGCGGATAAACACCATTTTCACCGTTGAAACGCTCACCATCCAAAGCGAGGCTTTCGAGGAAACCGTTTAGATCGACTGTTTCGCCCTCGACCGTAACATACGTCACAACAGGAAAATAAAATTCGTCGATAAGATGGATGCTAAACCTGTTTTCTCCCCATTCCGCGACAACGAGTTCATCCCAGTTGGCAATTCCGTAGGTATCTGCCTCAATGTTGATGAAATCACCATCACCAATATTTAAGTCGAGGATATGGTGATCCGTCCCTCCGTTGAAATGGACTTCATCCTGCCCAGCGCCGGTCGTGATATTAAGCCCGATCGCAGTCATTGTGTTCATATAATCGGACCATTCCGAACCGGAAAATGCCTGGCCTCCGTCTGGATCAGCAAAGACTCTGTTTATGATATGCGTATCCATATCGAAAGAGCTCGCCCCGGGGGCCTGAAGGGTCGCAACAACAATCCCCGTACTTGCGACGCGAAGGTAACCAACCCCATCATTATCGATTTCGTAGGACAATTCTGTTTGGTCCGAGACACCATAGGCTTTATAGTCAATTTCAATGCGGTCTAAATCGCCTTCGAAATCGACAATCGTATTGTTGCCGCCGGTCAGTATAAAAAGATCCTCCCCGCTCCCCCCTTCCAGGGTGTCGTCTCCTTCTCCTCCAGCAAGTGTGTCGTTACCATCATGTCCGAATAGATAATCGTTTCCCGCTGCCCCCATGAGCACATTGTCTTGCTCGTCTCCGCGGATGTCATCGTCAAAAGACGTGCCCTCGATGTTCTCAATATCGAAGAGTTGATCGACGCCTTCAAACAAAGTGTACTCTTCACTTCCGTTCAATTTGTATTTCCATTGATGTCCATTGGCGAATTCGACATATTCGCGCCCCAAGGTATCTACCTGCTTCTGTGACATATCGACTGTTATGCCAACATTTGCACCAAAATATGAGGCTGTATCACTGCCCTCCCCACCAAACAACTGATTGTTCCCACCGCCACCTAGGAACATATCGTCACCATCGAAGCCGTAAAGTTTGTCATTTCCATCGTCCTCGGCGGTGTATTGGTCCGGACTGTAACCAAACAGAACGTCATCAAATTGCGTGCCCATGATCAAGTCATCCGAGCCGGTACCTTCGACTTTAAACCCACCATGTGCCCCGATGATTATCAAGTTTGAATATCCAAGCTGTTCCATATAGGCAGGGTCCAAATTCTCGACCGGGCGGTCGAAGTCCGCGCCATAGAAAGCGCCCTCGGAATTAATAAAGATCGCGTTCTGCTTCAAAGATTCAATAAAGGCAGCTTTTTCTTCTGCGCTTAAACTAGAGCCAAGACCAAGCTCTTCTGCCAAGTCTCCAATTATAACAGAAAGGATCTTGTTGTCTGCGTCCCCTATGTTCTGAGTGAAGCTGAAATCCCCGACCACATTGGAGTCTGACCAGAAAATACCCTGTTTGGCGCCTTCACCAAGAGGGAAAAGAATTACGTCCCGGGTTGGGTCGAAATCCATAATTTCTACATAATTGGCAGTAGGTGGAGGAGTGGTATAGCCATCGGCATCGCTAATTGCCTCTACAATGTCTTCAACCAAAATACGGAGAGAATTAAGCATTCTCGCACCCATACCTATTACACTGGCATAACCGGCGAGTGTATTGAAAGAATTCTCTATAATTGCCGGACCGGCTAAACCCCAATTGAAATCCAGATGAAGTTCTGTCTGAGCTTCCCCTATTACGAACGTGTCATGCCCTTCGCCACCCGTTAATTCATCGCCCCTGTTGTCAAGCGGGCCAGTGTACAGCCAGTCATTGCCAGTGCCACCAATAAGGGTATCGGCCCCGCTGCCGCCATACAGAATATCGTTGCCGGAACCGCCTTCAATCAAGTTATCTCCGTCTCCCGCATAAATAATGTCATTGCCACCACCGCCATAGATTTCTTGAGAGAAAGCGGGCCAGTGAGGTATGTAGGCTCTCTCGGGAACTGATTCATTCTGATCGATGCTACCGTAGATGATATCATCTTCATCCGTGCCAATAATTGTCGTGTATGCTGAAAACTCGGCGCCGTAGTAAATGAATCCTAATTCGTACAGTGGCCTAACGGACCATGTACTTTCGTAGTAATTGTCCTGCATCTTGTAGGTGCCGGCGTCGACGATTACAATTTCCTTAGTGACCCAAGCTGAAAAACTTGAATCCACTTCGCGGCCGTTGTTCTCTTCTATACTGTGTTCATCCCAGTAGGTTATCGCCATTTCCAACTCCCAGTTACTTGATTTACTCCAGCTGCATGATTAACTCCGGTTAGCTTGACTTGCGCTGATTTTTTAAGCTGAAACCTTCTTCTGACATATTCAGCAACTGTTTTCTGTATTGTTTAGAACTGAGCGACGGGAATCTAATACATTGTTTCTTCAGCCGTGATAGACAAAATCTATAATTAATCTAAGTATATGAAAAATAACAACTTTTCAAAGTGCATTGAAAACCCTTAAACAGTACTTACATAAACCCTTATTTCGAGATTGCACACCTACACCTATTTTAAATCTTTAGATCCGAACAATTATTAGTTGTTTTTTGAAAGTTAATTGATGTGAGTATCAAACCCACTCTCCGTCAACTTGAGTATTTTATTTCCCTTGCTGAAACCGGTCACTTTGGCGAAGCTGCAAATCTATGCAACGTGTCTCAACCAACGCTCTCCAGTCAATTTAAGCTATTGGAAGATCGATTGGGTGCAACGCTTATCGAACGAAACCCCGGACAAATCTCAGTAACACCTACCGGCAGGATGATACTTGAACTTTCAAAAACCGTTTTCACCGCCGTTAATGAAATACAAAATGTGGCGAAAAATGCGTCGGGAAATCTTGGGGGAGCGCTCCGTCTGGGGGTAATTCCAAATTTTGGCGCGTATATCCTCCCTTTTGTAATGCAGGGAATCCACAAACGCTTTCCTGAACTGGAGTTTTTCGTTCAGGAAACGCGGGATCTGGAACTGCAGGACGGGCTTTTATCAGGCAAAATAGACTGTGCCCTCATGTTGTCATTGGATCATCCTGGTATCGAACAAAGCCCTTTTCTAACCGAAAGTATCAGACTTGGATTTCCGTATGATCATCCACTGGCACAGGAACCGACAATCAAAATTGGGATGCTGAAGGACGAACATTTTCTGTTTTTGGTTCCTTTGAAACAGCTTCCTTCAAAGGTTCAAAATTTCTTTATTCAGTCGGGAGGACATATTCGGTACGAAATTGAAGGTCCAAATCTGGATAGCCTACGCCACATGGTTTCAATTGGAATGGGCATTACGGTGTTTCCGGAGCTCTATATCAAAAGCGAATTCTCAAAAGACACCCGTATCATTCTGCGTGATGTTGAGGGCTGGGAACTCAGTCGCGAACTTGTTCTCGCTTGGCGCAAAGGTTCCGTTCGCAAGGACCAATATCTCCAGTTTCTTGAAGAGTGTAAGGCCGCAATTGAGCCCGCCCGCAAAGGCTGCGTGGGATAGGTAATTCCTATCACACCTATAGAAACAAAATATTTGCGGGTTCATTAACCTGTAAGTAGGCTTATAACCAGATATCTAGGCTCACCGAACGTCATATTTGGTTGACGTTGTTAAACATATGTTTCGCGGAGCCCATTACTCATCGCCTTTGCTCCCTAACCTATTCCTTTCATAGGGGTATATTGTGAGGTTTTCATGGTGAACACAGTCTTTGCAACCTACGGCAGATCTCCGTCCAATGGAATGCGGCAGGAACAGGCTTGCGTTATTGACTCTGAACCGGCGCACCCAAAACCTGTGCTTCGAAACGCCTTTCTGTCCGTCAAAGGTGCGTTCATTGGAGCCGCCCTTATCAGCCTTCTAATAAATGTGCTGATGCTTACCGGCCCGCTCTTTATGCTTCAAATTTATGATCGTGTGTTGTCAAGCGGTTCTGTGCCGACATTGCTCACACTCTCGATAATCGTTTTAACCCTCTATGCACTATACGGTCTCTTGGAGCTTATCAGAGGCCGGATCTTTACACGCATAAGTCAAAAAATAGATAATCACCTCACGTCAATTGCCTATAAAACGTCAAACAATCTCGCCCTGAATCGTGGTGAAACATCACGAGATGTCAGACCTACACAAGATCTCGATAACATCAGAACATTCCTCGGAGGCAACGGCCCAGCTTCCCTATTCGATCTGCCTTGGATGCCATTCTATCTTGGCATCATATACCTGTTCAGCAGTACATTGGGTGCCGTTGCCCTGACAGGTGCGTTGATGATTTGCGTGCTTATTGGTTTAAATGAGATTCTATCAAGACACCCTTCAAAAGAAACAAGCTTTGCCACTCAGAGCCGTTTGAGTGCAATTGAGGAGGGACGGCGAAATGCCGAGGCGATCCAAGCCATGGGGCTGGCGACAGTTTTTGCTGATATCTGGCACAGAAAGAATACCCGGTTTTTAAACACGGCACGCCGCGGGTCGGACGTTACATTCTTCTTCGGTACCTCGATCAAGACGCTTCGGTTCATTCTGCAGTCTGCCATGCTTGCTGTCGGCGCTTGGTTGGTCATTCAGCAAGAAATTACGGCAGGTGTCATGATCGCAGCTTCAATCATGACAGGGCGCGCCGTCGCGCCGGTCGAATCGGCCGTTGGGAACTGGCGCAGCCTGTTATCAGCACGACAAAGCATCAAAACCCTCTCTGAATATCTAATGCATCAGGATGGCGCAACAGAGAAGATCAAACTTGCCTTGCCCAACAAATCCTTTGACGTGCACCAACTTGCCGCGGGCGTGCCTGATCTATCAAAACCTATCATCCGATCGGTGACTTTCTCCCTTAAAGCCGGTGACGGGCTTGGGGTAATCGGGCCATCTGGCAGTGGAAAATCCACGCTCGCACGGGCGCTCGTGGGGGCGGCACGTCAATTCGCAGGAACGGTTCGGTTCGACGGCGCCGGGTTGACTCAGTGGGATGAAGATCGGTACGGAGATTTCATTGGGTACCTTCCCCAATCAGTTCAGCTCTTTGACGGAACAATCGCCCAGAACATCTCCCGCTTCAAAGACGATGCGCAATCTGAAAGTATTGTTGAAGCCTCTCAAATGGCCGGGATACATGATTTCATTACAAGCCTCCCAGATGGCTACAATACCAAGTTCATTTCCTCCGGTTCCCTGCTGTCAGCTGGGCAGCGCCAACGTGTCGCTATAGCTCGCGCCGTGTTTGGCTGTCCGTTTCTTGTTGTTCTGGATGAGCCCAATTCCAACCTTGATGCTGCCGGCGATACTGCCTTGACCAATACGATCAAATCGCTACGGGAGAGAGGATCAGTCGTCGTGGTTGTTGCACATCGCCCCTGTGCGATCTCGGCAGTCAACACAGTGCTTTGTCTCCAGAATGGTGAAGTGACAGCCCTTGGCCCCAAGAAGGAAACAATGGGTCAGCTGCTGTCTACAATCAATAAGGAGGCAACGGGCTAATGCAGGAACCGCAGGAAAAAGATTTGTCAAAAAGCATATTACGGCATCTATGGATAGCGGGGGCCGCCTCATTTTTGTTGATTGTTGGCGGCGGGTTCTGGGTTGGCTCAAAAGAGATTTCCGGCGCAATTATTGCGACGGGCCATGTTGTTGTGGACAGTAGTCGAAAAAGTATTCAACACCGCGACGGAGGGATTGTTCGCGACATTCTGGTGAATGAAAGCGACAGAGTGGAAAAAGGCGACACATTGTTTGTTCTCGACAGCACCATAAACGAAGCCCATCACATCGGCATTCTACATCAGTTAAACGAGCTGTATTTCCGGCGCGCCCGTCTAGTTGCCGAACGCGATAACTTTGATGAAATCACTCTCGAAAACGGCCTCTATCCGCAAATTCAAGAACATCTTACTTCGGAATTACTGCATAGACAGTCCCTTCTCAAAGACGCTCGGCGGCAGGTCCTTGAGGGACGCAAGGAGCAATTGCATGAACAAATTCAGCAGTTTGAAAGCCGAATTGACGGAATAGAACTGCAGCTGGTGTCAAAATCTAAGGAAATCGAAATTGTACAGGAACAAATCAGTGACCTCAGCATTTTAAGGGCGAAGGATCTGGTACCAAAACAACGCCTGCTCGATCTGCAACGCCAAGAAGCATTGTTGACCGGTGAGTTCGGGGCGCTCAAATCGTCGGTTGCACAATTGGAAGAATCCATTGGCGAAAAGAACCTGCTAAAACTGCATGTGGAAGAAGAGTTTCTTACGGAAACGCTTGAAGAAATGCAGCAGGTTGACACCGCTATCGCCCAGCTTGAAGGGCAGCAGAAAGCGGCGGAAGATCGGCTGGCACGCGATACCATAAAATCCCCTTACACAGGAACTGTTCATGAGCTGAAAATGCATTCTGTCGGGGGGGTGGTTAGCGCGGGAGAAACGCTTCTGCAAATTGTTCCTGAGAAAGATAAACTCGTTGTGGAAGTAAAGGTCCCCAACGTACATATTGATCGCCTAGCCAATCTGAACGGCGCAAGAATCCGGTTTCCTAGCTTTAATCAACGCCTGACACCTGACCTCGCAGGAACATTGGTGAGTGTCTCCGCGGATATGATCGTTGATGAAGCGACCGGACAGAATTTCTACAAAGCGCGTCTTGAAATAGATTCGAACGAACTGGACAAGCTGAATGGCAAGAAACTGGTTCCTGGAATGCCCCTTGAGGCCTTCATCGAAGTTGAAAACAGGACGATTATGTCCTATCTCATGAAACCTTTGTCAGATCAGATTGTTCACGCGTTTCGTGAAAGTTAAGGTCTATCGCGACGGTTTGACATAGAACTAAATGAGAGATGGTTGCTGGCGTCCGTTGGCTCCAAGTTTTCTGGATCCAGTACCAATTGCGAAATACCACGGTGGCAGCACAGGAGAATGACACTCCAACTCCAAACAGTTTCTGTAAATTGCTTCCCCGGTGGACCGGCTCAGGCAATATCGAACTTCCTCAGTCTTGCGGGAGATCAGCCGTCCGTATTCCATACTTAATCTCCCAACCGGTCAACACCTGGCAGGCTCTTACGTTCTCTACCTGTGTTTCACCATCAGCCAGATTGATGGTTTGTTGAATTGTCCTGCATTGCCATTCTGCCTCAACATTTTCCTCCTGAACTGAATTTGCATCATTACCAAGTTTTACAACGCTCAGGTTCTTGCTTTCAGTATCAGGTATGGCTGTTAGTAGTTTTTCAAATACAAAACCATTGGCAACCTCGCCATCACCTACGAGGTACCAGGGTCTATTTTGCACCTTGCCGATAACCATAACGGCAGAATCTTTATGCGCCTTGTCAACGACGGTAAAATCTGTTCCTGGCCCGCTTCGAACGTTGGCATTTTTCAACATTCGAAATGGCGCGTCGATCAGTTTCAAAGGCGGTATTTTCTGTAGGCGACCACTTGCTATCTTGATGGGGATTTCACCTTTTTCATTTTCGGTTTTGACAACCTTGATATTGGCTTTGACCTCACCATCGTCACTCGTCCAGACTTGATCTTTACCTGTCGCCGCCGCCCGTTTCGTAGAAGCAGCAAGCATATCTTGATCAACATCGGTGAGTAAGTCGGAATACTGCTTGCTTATCCAATTTCCGGCATCAGAAAATTGCTGACCAACCCATTCAACGGACTCATTAGCTGTCGAATTAATTTTCTGGTTAGTGGACGATGAGCACGAAACCGTTAAGGAGCCGATAAACAGCAGGAATAGTGAATTTCTAAAAAATCTGCAGATCATGATATTTGCTCCTGATAATATTTAAAAACCGGCCTATATCGCAAATTACGAACAATCTTTTCCCCCCGAACTAAACGGGGCTAAAGGATCGGATACAAGCGAACTGGGCAAACCCATATTTGAACCAAAATATAAGACAGACCCAAGCTTGCCCTGATGAAAACTCATTAAGTAATATTGGAAATTTGTTAAAATAGGATTTTCAAACGCGCAGGGTTTGAGCAAAATTTTTCTAAAAACTCACCCGATACTCCATTGAATTTCAATAAAATTGCCTTGACGCAGTGAGTCAGTTGTTAGGTTTCCTCTTAGGAGAAATAACCGCGATCTTCATATGGAAAATCCCAAAGCTCACGGTTCTTCGGATCTTGTAAGTAGTGATTATTGTGATAGCTCCGAATTTCCGTGATCTTGTCGTCTTTGAATTTGTACCACTCTGTCCCACGAAGTACCTGGCGCTTCTGATCAATTGGCGGTGTCCACGGCATACTCCATTCAATTACCGCCTCTGGCTCTTGAATGATAATATGGTCAAGAACCCATGAAGCTTTTGTTTTCGGACCGACCTTGAACCAATAGTTCGCGAGTGACGTTGCACCATGGACCGGACCATGGTCGACAAAATAATGCACCACATCTGGATCAAATGTCGACTTCATCAGTTCGAGGTTTGCAGTAGAACAACCTTCGTAATATCTCCTGATGATACTCGTGTATCGATGATCCGTTTGTGACACCACTTCGTCCCTTTCAATTCAATAACACCGATAATCCTACTAGCATCCGGAATAGGTTATTTCAATCTTGGATTAGCAGCATAATGCCAGCTTCCTTCAAGAGAATTTCTGAGACGTCAAAACTATGATCCAATGCACCATCGTTTAATGGCTTTGCCGGACAGCAGAGTGTTTTTATCCCGCTTTGTATGATAGCACGTGCGCAATCGGCACAGGGATAACGGTTAACATATATGGTGCAACCCGATATAGCTGCGCCAAAACGGGCGGCATTGTAAATTGCGTTGCGTTCAGCATGTTCGAACCAGAAAAACTTCTCCCCGCTCTCGCGGTTAAATCTGTCTTCCTCATCGGCTTCTATATCGCGCGGAAGCCCATTGAATCCGGTAGACCTTATTTCATTGTCTGGGCCTACAATGACGGCGCCGACTTTAAAGTCCCGATCTTCCGTCCATTCGGAAATATGGTTGCATAGCCCCATAAATCGCTGATGCCATTTAAACTCCCGGTTTTTCTCCGACATTATTCGTCCCCCGTCTTTTTATCCGGCGAAAATATAGCTGGTTTTAACCGTTGTATAAAATTCAGCGGCATAGCGACCCTGCTCACGTGGGCCGTATGAGGAGCCTTTGCGACCTCCAAATGCAACATGGTAGTCAACCCCAGCCGTTGGCAAATTCACCATGACCATGCCAACCTCCGCCTGACGCTTATAATCCCGAGCCCGTTTCAGGTTTTGGGTGCAAATACCACCGGCCAGACCAAAGGATGTATCATTGGCAACGGCAAGCGCTTCGTCAAAATCTGTTACTTTGATAATGGATCCACATGGCCCAAATATTTCTTCGCGATTAATACGCATATGGTTATCTGTTCCAAGAAATAATGCTGGCGCCTGATAAAACCCCTGCTTTCCTAATTCAAGTCTCTCTCCACCAATTACCTCCTTGGCTTCGGACCGTGCAAGATCGACATATGAGAGATTTGAGTTCAGCTGTTTTGCATCGACCACCGGACCAATATTTGTTTCCTTGTCTAAGGCATCGCCAATTTTCAACCTTTGAAGGGCTTTTGTCATTTCTTCAACAAAAGCATCATGGATTCCCGCCTCCACAATAAGTCTGGAAGACGCCGTACAACGTTGTCCGGTTGAGAAAAAAGTACCGTTGATGCAAGCTGGAACAGCGATGGACAAATCAGCGTCGTTCAGCACGATCATTGGGTTTTTACCACCCATTTCAAGCTGCACTTTCTTCAACATTTTACCGCAGACTTCTGCAATATGATGTCCGACCGAAACTGACCCCGTAAAAGAAACGGCATCGACACCAGGATGTGTAATAATAGCTTCGCCGACAGTTGACCCCCGCCCCATCACAAGATTGAAAACGCCCGGTGGGCATCCACACTCATGTAAAATTTCCGCGATGACATGCGCGCATCCCGGTGTTAAATCAGCGGGTTTTATGACGACGCAATTTCCATGTGCAAGAGCTGGGGCTATTTTCCAGGCTGGAATGGCAATCGGAAAATTCCAGGGTGTCACGAGACCGACAACTCCGACTGGCTCGCGCGTTATTTCTACATCAATGTCTGGACGAACTGAGGGCTGGCCGTCCCCGATTTGTCGGAGACATTCGCCTGCAAAAAACTTAAACACTTGTGCGGCCCGCATGGTTTCGCCAATTCCCTCAGCAAGCGTCTTCCCTTCTTCGCGGGACAACAAGCGGCCGATTTCCTGGCTTCGATTTGCGATCTTATTGCCGACAGCGTCCAGAAGATCATGTCGAGCTTGCGGTGTTGTGTTTCGCCAGGCCCGCAAAGCCGATCTGGCGGCATCAACCGCCTTATCAACACTACTGGCATCGCCATACGAGTACTCACCGATAACATCGGTAACATCGGAGGGGTTGATATTCGCATGGTAATCACCACTCGATACCCATTCGCCGCCAATTAAATTATCATGTTTTGTCATTATATTTCTCTCTTGAGTTCTCAAAATATCAATTGGAGGCGAGTTTCCTGACAACAGGTGCTAGCTCCCGTTTATGTTGGTCGGAAAGCGTCTGGAACGGAGGAAGCAATTTCTCCCAACTACTTTCTCCACTGCGTTGCCCAACGAGATACTTTATCGCCGGTATAAGGGCTGTCGAAGATATCGCATTGCGAATGTTACCGATTTCGGTCAATAATCCGTCTTGGTCAACTTCTTCACCTGACCATACTTTTGCGCAAAGCCGCGATGTCTGATTAACCGTCGCAGAGATACATCCGGCAAATCCATATTGTTTTGCCTCCCCGAGTGATGTTTCCGAGCTTGGGAAAACGGCCAAATTAGGCAACCGGGATGCCAGTTGTCGGCAATAGTCAAGGTCGCCCGAGGAATCCTTAATACCGCAAAATCGATCAGGCCATGCGTCATGCAATCTTTCAATGACTGAAATCGGTATAACCAGCCCTGTCATTTGCGGGAAGTTATAGAAATATAGGGCTATTTTTCTACGGCCCAACTTCTGATGCAAATCAGCATACCAAGCAAACAAGCCCTCTTCAGATACAGGTTTGTAATAGTAAGGCGGCAAAACCAAGGCCACGCCATATCCAAGGTCATCTGCACAACAGGTTAGATCAAGGGTTTCAGACAACGAAGGCGTCCCGGTCCCTACCATTAATTTGGTCCTGTCCAGCGAGTTTGCTGCCCATGTCATTACCAATTTGCGAGTTTCAGTATCGAATGAATTTGCTTCACCGGTCGAGCCCAGTAAATTTAATCCATTACATCCATTTTCCAGTGCCCACTGGCAATGCGAAATAAACAACCCCTGTTGCGGTATACCCGCCGTGTTGACCGGCGTGGGAACTGCCGCGATGACACCAAACATTTAGTTTTCTTCCTTGCTTTGGCTAATTTCAGCCTCTTTTTTTTTGCGTGGTAATGCCAATACTGCCGGGTGATCCTGATCCGTGGTTGTGAGACGGTTCCATCCGCCGGGCTCACCCAAACCTGTGACAGCTGGTTCAAAATATTCCCGGTTTATTTGAACAAATATTGCTTCGTCTTCAGATACTTCATCGTCGTAACGGATGGCATCCACAGGGCAGATGCTTTCGCATATCCCACACTCAATACATTCATCCGGATGTATATAGAACATCCGGCCACCTTCATAAATGCAATCAACCGGGCAAACGGTGGTACAGGCACCATCTTTAATGTCGACACATTCGCTGTTGATGATCAAGGCCATATCAGCCCTTACCTGCCGCGCCAAACCGGCGCGCGCTTTTCCCGAAAGGCTGTGACGCCTTCTTCGGAATCTTCAGAAACCAGCGCAGAGACAAGCGCGGATAATTTAAGAGATTTTGCTTCCTTCACGGAAAGATGGGAAGTTTCCTGTATTGCTTCTTTAATGGCGCGCACGGACAGCGGTGCACAGGAGAGTATATCCTCCACCCATTTGTTTACTTCCTCATCAAGTTCTTCACGCGACACAACCGAGTTCACCAACCCATAACTCTGTGCTTCGGCGCTTGACATCATGCGCCCCGTCATCATCAGGCTCGCTGCTACTTTCTGAGGGACTAGACGCTGCAGCAATATCATCCCGCCAGCAAGCGGCAGACGACCCACTTTTGCTTCTGGCAGGCCAAACCGCGCATCATCTGTCGCAATGACGATATCACAACCAAGTACCATTTCCATGCCACCGCCAAGAGCCAGTCCGTTTACCCGTGCAATTATGGGGACTGTTAAATTCGGTCGCATGGCGATGCCGCCAAAACCGTTTTTATTTTGCGAAGCCCAATATTCAAGGCCCGATTTACCATCGCTCGACTTCATATCAGCACCGGCACTAAAGGCTCGATCACCAGCACCGGTCAGAATAACGCAACGAATTGTGTCATCGGTTTCAATCGTAGACCAGATTTTTTCTAGTTCGCGATCAGTGGCGTCATCAACTGCATTCATGCGATCCGGTCGATCGAGCGTCACCCTGGCAATATTATCTTCTACTGTGAACCGCACACTCATATTGCGACACTTTCTGATGCCGGCGTAACTAAGCCAAATTCTTTAATAATATCCTGAGTATGCTCGCCAAGTTTTGGCGGCATATGCCGAATTTCAAGAGGGGCATCTGATAAATGAACAGGAGACCCAACCAGCGTAATGTCCCCGAGAACAGGATGTTCTATAGCGACAAGCATATTGTTTATCGCAGTCTGTGGGTCCGCCAGCGCTTCATCGAGGGATTTGACAGGTGCACACAGCAAATCTCTCTCTTCAAGCCGTTCTAGCCAGTGTTCTGATGTATTGGTTGCGAAATTATCACGGAACAGTTTCTGCAAAAAAGGCTTATGTTCCCTTTGACTTTTCAGATCAGGATACTCATCTGAAACATCGTCAATACCAAGAGCAATACAGATATCCTGAAGAGGTTTGGGCTTAAAGGCTCCGACAACCACAACCGCACCATTAGTTGTCTCGAATACACCGGTAAGTGGCATTGCCGCCCAATTCAAAACTTCACGATGCTTGCTCCATTGCGCCGCTTCCTGCATTTGCATTGCAATCATTGAATCGTAAAGCGACACAGCAACTTTTTGTCCACGCCCTGTTTTTTCACGGGCAAGCAGCGCCGCCATTATTCCTTGGGTCAAATGCATTCCCGCTGTGTAATCACATAATGTCGTTGGATAGATGGATTTCGGTATCGAAGGATCGGCCGTTTTTTCCATCACACCACTCATTGCCTGTGCGAGAACGTCCTGCCCGCCTTTGTGGGCATAGGGCCCGGTTTCTCCGAAACCCGTCCCCGATGCGCATATAATACGCGGATTTATTTTACTGAGCTCGTCGTAACCGAAACCGAGACGGTCCATAACACCAGCACGAAAATTATCTACAACCACGTCACAGGATTTGACAAGGTCATGTACCATCTGTTTTCCAGACTCCGCTTTTGTATCTATTTCGATCGACCTCTTATTGCGATTGAGAGAAGAAAATACCGCGTTATTCATGGCAAGCTCCGATACTTCCCCAAAAAAATTACGCGATAGATCTCCAGCCCCGGGCCGCTCAACTTTGATAACGTCCGCTCCAAAATCCGCGAGCATCTGGGTTGCACAAGGACCCAGCATGACCTGGGTAAAATCCAGAATTCGCACACCCTCAAGCGGCATTATGTTTTTGTTTGTCATGGTACTTATCCTTACGAAGCGAGCGATTCTTCAACTAACGCATTGGGCGATGGGATATCTCCCGGGTCCGCCCCTTGCGCTCGCATTTGCTGTTGAATTAATTTTACATCGACATCGCGCAAAGCGATCTTTCCGTTCAAAGCTAAAGATACAGCCACACCTGCAGCTTCCCCTTGTGACATGCACGGAGGTATTTCGCGCGACGATTTCTGACCTTCGCTATCAACCGAATAATGACGACCTGCAACGATTAGGTTATCCAGTCCCTTGGGAAGCAAAGCACGATAAGGAGTATAGTAGTCGCGCCCTCGGCAGACACTGTCGGCAAAATGGCGCCTGCTTTGTACATCATCCTTTGTGACAACATATTCGCCCTGCAACAACCGTGTTTGACGAATACCTAGCTGCTCTGCAGCACCCAGCATTTTGGCATTTTCGAACCCGGGGATATTGTTTTTGGCGAATTCCAGAAGCTTCATCATTCTATCCCGCCCCTCGAATTCTGCTTCGACCATTCCTTCCGGAGAAAGTCCGTCATAACCAGGCATATGCGGGCAATTGCACCATACAATTCCAGGTAATGGCGTCTTCAGCCACCACATACCCCATGCACCGCCAATGATGCGGCGGGCTTGGCGATCCAGCGCCTTATAATCTTCGGGATTGCTATATTCATAGGCTTCCGCTTTATCAGTGTCCACATCACACAGGCGGAAGACTGTCGTCACTATATACTGGCCGTTGATAAAAGACGCCCCGGCTGAGGCGGCGAGATCCAGATCTCCCGTCGCATCGATAACCATATCTGCTTTGATTGCTTGCCGACCAAGCTTGGTTTGGCATATGACACCTGAGACCTTGCCGTTCTCAACGATTGCTTCGGAAAACCAGCTATGTAGCCGTAAATTCACGCCCGCATCGCGAACCAAATCAAGACTGACGCGTTTCCAGGCATCGGGATCAAATGCGACAGCATGCAAAATCGGTTGCGGCATTCCGGTTTCATGAAAATTTATACAGCCCCAACGAGACCATTTTTTCCACATATCCCAACTTTTGTAACAATCTTCAGGCGGCGGGTATACTGCGCCATCCACTTGTTCCATCCGGTCAACGAATTCACTCACGATACCGGTCGTAACAATTTCGCGCCCCATATTTACCATATCGTCGAGAACAAGGACCATACCTCCGGAGGCCATGCCACCTAAATGATGATAGCGTTCAATCAATGTCACGGAGCACCCATTTCGGGCGGCAGAAACTGCGGCGGTCAGCCCGGCAGGCCCAGCCCCGACGACGACGACATCGGTTTGCGCAACAATCGGCACTTGTTGAGCTTGCACAGTCATAAAATCTTTTATTTGTTCTACCATCGGCTTACTCCTAACCTTGAGGCACGTTCTAGTTTGATCATAAATTTCGGGACCTGAATTCGCTTCAACGGTTACCAGCGCACAACCAGTTTTTCTGTGATCGATACCGCGGCAAACAAAAATACCGATAAACCGGAGGACATAAAAACGGTCGCATATAGCAATGAAGATCTAAAATTGAAGGTTGAATCAATTATCAAGGCGCCGAGACCAACATCTGCGCCAACCCACTCACCGACAATCGCCCCGATCACACATGTTGTTGCCGCGATTTTGAGAGCTGAGAACAGAAATGGGAGAGAAGAAGGAAGCCTTATCTTCCAGAAGATTTCAGATTTGGAGGCAGATAAAATTCTTGCCAATTCCAAGGACTGCGCGCTCACGGATTGAAGGCCACGTACCATATTAACAAGGGTCGGGAAAAAGCAGATTAATCCTGCAATTACAACTTTCGCCGTTAATCCGGCTCCGAAAATAAGAACCAAAATCGGTGCTATAGCTAATATTGGTATTGTATTGATAAAAACCGCAAGCGGGAAAAACGCCTTTTCGGCTGTTCGATTATGTACAAATGCAATCGCAATTAACATTGCTGCCAAATTACCGGCAAAAAAACCCAGGACACTCTCGTAAAATGTTGGCCAAAAATTCTCCAATAGAATTGGAAATTTGGCAACAAAAGTAGCGGCAACATCACTCGGCGCAGGGGCAATATAGGCAGGTACATCGAATATTCTAACGCCGAACTGCCAGATAATTAGCAAGGCTGCAACTGTCGCAAAGGGAATGGCTATTGCTTCAATCTTTGCTCGGCGAACTACTCTTTTCTCATCAGATTGAAGTGCAAGATCAAGATTCTGTGAAACTGACATCAGCAAGTCTCCAGTAATTCTCGCAGATAGGCTGCGTATTTGGTAAATTCCTGCGTATCACGCAACTTAATTTCACGTGGATAGGGAAGGTTGATATCAACGACCTCCTTCAATCGACCTGGATGTGCCTGCAACATAAGTACTTTCTGTCCAAGAAAAACGGCCTCTGGGATGGAATGGGTTACAAACAAGATTGTAACGCCTGTTTCTTCCCAAATTTTAAGAAGCTGCAAATTGAGATGATCACGTGTCATCTCGTCCAGCGCGCCGAAGGGCTCATCCATAAGCAACAATTTAGGCTGGCACACTAGGGCCCGTGCAATGGCAACCCGCTGCCGCATCCCTCCTGAAAGTTCGTGGGGCAAAGCATTTTCACGCCCTTTCAGCCCGACGAGTTCAAGAAGCTCCATCGGAGATTTATCGCTAACAGGGATATCTACGCCTCGTTTTCGGCCCATCTCCAAGGGTAGCTCTACGTTTTGAATGGCCGTTCGCCATGGCAACAAGGCTGCATCTTGAAACACAAAGGCAAACTCTCTCGCAAGTCGGGCCTGTTCGGTTGATTTACCGAATATACTGACGTCACCGGAAGCTATCGGTACCAGGTCTGACACAAGTCTGAGCAAGGTTGATTTACCACACCCAGAAGGCCCCAATATTGTATAAAAAGATCCCGCCTCAACATCGAGCGAAAGGTTCTCAATTGCGGTGAAAGAGCCAAATTTTACAAACGCATTCTTGAGCGACGTCGCAATCGAAACCTTTTCAGCAGCCATCGCTTCTATTTTTCTGGCGGTTTCCATAGCATCATCCGTATTTTGGTCGTTCTGATGCCGTGTCTTGTAAAATCGACATATCTACAAGATCTGATACTTTCGGAGGTCCGTCTTCAAATTGGCCGAGGTCATTGTAGGCATCAATTTGCGCCTGCCAGTTTTCAAGGGTCATTGTGCCCCAGCCACTTTTGGCTGTGTTTGCGTTAAAGGATAGACCTCTCACCAACTGGACTGCTTTTAATTCTGACTTAATATCGAGATTTGGATATTTTTCGACCAAAAATTCTGCCGCTTTGTCAGGGTTTTCGTAAACCCATCCCCAGCCTTTTGCGATCACTTTGATCATATCAACAACCTTCTCATGGTGATCGGCAAGCGTGCTATCGGTCACATAATAAGGATTAGCGTAAAGCTGGATACCGGCGTCCCACAATGTCATATCTACACGCTGGTCCTTTAGAACCGATAGCGCATTGATGTTGGTATTCCAACCGGTGACCACATCAGCCTGACCGGTCATTAGAACCGACATATCGCTACCCGATACGATGACTTCGACATCGTCCTCTGAAATCCCGTTTTTAGCCAAAAGCGCTTTAAGCAGAATTCTGGCCGTACCATTGGTTGCGACTTTTTTGCCGATCAAATCCTTAGGTGTCTTCACAGGATTTTTCTTCAACGAGAAATACGTAAAAGGATGTTGCTGATAACCTGCAGCGATACATTTGATAGGAATACCTGCTGCCCGTGCAAGCATCAGGGATGGGCTGGAAGAGATAGAGCCCAGATTGGCTCGGCCAGATGCAACGGATGCGACACCATCTACGTTTGGTCCGCCGGGTATTACGTTCAGGCTCATTCCTGCGTCCTTAAAATACCCTAGCTTTTCAGCCGCGATTTCACCCAAAATGCCGTTGGAGGCCAGCCAGCCTAATTGCAAATTTACTTCATACAGGCCCGCCGCGTTGACAGAGCCGAAACTGAGCATGGTTCCTGCCATTGCACCAGCCGAGACAGCCCCCATACCCTGCAAAACATTTCGCCTGCTAATAGCTAGCTCTTTTTTTCTGATCATTGTCGTCCTCCCCTGTTATTTGAACTGCAGATAGAACGGCAACATGACGATAGCTCTGCTCTGCGCTTTATGTTTATGGACTTGACTGTAAGCGAAACAAAGGCGAGACTAAAAGGATCGATATTGACCAACAGCGGTGCATTTTTAGCACCACCCAAGATATGTCACCTAATATGCATAACATTTTTCTGCATTACCTTGATGAAGTAGCACGTCAAAATTCCATACGGAAAGCGGCGAAAATTCTCAATGTGTCATCAACTTCTGTAAATCGTAAAATTATCAATGTAGAAGAGCAGCTCGGTATACGACTGTTTGATCGCTCTCCCGAGGGTGTCGAAATCACGGCAGCGGGAAAGATTGTTTTGGAGCATTGCAGAAAAACCCTTTATGATTTCAATCAGGTAAGGACCATAATCGACGATATTCGAGACCTGAAAACAGGGCATCTCAGTATTGAAACAGTCGATTCCATGACTTTTGGGGTCTTGCCAAGAATTCTAGAGGAGTTTAGCAAGCAACATCCCAGTATTTCGCTTTCCGTCACTACATCTGTTGCCGATGATATATCGAAAGCCGTAGCTACGGGTGATGCCGATATGGGCTTTAATTTCACGAAAGAAATCCACCCTGATGTCCGCGTCGTCGCTGAAAAAGCGGCACCCTTCGGGATTATCATGCGGCCGGACCATCCACTGGCTGAACGTCATTCCGTCGGTATTGCGGATGTTGAAGGATATCCTTTGGTTCGCACTATTGACGCGAGATCAAGAAATTCGATCCTTGATCAGGAAATGAAAATAATATCATCCTCCTTGACCACTCATATCTTTACAAATGCATTAACCATTGCGAAACAGGCAATTTTTACAAATCAAGCTATTGGAATATATACAAAAATCGGTTTTCTGAAAGAAATTGAAATGGGAGAGCTGAAATTTGTACCCCTCTCCATCAAGTCGTTGAGTGATTACAAAATAGGCCTTATTATTTCATCGTCCACAGGCATTGATCCGGTTAAACGTGTATTTATCAATGCGGTTGAAAGAATTTTCAAAACTCTAAATTTTAGTGCCTGAATCAGACAGCAATCCAACTGGGTAAGGTCATATTATTGGCTTACGCTATTCTTTGTAGTTTGAAAGAAACCTTATTTCCATTCTCGAATCCGTCCAGATTATCCCGCGCTGCACTCACTAAACATGCGAGACAATCCTTTACCTGTATTTTCGCAGGATACCCAAATCAAGAGTTTCAGATTTGGCAATTTATCATTTCGTTTATGTATGCTAAATCGTCTTCAGGCTGAGCAAATTGCACGGCTTAACTCACATCCCGGAAAGAAGAACAGTACAATACCGGTCGATCGGGCTGTTTGTGCCGGGGAACCCGAATTGGGCCTAAAAACAAAAAAGGAAAAAAAATGACAGGCGCATTGGATGGCATCAGAATAATTGATATGAGCACTGTAATCTTGGGGCCCTGGGCAGCTCAACAGCTAGGGGATATGGGTGCTGAAGTTATTAAAGTTGAAACTCCGGCTGGTGATTTAACCCGCAAAGCAGGCGCTGCAAGGAACGAAGGTATGGCGTCATTTTTCATGGGCGCCAACCGGAATAAACGCTCGGTAGTAATAGATTTAACCCAACCCGAAGGTCAGGAAGCGCTCTTCAAACTGGTGGGAACTGCGGATATACTCCTGCATAACTTTCGGCCCAACGTGGCAAAGAAGCTCAATATGGGCTATGAAAGATTTTCGGAAGCTTATCCTGAATTGATTTACTGCGCCGCCTTTGGCTTTCGCTCTGACGGCCCAATGGCAGAGAAACCCGCCTACGACGACATCATCCAAGCAGCCTGCGGTATTGCCGACACACAGAAGCTCATGTCTGGAGAGCCACGGTTCGTTCCCACTATCATCGCAGATAAAACAACGTCACATTATGTTGTCTCTGCCATCCTGGCGGCACTGTTTTACCGGGGACAAAGCGGTAAAGGCCAGGCCATCGAAGTTCCCATGTTTGAATCCCTGGTGGACTTCATGATGGTTGAACATTTAAGCGGTGAAGGATTTGTCCCAGCAGCTGGCCCTATGGGTTACACCCGGTTATTGAATAAAGAGCGCCGCCCCTACGCCACGAAAGACGGTTTTTTGGCTGTCCTGCCCTATACGGATGCTAATTGGGATGCCATGTTCAAGGTTTCGGGCAGAGAGGACTTGAAAGAAGACCTGCGCTTCGCCGATCATGCCTCGCGCATTAAGCATTCAGGAGAAATTTACAAAATACTCGCTGAGATCGTCGCGACTAAAACCACGGCCGAATGGCAAGAAGCGTTGGATAAAGCTGCAGTACCGGTCCAAGCCGTCAATTCAATGGAAGATTTGATCGAAGATGAGCAATTGGTAGCAACTGGTTTCTGGAAGACGGTAGAACATCCGACAGAAGGCGCATTACGGTATCCTGAACCGCCGGTACGGTTTTCAGAGTCCCCCTCTTCCGTCCGACGACTGCAACCCAGGCTCGGAGAACATAGCGCTGAAATCCTGGCAGAGGCTGGCTATAGCAAGGAAGAAATTGATATGCTTTTTGATAAGGGTGTCAGCAAACCGGCTAACTAATCCCTTTTACATTCCGGTTTCTTCACGCAGTAAGTAGCCCATGCGACGGAATGAAAATCAGCCTGGCGGCGGTGTATATCCGCCCCCGGGGCGATTATGCCTTTGGCTCATGCTGTTATGGCCAGGCCGAAAATTCACTTGCAGGTGACTGATGTTGTTTTTCCGCTCTATATTTTCCCGGCGGCATTTTAGCATTTCTTTGAAAGAAGCGGTTAAAGTAGGCTGTATCTTTGAAACCTAACCTATAGGCAATTTCAGAAACTTGCCTGCTTGAGGTCAGGAGTTGCTGCTCCGCTTCTTGCATAAGTTTTCTATGTATTTCTGCCAGTGGCGATCTACCGGTTGCCCGCCTGACTGCCGATGTCAATCGGTCTTTGGAAACCCCAATGTGATCAGCATAGTTTGCGACAGTCCAATGATCCGTAACGTGGAGCTCAACCAACGACACAAAATTTTGAAAAATTGAACGGGGCAGTGATTTTGATTGTGTTGTATCTGGAGCCGTAATCCTCCAAATTTCGATCAGTAGCAGCGTCAGGTTATAATGGACAACATTTTGAGCTGCAGGCGCATTGGTAAACAGTTCGTCTGTAATAGTTTCCGTCAATGCCACCAAACGCTTTTCGACAACGTTGTCAGGAAATCGCTTAACCAGAGGGGACAACAGCGCTTGTCGAACGTCAGCGCCTAAAGTTCCAGTCGGTAACGATATGCCCAGTTGTAATTCTGGAATACTGACGGCCGCGCCGCGCGCACCGGCTTCTAGGGAAAATTTGGAACTTGTCCCTTGCGGCACCCAGATCAAAATCGGCGCCTCAGCAAAATTAATTGTCTGTTCAATATGTAAGGCACCAGCTCCGGCTGTCAGCAGGAACAGGTGTGATCGTCCTCCTCGTAAAACATAGTCTGTATTTGTAAGACTGCTTTTAAATCCGTGAGCTTCAACATTTTCCCAGACCACGGATGATATTTTGACTGCCATTTTTACCAGCCTGCCACCATTTCACTAACGAAACTCTTCAAAAGTACAATTTTATCCGCAATTAGTCTATTTTGTGAACTACTTTCTTTCTTTACCGTCAATATCACAAATAAATGTTATGCCGCAATTGAGCCAATTCCTGTGGCATCAAAATCGTTCATACATGGGAGTGAAACATGAAAAACGAAAGAAAATTTTTGCGAAAAATCACAAATTTTACGATTGCAGCCCTTGCGATACCTGCAATCATTTTTGGCTTCACGACGACTTCATTTTCAGAGTCCAAATCAGTGAAAATTGGGTATGCCGTTTCCAAAACTGGCCCAAATTCAGCGGGAGCCGGTATTACAACAATTCCAAATTACACACTTTGGGTTAAGGACGTTAATGCACAAGGTGGGCTCAAACTCCCGGATGGAAGTCAGCGGCTAATTGAAATTGTTGAATATGATGACCGTTCATCTTCAGAAGAGGTAGTTCGGGCGATTGAGCGTCTGGCAACCCAGGATCAAGTGGATTTCATTTTACCGCCTTGGGGTACAGGTTTCAATCTTGCAATTGCACCATTGATGGATCGTTTCGGATATCCTCAATTAGCCGTAACTGCCGTTACAGATAAAGCCCCGGATTTTGCAAACAGATGGACCAAGAGTTTTTGGTTTCTTGGTGGCGGAAGCGACTATTCCGAAGCGTTGGCAAAGGTATTGGGCGCCGCAAGCAAGGCTGGAGAAATAAACAACAAAGTCGCCATCGTTTCAGTAGCAGATGGCTTTGGTATAGATCTGCTAAAATCTGCTCGCCCAGCGATGGAAAAGGAAGGCATGGACATAGTTTACGACAAGACTTACCCATTGGGCACTTCAGACTTTAACGCGATAGTCGCTGAAGCCAAAATGTCTGGTGCCGACAGCTTTGTTGCTTTCTCCTACCCCCCTGGAACATTTGGCATGACTAAACAATCCATCGTTTCAAGCTTCAATCCAAAGGTATTTTATCTTGGTGTTGGTGTTGGATTTCCAGTGTATAAAAAGATCGCAGGCATAAATATTGATGGTGTTATGAGTCTCGGTGGTATCGACATCAACAATGCAGATTTTGTTGCATATTCAAAGCGCCACCAAGAAGCAACAGGCACCCCCCCAGATTATTGGGCAAGCAGCGTGACCTATGCCAGCTTGCAGATTTTACAGCAGGCCATAGAACGTGCGGGGTTGGATAAAGATGCGGTTTCCAAAGAAATATCCGATGGTGAATTCGATACTATACTTGGAAAAATCAAGCTCGAAAATAATCAGTTAAGGAAGCTGTGGTGGACTGGTCAATGGAAAAACGGCAATTTTGTTGCCATCGCTCCATCAAACCGCGATGGAGCAGAGACTGCGACAATACCAAAACCTGTCTGGCAGAACTAATTTAATAACTTCTGATTGCGAAGGCGGTAGGTATGTTTACTACATCTCTCATCATTGGGTTGGTTCTTGGGGGAACCTATGCTTTGGCTGCACTGGGCCTTAGTATGCAATATGGTGTCGCCAGAATAATGAACTTGGCGTATGGGGAATTTGTGATAGCTGCTTCCTTCGCAACCTTTGTTCTTTTCTCTACATTTGATCTGGATCCGTTAGCAGGCCTTATCATCGTTGCCCCTGCCGCCTTCATTATTTCGTTCTTCATTTACGCCATTCTCATGGCTCCGCTAGTCAAGAGGACGCAGAAAGGCGGCAGTTTAGAAATAGATTCGATCCTGCTGACGTTTGGATTACTGTTTCTTATTCAAGGTATTTTACTCGTCTTATTCGGGGCAAATTTCACCAGCTATAGTTACCTAAACATACCGATTGAATTATTCGGCACCACAATTGCCGCCAATAGATTAATTGCCTTTGGTATCGCGATTGCTCTGGGAATAAGCCTGTATTGTTTTGTGACCTATACAAGATGGGGAACCGTTCTGAGAGCGGTTGCGACCAAACCGGAGAATGCCCCTCTTGTTGGTATCAATGTGGATCGCGTTGCTCAAATCGCTTTTGCTATCGGCGGGATGCTTGCCTCTCTTGCCGGCGTCGTTATTTCCATGTTCCAGACATTTACGGCTACAAGTGGTGTTGTTTTTACAATGAAAGCGCTGATTGTTGTGATCATGGGAGGAGTTGGTAATTTCATGGGAGCACTTATTGCGGGCCTTATTTTGGGCTTGGCCGAAGCGTTTGTCTCTACATATATTGACCCTGGGCTAACCCTGGCTTCTACATACCTGATCTTTTTGGTTCTACTTCTATGGCGCCCGCAAGGGTTATTCGGTCGGGTCATAAAATAGATGAATAGCAGTATGAAAATAGGTGGCGTTATCGGCGCCTTGTGCATTCTAGCGCTTGTTCCGTTTTACCTGGAAGCATATGGCCTAGGCCTGATGATCGGGATGATGAGTTACGCTGCAATGGCAACAGCCTGGTCCATGTTTTCAGGACCAACCCGATATATTTCGCTCGCGACCGTCGCCTTCTATGGGATTGGTGCCTATGTGGTTGCTGTATTAAACGAAGACTTGTCTTACCCGTTAATTTTATTGGTCGCCATCGCAATTGGTTTAGTAATGTCTTTGGCGGTAGGGATTGCGACACTCAGACTAGCCGGTGTGTATTTCGTTATATTTTCATTCGGATTAGCTGAATTGGTGCGTCAGCTTATTACTTGGTACGAGGTGAATATTACCGGCACGTTGGGAAGGTATATATTCCTACCTCTGGAGCCGCAGCATATATACTGGATGTTGCTCGCTACGACAGCATTGACATTGCTTGTTTCGTGGATGGTTAGAAGAAGCCGGATTGGAATGGCACTTCAGGTTATCGGAGAAGATGAAGTTGTCGCCGCCCATATCGGGATCAATATTACCCGCATTAAACTAATGTTATTTGCGCTGAGTGCTTGCCTCATTACTCTGGTAGGCGCCATCCAAGCACCTCGATGGGTCTATGTTGAACCCAGTATCGTTTTCAACCCGACCGTTTCCTTCTTAACTGTCATTATGGCGCTACTGGGGGGTGCTCACAGATTATATGGTCCCCTGTTTGGCGTCGTCCCACTATTTCTGCTGTTCGAATGGCTATCTGCCAGCTTTCCAAACCATTATTCAATTATTCTTGGGGCACTGTTTATCCTAATTGTATTTGCCTTACCAAAAGGCGTTCTTGAGTTCGTCGATAACGCAAGACTAGGGAGGACCAGATCATGACTGTCCTCTTGCGGTTACAAGCTGTCGGGAAAAATTTTGGCGGCCTGGCCGCAGTTAATAATGTCTCATTTGATATGAAGGACGGAGAAATTGTTGGTCTGCTTGGTCCGAATGGATCCGGAAAAACAACGCTTTTGAATTTGATATCGGGCGCGCATAGGGCAACCTCGGGAAATATCAGCTTATATGGTAAAAATATAAGTTCACTTCGGCCAGATCAGATTTCCCATTCCGGCATTGCCCGAACATTTCAATTAGTTCGTGTCCTCCAGACGATGTCAGTTTCAGACAACGTCATATGCAGTGTTGCTTTTCGGGAAAAATCAGCCTGGGGACGCGAAGCACACGAAATTGCAGAAGAAAAATTGGCCACCGTCGGACTGCAGGATAAAGCACGCGATTTAGCAGGTTCACTTAATTATATCGATTGCAAACGATTGGAGCTTGCTCGTGCACTGGCCACAGAGCCCAAACTGCTGCTTTTGGATGAATGGCTTTCCGGGCTTACACCGCAAGAACTGGAAACGGGTATAGAATTGATTAATTCTATTCAGAGCAGTGGCATTAGTATCTTAATTGTTGAACATATCATGAGTGCCATCCGTGAACTATGTCCGCGCTGTGTAGTTATGAACAGCGGAGAAGTAATTGCTGACGGACCAACCGGGGAAGTATTGGAAAATGAATCTGTAGTTTCAGCTTATCTGGGAGGGGCAGATGCTTAGTATTCAAAACCTTTCTCTCTCTTATGGTCAACATATAGCCATTGAACAAATTTCAATCGATATTCGTCAGGGTGAAACAGTCGCTATATTGGGGGCAAACGGAGCCGGAAAAACATCACTTCTAAAAGCCATTGCTGGATTGGAGACAGTGTCAGAAAACTCCGAATTAACCTTTGAAGGACAAAATTTAAGATATATGCCGGCCTATCGGCGAGTCGATATCGGGTTGTCTTTAGTACCAGAAGGGCGGGGTTTGTTCCCTGATTTGAGTGTAGAAGAGAACTTGCAGTTAGGCGCCAATCCAAAACGAGCACGAACCTCTGAATCGAAAAACAGAGAGTTTGTTTATGACCTATTTCCAAAGCTTGCCTTCAGATCGAAGCAACTGGTTGGAACAATGTCCGGTGGCGAGCAGCAGATGGTTGCTGTAGGCCGCTCAATAATGTCAGAGCCAAAACTCCTGATGCTCGACGAACCAAGTTTAGGGCTAGCTCCTATCGTCATCCGAGAACTTTTTGAAGCCTTGAAGAAAATCAGAGTAGCCGGCATGACGATGCTCATTGTCGAACAAAATGTGAAAGCCAGCCTAGCTATCTCAGATCGAGGTTACGTAATGGGAACAGGATCCATTGTAGGTCAGGGCACCGCAAATGAACTAACAGACAACGAAGATCTTCACAGGGCTTATATGGGCGCCGCAAAATAACTCTAGTTAAAATAGGAAATAGTGATGAACAATGTGGAACTACTCATAAACGGAGACCAGGTTGAAGCCTCTGATGGTGGGCATTTCGAACGGCAAAATCCCATCACGGATGACGTGGCTACAAAAGCAGCGGCAGCAACTATTGACGATGCTTTGAGAGCTGCAGATGCCGCTGCAGCAGCTTTTCCTGAATGGTCTGAAACCACACCCAAACAACGTCGGGAGATATTGTTATCCGCTGCCGATGCCCTTAAGGCCAGATCTGAAAAAATTGTAGAAGCGATGGCCGAAGAAATTGGCGCGACGACACCTTGGGCGATGTTCAATATCGAGCTAGCAGCCGATATGCTGATTGAAGCGGCTTCAATGACAACGCAAATTGCAGGCGAACTTATTCCATCCAACCGAACGGGCTGCATGGCAATGGCCGTCCGTCAGCCCGTAGGTGTGGTTTTGTCGATTGCCCCCTGGAATGCACCTGTAATTCTGGGTGTTCGATCCATCGCTATGCCCATGGCATGCGGGAATACTGTCGTGATGAAAACCTCAGAAATCTGTCCCAACACTCATATGCAGATACTGCAAGCAATGCAAGATGGCGGTATTCCTGATGGAGTTTTGAACGGTATCTCCAATGCTCCTGAATCCGCTCGCGAAATTGTCGAAACCCTGATTTCACATAGAGCAATAAGGCGAGTCAATTTTACAGGATCAACGCGGGTCGGGCGACTGATTGCAGAGACTGCAGGCCGTTATTTGAAGCCAGCACTTCTTGAACTTGGCGGCAAAGCTCCTGCAATCATCCTGGATGATGCTGATCTCGATCATGCGGTTGCATCAATTGCTTTCGGTGCGTACATGAACCAGGGGCAAATCTGCATGTCCACGGAACGGGTAATAGTGGACGAATCTGTCGCAGACAGTTTTGTGGAAAAGCTCACGGAAAAAGTAAAGACACTTAAAGCAGGCGATCCTCGCCAAGGCAAAACGCCCTTAGGCTCTGTCGTTGATAAAATGGCAGCACAAAGGATCGAAAGGCTGATTTCCGACGCTGTTGAAAAAGGCGCTGTTATTTTGGCTGGCGGCGCTATAGACGGTACAATTATCGGCGCGACCCTTCTAGATCGCGTGTCTCCATCGATGAAAATTTACCAAGAAGAAACCTTCGGCCCCGTTGCTTGCATCTATCGGGCAGGCAGTATTGATGAAGCTGTCAGAATAGCCAACGATACCGAATATGGGTTATCCGCTGCTGTTTTTGGCCAAAATACGGTTCGGGCAATGAATGTTGCCAAGCGGATTGAAGCTGGCATTTGTCACATCAACGGGCCGACTGTCCATGACGAGGCACAAATGCCTTTTGGCGGAATGAAAGAATCTGGGTATGGTCGCTTTGGCGGGAAAGCCGGAATAGATCAATTTACCGAATTACGTTGGATGACTATTCAAGATGGACCGATGCACTTTCCAATTTAACCACCGATTATGGATAGGTTTAATCGTCAAAATCACTGTCAGGTCAATACCCTCCGGTCGGTGGTTCGGTACCACCCCCGGACACTAATTTTCCGCAAATACTGCAAGATCGGAGAGCTAAGTCAAAGCTAATTGAACTTAGTGTTCAATGTTCACTTGCTACTGTGGTTTTGATCGATCTTTGTAACACTTCAAGAAAGTGGCTTACTCAAAACAACAACGCGCGCCAGAGCCTCTGAGTTTATATAAGCTCATACGTTCCTATCTATTCGACAACGGCCCCTCCGCGGATTGGATGTCTTAAACTCCGCTGTTAAACAGTCTTGACAACAGACTCTCCAGAATAGAGGTTAGCGTATAGAGTATATTAACTCTCATAGTATATCTGTAATTAACCCGGAAACTTCCAGTGCCCGGTGGTTCAATGAAATGTATTAATGATACCGGTTAATTAGGGGGTTGAGTTGAAGACTGTATATGTAGGAATGAGCGCAGACCTATTACATCCAGGACACATAAACATCCTTCAGGAAGCCTCGAAATATGGAAAGGTCATTGTAGGAGTACTCACTGACAGCGCCATTGCAAGCTATAAACGCCTCCCGTACCTGACTTATGATCAAAGAAAGACGGTCGTCGAAAATATACAACATGTTTCCGAAGTTGTTCCTCAAGAAACTCTCGACTACCGTCCCAACCTGAAAAATCTGAGACCTGATTTTGTGGTTCACGGTGATGACTGGAAAACAGGCGTACAAGCAAAAACCCGCTCTCAAGTTATCAATACAATTTCTGAATGGGGCGGTGAACTAATTGAAGTAGCATACACACCGGGAATTTCGTCAACCCAGATACATGGTAGTATCAAGGAAATCGGCACGACTCCCGATGTTCGTATGAAACGATTGCGCCGCTTGATAAATGCAAAGCAAATTGTACGTGTCTTAGAAGCACATTCTCCACTTTGCGGCCTTATTATTGAACATGCAGAAGCAGAAAACAATGGCACCTCGGTTGAGTTTGATGCCATGTGGTCTAGTAGCTTGACAGACTCGACCATTAAAGGAAAACCAGACATTGAAGCACTGGACTTAACTACACGGTTACAAAACATCAACGAAACATTTGAAGTAACCACAAAACCAATGATTTTTGATGCTGATACCGGTGGAATACCCGAACATTTTTCTTTTACCGTCAAGAACCTGGAAAGAGTCGGAGTTTCAGCTGTCATTATTGAAGATAAAACCGGGTTAAAGAAGAACTCCTTGTTTGGAAACGAAGTCGCTCAGCACCAAGATTCAATTGAAAATTTCTGCCATAAAATAAAAGTTGGCAAAAATTCACAAGTTACAGATGAATTTATGATCATTGCCCGCATCGAAAGCTTAATTCTTGAAAAAGGAATGGATGATGCCCTGACAAGAGCCAAAGCGTATATTGAGGCGGGCGCCGACGGGATTATGATTCATAGTAGACAAAAAACACCCGATGAAGTTTTTGCTTTTTGCAATAAATATAATCAAATTGAGAACCGGGTCCCATTGGTTGCGGTACCAACAAGTTACAATAGCATTACGGACACAGAATTAGCGGAGGCTGGCGTAAATGTAGTAATTTATGCAAACCATCTTCTAAGAGCATCCTTCCCTTCCATGAGAGAAGTAGCCTATTCCATCTTAAAGCATGGACGTTCTTTGGAAACATCCGACAAATGCATGAACATAAAGGATATCTTGGACCTAATCCCTGGAACAAGGTAATTCCGTAAAACCAAATTTAAGATAGGTTGTGTTGTGACTAGACCAAATGTATTTTTCGGAACGTTAAAAGATACCGATATTGATTTTTTTACAGGCGTTCCAGATTCTTTACTTAAATCTTTCTGTGCTTACGTGACCGACAATACAACCGAAAAAAATCATGTCATTGCATCTAACGAAGGTGCTGCGGTTGGGTTAGCTATCGGATATCATTTATCTACGGGCAAAATTCCACTGGTTTATTTTCAAAATTCTGGACTGGGTAATGCGATTAACCCTTTGATGTCACTTGCTGATAGTGATGTCTACTCTATCCCCATGCTACTCCTCATAGGCTGGAGAGGAGAGCCAGGAGTTCCGGATGAACCCCAACATGTGAAACAAGGACGAGTATTGCTAGAAAAGCTTGACGCTATGGAAATTCCATACTGGGTCCTGTCTGGCGAGGAAGAAGATGACCTGCAATCACTGCAGTCAGCGGTTTTAAGTGCTCGGGAAAACAACTTCCCTGTCGCACTGGTTGCAAAAAAAGGATCGTTTGCCCCCTACCTCCAACCAGAAAAAGAAGCAAGCAGCTTACCTCTCTCAAGAGAAGAAGGCATACAAAGAATTATTGATTGCACTTCAACTGACGATATCATTGTCGCGACAACTGGCATGGCATCAAGAGAGCTTTTCGAATATAGGGCGCATTGCGATCAAGGACATCAACGTGATTTTCTGACAGTAGGGGGAATGGGGCATACTTCCCAAATAGCACTTGGCATTTCAATGCAGAAGCCTGACCGTCGTGTCATTTGCCTGGATGGAGATGGGGCTGCGTTAATGCATTTAGGTTCAATGGCAATTATAGGTTCAAGTAAATGCCATAACTTTAAACATATAATCCTCAACAATGGCGCGCATGATTCAGTGGGGGGCCAGCCAACTGTTGGCTTTACCGTTTCGTTGAGCGAAATTGCAAAAAGCTGTGGATATATACGTTCAGATGTCGTCGACAATGCCGAGGACCTTGAACAGTCGTTGAAAGAATTCCTAAGTTCAGATGGGCCCGCTTTGCTTGAAGTAAAAATCAAAACCGGCAATCGTAAGGATCTTGGCCGCCCGACAATTTCACCCACACAGAATAAAGAAAATTTCATGAGGTTCATTCAGTCCTCATGAAATATAGCACAGAACATATAGGCCGAGGAGCCATCGCAAATTTATCACTAGAAATTGAACGGCTAGGCAGCAAAAATATATTTCTGGTGACAGGTAAAAAGTCTTTCCACGACAGTGGCGCAAAGCAGTTGCTAGATACCGCACTTAAAGATCGCAAAGTATTTTATTTTAACGACTACACATCAAACCCCACTCTCGACCAGGCTATAAAAGGAGCAGTTGAATTTAAGGCTAAGAAGTATGATTTGATCATAGCTGTTGGTGGGGGAAGCGCTATTGATATTGCGAAGACAATAAATGCAATTCAGGCGCATTCTGGTCGAGAAAAAGAAATCGCAACTGGAAAAGACAAAGTTTCCAATGAGCTATGCCCTCTTATTGCAATACCCACAACTTGCGGTACAGGGAGCGAGGCTACACATTTTGCCGTTATATATGTTGATGGCGTCAAATATTCCTTGGCATCCGATCAATTGATGCCAGATGTTTCTATTGTGGATGCCTGCTTCGTGGATAACCTGCCGCAATACATATCCGCCTGTACCGGGTTTGACGCTTTATGCCAGGCCGTGGAGTCTTACTGGTCAGCCAATGCAACATCGGAAAGTAAACTTTACGCCTCGCAAGCCATAAAGATACTCATAAAGGACCTGACAGAAGCTGTTTCAATGGGCCACAAAGAAAAAAGAACATCAGTGGTTCAAGCTGCCCATTTAGCTGGCAAAGCAATTAACATAAGTAAAACGACGGCGCCACATGCTCTGTCATACGGAATTACTAAGGAATTTGGCTTACCCCATGGTCATGCTGCCGCTATCACATTGGGATTGTTCTTTGAACTGCATGCACAAGAAAACATCCAAGGCTATAATCATAATGTAACCCCATCGAGCTTCGCCAAAACGATGAGAGACCTTTACGTATTGCTAAACGTAAAAAATGCAACCGCAGCTAAAGATCGCTGGTATGCAATTATGAAAGCCTGCGGCCTTTCAATCAAGCTAGATACAACCAAAGTGAATTCGAGCAAAGTAATTGATAGAATTATTGAGCAAGTTAATGTTGAACGTCTGAGTAATCACCCAATTCAGCTAACACCTGAAATGATACGCAAAACATTGAGGGCTCTATGTTAGGTACGACTAAAAGGGTGCTCGTTGATCTTTTTTTCATCGGTTGTTTGGTTTTATATTCCAAGCCTGCTTACGCATATTTGGACCCAGGTTCCGGGAGTGCGCTGGTTGGAGTCCTGTTCGCGGCATTGGGCGCAGTATGGTATACCATTAAGACCTTCTTTTACCGCATAGCAGGATTAAAAGATGATGCACAGGACACGCACTCGCCCAAGAATACTCTTGTTCTGTTTAGCGAAGGGCGCGCTTATTGGGGAACATTTCGCCCAATTGTTGAAGAACTAATAAGCCGAAAAATTTATTTCCGTTACAGGACATTGGATCTGTTTGATCCGGCATTAGAAATCGAAAGCCCTTACATGAACTCCAAGAGATGTAGCAGGTCTATTTTCGGGCTAAAGGAATTGTCTCACATAGAAGCGCCTGTCATGGTTTCCACCTCTCCAAACATCGGCGCCAAGAATTATTTTTTGAAAAAATCCAATATGGTTGGAAATTTGGTTCATATTTTTCACCATGTTGGAGATATATCGACATATAAAAAATTCTCTTTAGATAAATATGATACCGTTATCATGGCTGGCCCTTTCCAGGAAAAATCAATTCGAAGTATTGAAAAAAGACGGAATCTGAAGCCAAAAAGATTGATATCCCTCGGTCTACCATACCTGGATGAACTGTATAAAAACCGCAATCCTTCCGTTCTTAAGCAAGATAAAACAACGATCCTCATTGGCTCTTCTTGGGGGCCTAAGGGCTGCCTAAAAGCGTACGGAATTTCTTTTATAAAAGCTCTACTTGAACAGGGGTATAATGTCATCGTTCGCCCTCATCCTCATTCGAGAATAGCTGAACCCGAATTTATCGATCAATGCAAAAAAGAACTGGAAACCTTTGACAATTTCAAATGGGATGATGAAATCTCTCCAAATTACTCAATGAGTATTTCTGATATTTTGATTTCAGACACTTCCTCTATACGCTTTGATTTCGCATTTATTTATGAGAAACCAGTAATTTCATTACAAATTTCGGCAAAAGACCTGGTCGGCTTTGAGGCGGAAGATCTGGATGAGTTCTGGGATGATGAAGCGGCATCACAGATTGGTGTATCAATTGCGCCCAATGAGATTGGGAAATTAGGAGAAATTATCAAATCTGTACTAGAGCAGCAATCTTCAAAAAACATCTCGTCTTTCAGGGACCGCTGTGTCACAAATTTTGGGAACTCCTCTCCAAGTATAATTCAGTATCTACCAGATTTGGTGCAGAAATAGTCACTTACTAGCCTTCATAAGGTAATTAGCTTTGAATATTGTTATTTCATATTACGAGAGTTTATTTCTTTTCATCTCTAATATTGTTCATAGCTATGGCCTCGCTACCATACTTCTGTCTCTATTTGTTAGTTTGCTACTGATAAAGCCAACAAAATTGGCCAATTTAATAGTTTACAAAGAAACCAGTTTTCAAACTGTTTTAGCTCCTCAAGTTGAAAGAATTAAAAAAGAAAGTAAGGGCGCTGAACAGCACACTAGATTAAATAATCTATATAATCGCTACAGTTACCATCCAATATACTCAGTAAGAAAGCTGCTTGGTCTTTTCATACAGCTCCCCTTGTTAGTTCTTACCTATTTTATGTTTGAACAGCTTGATGTTTTGAATGGTGAACAATTTATCTTTATTAAAAATCTGGGAGGCCCTGACAATCTAATTTTAGGCCAAGGAAATTTACTTCCTTTTATTATGACATTTGTAAATGTGGCAGCTGCATTAACAACACCGAATTTCACAAAAAACGATCTAATTCAAGCTTTTGGCGTTAGCCTTCTATTTCTAGTTCTTTTATACAACGCTAAATCTGTTTTGCTAATATACTGGACAGTAAGCAACGCCTTTATTCTATTTAGAAACATTATCATCATGAGAAATGCTGATAAAAGGGGCGTGTTACTTATCTCCACTGTTTCCAGACGTCAAATCTATGACTTCCTTATCAACAAATACACAGTATCCCTTTGTATTTTTGTTATCAGCTTTTGCTTAATTGACCATTTTTTGCCAACTCAAATTGCCGATGAAAACAGCAATATTGTAGCTCTAATTATTTCGTTAGAAATCATTCTCTTTTATTTCTCAGTTAAATTTTCATACAATTTTTCTTATCTTTCCAAATTTGTTCTCTATGTTTTGTTCTTACTTCAGGTGGCAATGGCCTTTGGTCAGATCAGCGACCAATACCGGCTTCCCTCACTACTGTTTATAAATATTTCTTTTCTTGTCTTAGGTGTACAGGCTGCCCTCTTTTTTGGTGTTTTGGGAAATACGGCGTCTCTTTCATATAGCCAAGCAAAATTACGTCTCGTTTCTCTTGGGTTCCTGTCGCTTCTGATCTTTATTATCGTTCTCGATAACCCTTTGAATTTATACTTATCTGACCCCAGCGAGTATTATGGAATTGAATATTTCACTATTTTGTTGGCTAACATAACAATTTTTTGTCTAGCCATAATGTTGGGCTATATTTTACTAAGGTTTTCATCCGAAAATATCGTAAAATCCATTTTGATACTTTCAGTATATTTAAGCACCATTTTCTTTGTCTACTCTAAACTTGTTGGGTTAAATTACGGCCTACTGGACAATTTTACATTTAATCAGCCAGACCTTATCAATGTCAGTGCCTTTCATTCAATTTTGGAATTCACCGTCTTGGTTGGATTGTTTCTCTTATTTTTGAAGAATTTCAATAAACTGCAATCCTATTTCGTTCCATTGTTACTATTATTGTTCATAACATCATTGGCGACGATCTCTGTAAGTGCAGCTTCTTTACTGGTGGCAAACGCAGGCAATACGGATAACCAAACAGAAAGCTCTTACCTAGAAGCCAGAGATTTCAATCTAACTCTTTCAAAATCAGGAAAAAATGTTCTTGTAATTATCCTGGACGGATTTTCAGGTGGTCTATTTCCGGAGCTTGTGAAGGAAAATAGAAAAATCAGAAATGGGTTCAAGGATTTTACTTGGTACAAAAATAGTGTCGCAAATTCAGGAGGAACAATCGGCTCACTCCCCTCTATTTTTGGGGGACATCGCTTTCACATAGAAAATGTAATACCCTCAAGCAATGACAGAATGCTTGATACTCTAGCGGATTCTTATTTGGTATTACCTGAGCTTTTTAAGCCTAAAGGGTACAATAGCAATATTGTACAACCAAAATTTAATGTCAAAATCTCTAATAAGGACGCGTCAATATACAAGATTGATGGCAATGGCTACGCAAATTCGAACAACCCGGAAGCCGATAATTTTGTAATCAGATCACTGATTAAGTTTTCAATTTTAAAATCGTTCCCGCTATTTTTCAGAGAACATTTCTATTTCACCTACTTGGATAAAACTCACAACGATGAATCAACGAATTCTAAACTGAAAATGATCAAATTGCTTGATAGTCTCTCTGAAAAAGAAGTAGCTACTTCAGAAAAACCAACGCTAAACTTTATACATCTACATGTGCCTCATGGTCCTAACGTTATTGATCAGGAAGGAAACATCAGTCAAAAAGGCAAAGGCGATTACAAAGCTGAAGCAACATATTCTCTTCTCCAATTAGCTAAAATTTTCGAAAGAATGAAAGCGGATAAAGTATACAATTCAACGCAAATACAAGTCGTCTCCGACCATGGTTGGTGGGTAGACAATCCGATGTTTGATCCGGCATTCGTCGATCAAATTGGCATCGGGTATGAAGGTAGAAGAATGCCGGGCTTTTTCCACGCCTTGTTTTTAGTTAAAAATGTTGATGCTCATCAACCAGAACTCCATACTTCAAATGCTTTGACGACCAGCGGAGACGTTGCCACTATGGCATGTGAAGTGATAGGGGGATGTCCAAGAATTTTGTCTTTGGATGAAATTTTTTCAGAAGATCGCGAAGTAAAATATAGTATTTTGGATCTGAAAGGTGTCTCAAAAAATGGAAGTTTCAAAGATTATCTGGTCGAGCAATGGTCAGTTGAAAAAAGCATTTTTGAACACACCAATTGGAAACGAAATTGAAGAGTTAGGCGGAAATTTATTTTAGATCGAATACAGAGACTCGCGGCCTCGACAAGCATTTTAAAAATTGTTGTTCTGTCTGTAAGTTGCATTTGGAGCTTTGTGAATCCACGCAGACTGAAATTCCGTGTACTGGTAGTTCGTTATTTTTCCTGAGCATCACGTTTTCATACATATTATAAAAACTCTCGCAAGTCCGTCATGAATTTCTCAAACTGGTCATGGTGCAACCAGTGGCCAGCGTTTTCATAGTTCTTCACGATAGTATTTTTGAAATATTTTGACCGCCCATCATCCGCCGGATTTGACGCCCAACTGTCATTGCCGTAACACAGCATCGTTGGGCAGGATATTTCTCCCCAAAGTTTCTGGGTTTCTTCATGGTCAATATCAAATGGCGCCCAAACGCGCATATAGTTGTCAAATTTCCAGCTGAAAGTACCGTCTTCATTTTGGTTCACAGCATGGGTGGTAAGATGCAGGGCTTGCATGTCCGACAAATGGCCATTTTCAGCTTTCATGCGCGCCAAAGCATCTTCAAATGTTTCATATCGACGATGTGAGCGGGCACTGGCTGCACGCTTTTTTTCAATCCAGTCGCGCCAACGTTGGGCAGTAGGAACGGCTTGAGCTTCTTTCACCATCTTGGGTGAGGCACCAAGACCCTCGATAGCAACAAGTTTTCTTACAGTTTCCGGATAAAGACCTGTATAACGCAGCGCAATATTTCCACCCATAGAATGGGAAACAATGCTTACCGGGCTCAATTCCTTTTGATGGATAAGCTGAGCAATGTCATAGATATAGCTTTGAATGCTGTAATTGCCATCGGTAGACCACCCACTGTCACCATGGCCACGTAAGTCAGGTGCGATAACGTGCCAGTCATGACGTAATTCTTCAGCAATCCAATCCCAATTCCTACAATGATCCCGTCCCCCATGTATTAGTAATAGCGGCGGTGCCTCCGGGTTCCCCCAATCTACATAATGTAGCTTAATACGTTGCGAAATGTAGCTGTTTGAGGTTGGGCCCATGGGGTGCTCCCAGTATAATTAACCTGATAAATTGTACTATAAGATGAATTACCAACCTTGGTCCATCCCGGGCATTTTATCTAATGGTGCAATTGACCAGTAAACAGGAACAATGCGATGGCCTCAGTAACGAAAACGCCGTTATGGATCTATTTTTATCGAGATAAGCACCGCAAAAAGCACTACGGAACCGCCAAGAAATGTTGCAGTATTTGGAATTTCCGTAAACAAGATGAATGCGAAAACCGGAGCTAGAGGGGTTTCCAATGTACTTAAAAGAGCCGTCTGGCCTGATGGTACCCGTTTGGCACCTTCTGCCAGGGTGACGGATGCAATGGCAAATAGCAGTCCGAATGCGGATAGGACATAGACTTCCGTGCGTTCAATCTCAAATGGATTTCCATATATCACTGAAAACGGCAGCAAGAGAATGGATGAAAGGACTGCCGGGCCCGCCCCCGGTGTCCCTGGATATTTCCGATAAATAACCATTATCAAGGCCATGGCAATGGTCATCAACAAGGCTAACAAATCGCCATTGAGGCTAATTTGACCAAGAGAACCTGAAACAATTATCGCAACACCCAACAGCGCGCCAACACACCCCGCCATCGTCCTTGATGATATTTTTTCTCCCATGACAAACCAAGCGAGTAGGGCTGCAATAAGTGGAGAAGCCGCGTAAATAACTGAAACATTGGCTATGGATGTAAGTTTAAATGACTGGATAAATGCCGCCGTACCCAATGCCCCCACTACTGCTATCGCTAACCCACTGTAACCCATACCAAAAAAATTCTGCCGCAGCGTTCCCTTGTTTATTATCCAGATTGTTGTGAAAGCCGCTGCAAAAAAGCCTCTCCAAAATATAACCTCCCACGGCCCGGCTTCAACTCCCTTCGTGAATGAGCCCGCCGTACTAAATGTTATGGCCGAAACCACAACCAGGAAAACACCAATATAATATTCAGATTGAGTATGTTGTTTCATGTCGCATTTTCGGTTGATATCAGGGGCATCATCCCTGGCATTCGATTGTAGCCCGGCAAAACTGACACCGGGATTGGAAGCTTCATAACAAAGAGTTGCAGGCCTTCCATCAGGTTTTGATATGACCGTTCAGTGCTGGCTCATGAATTAATTAAATTAAGCCATATACGCGCTAACATAGAGCAGATATCAATACCTACCTGGCCTTGCATTTTCACAAAATGTATGCAGAATTATGGCTTTGGACAAACGAATAGATCTCCACTGATAGATTAGAAAAACTCAGGTGTAGGAAATGCCCAGATCACTCCCACCCTTAAACGCTATTAAGGCCTTTGAATCTGCCGCTCGGCACCTTAGCTTCACAAAGGCAGCAGCCGAGCTAAACGTCACGCCAGGAGCAGTCAGTCATCAGGTCAAATCACTTGAGGAATTATTAAATGTGCCCCTGTTCCGACGTCTGACCCGGGCGCTGCGCCTAACTGACGCCGGCCAGGCGGCCCTGCCAATTCTCAGCCAGGGCTTCGACAAGCTAGCCCAGGGTATCGAGCAAATACGTGCCCACAGCGAGAGCGGGGTGTTGACCATCAGCGTCAATCCCTCATTTGGCGCCATGTGGCTGGTACCTCGGCTCGAGCATTTCCGTAGTCGGCACCCCGACATCGAGATCCGCATCGACGGGACCGATCGTCTGGTTGATCTTGCGCGCGACAACGTCGACGTGGCGCTGCGTTATGGCCCTGGCGGCTACAATGGAGTGCGGATCGACCACCTGTTCAATCAGGTCAACATGCCGGTCTGTAGCCCGGCCCTCTTAAGCGGAAAGCATCCCTTGGTCCAGCCCGACGATCTGCGCCACCACACATTGCTACATGTTGAATGGAAAGATGCCGAGGCGAGTTGGCGAATGTGGATGCTCGCAGCTGGCTTGCACGACATTGACCCTGCTCGCGGGCCACGGTTCACTATGGAAAATATGGCGGTGCAAGCCGCACTAGATGGTCAAGGCGTGGCGTTGATCGGCGACATTCTGGTGGCAGATGACATCGCCTCTGGTCGCCTCGTGCGCCCTTTCAACCCGAGCCTGAATACGCCCCTCAAATTCTCCTATTATCTACTAAGCGCGAAAGATAGCGACAATCAGCCCAAGGTCGCGGCTTTTCGCGACTGGCTGCTTCAGGAGGTACAGGCCTCACGCCCTTAAGTTCTTGAAGAACCTTAAGATCGCGAGATGGAGGATATATTCACGGTCCAGATTTCAAGGCTGTTCTGGACGGCCTTCTCAAAGCTGGACTTAATGAATGAAACCTTTTGATCGCGGCTTGATGGCTAAAATAAAAAATTAACTCATAAAGTTATATAATATAAATTTGTTATCTTAGTTCAATAAAGCGCTGGATTTACGCCGCGTTCAATGAGTTGGTCGTCGTGAATATACAACATGCAGATAGAGGCACTTCCTATGCTGTTTCTGTAGGACATAATAGAGCCGCGGAGATTGCTGCTGATGTGCTGGATGCCGGTGGAAATGCTGTCGATGCAGGAGTTGCAGCATCTATAGCCTTGACCGTTCTTCATTCCGAGCAAGTACAGCTTGGTGGTGTTTCCCCAATCTTGGTGTATCTGGCAGAAAGCCAACAAACCTATTCAATTGAGGGGGCCGGAAGTTGGCCACATGCAGTCGAAAGGACGCATTTCGAGGAAAAATATCGCGGAAGAATTCCTCAAGGTATTTTAAGGACCGTTACACCAGCAGGCCCTGATGCCTGGATTACGGCATTGGAACAGTTCGGGAGCATGAGCTTCTTCGAACTCGCAGAACCTGCCAGAAATCTCGCTAAAGAGGGATTTCCAGCACATCAGGATCTTGTAGATTGTACGAAACAGTTCGAGCGATATTACCGCCGCTACGAAGAGAATACGAACATTTGGCTGCCAAATGGACAACCAGTTCAATTAGGGCAGACATTTATTCAACCAAGTTTGGCCAACACACTTGGTGCCATGATCGAAACAGATCGAAAGGCCGCTTCAAAGAAAGACCGGATTGCAGGATTGTCTGCAGTTCGCGACATATTTTACAAAGGTGAAATCGCAGATGAAATGATCCGTCATATCGTTAAGCACGATGGATTGATGACACATACAGACCTTGCCTTACATAAGACTCCGGTTGTTCCGGCGACTGCGTCTCCGGTTTTTGGTGGAACCGCCTTTACTTGTGGGTTTTGGTCACAAGGGCCGGTGCTATCACAGTCGCTTCAGATTTTGGAGCACTTTTACCGAGAGAACCCATCCGAGATCAACTGCTCTCGTCATCATGTATTTTTGGAGGCAATAAAGCTCGCAATGGCGGATCGTGAGGCCTATTATGGGGATCCGAATTTTGTAAACGTACCGAGCGATCATCTTCTGTCGCCCGCATATGCCGCTGAACGCGCCAATCAAATTCAGACCGACCATGCATTTGATGCCCTACCATCGGCGGGAAGCTTCTCAGGGCTTGAAAAACCAAAAATCTCAGCAAACCGAAGGAGTACGGAATTCTCTCCTTCGTTGGATACTTCCATTGCAGTAGTTGCAGACAAACACGGAAATATCTTTGCATCGACTCCTAGCGATAGTTCGTTCGATGGCCCAGCCGTCCCAAATCTTGGGTTCGTAATTTCGACACGAGGCGGTCAAAGTTACGTTACAAATGACCATCCTGCATGCCTTTATCCCGGAAAACGGCCACGCGTTAGCGCATGTCCGTTTATTATCCGGAACCGCGAAGGTCGATTTATTGCGGGCGGGGGGCCTGGCGCAGACTTGCAGCTACAAACCGCAGTTCAGATTTTGATGAACCATTTTATCTTTGATCAGCCCTTAGCAGATGCGGTAAGCGAACCACGTGTCTTCACCCATTCTGCCCCTGGATCAAGCGAGCCTCATCTTTCTTTTGCGGGTAAAATAGTGATTGAAGAAGGCATTCCCGAACCCGTTGCTGTCAATCTGGAAAAGATTGGTCACAAAATCACTCGTGAAACATCACATGGCATCAATCGGCCATCCGTCTGCATTGTTGGTTCTGGCGAAGGCCACTACGAGGCCATAGGGGATCCGCGTCGGGATAGCGGTCAGAAGACGAAAATCAACTCTCAACAAAAGATCAGCTGATGAATTTATCTGATCGCATAGGAAAGTGGAGCGCAACCTGCCATACCAGCATTGCCGGCATTCCAGAAGCCGATTGGAATGATTGCGCCGGCAAAAAAGATCCTTTTGTTAGACATCAGCATTTGCGTGCCTTAGAAGAAAGCGGTGTCGTATCACCTGATACTGGATTCAGTCCGCGACATATCGCTTTAAGGGATGATTGCGGCAACATTGTCGCCGCCGCTCCTGCTTACCTCAAAACTCATTCTCACGGCGAGCTAGGCGTCGATATAGGCCTGGCGATGGCGCATGAACGATCTATCGGCCCCTATTACCCCAAACTACAAGTCGAAGTGCCCTTCACGCCTATATCCGGATCACGCTTACTTATAAAGGAAGGTGTTGAGGCCACCACTGCCCGAGCAGAGCTATTGAACCGTCTCAAGAAGCAGGCTTCGAAATACCGGGCTGCATCAGTTCAACTTTCCTATATGTCAAATGAAGACGAAAATTGCGTCAGACAATCGGAATTTATCACCACCGAAGGAAATGCCTATGTTTGGAACGCGGATGGCATAAATAATTTTGACGATTTCATTGGCAAGATGCGAAGCTCAAAACGGTCTAAATTATTGTCGGATCGCCGCAAAGTGGCTGCATCTGGCCTAAAATTCAGGTCATTTTCCGGAAAAGAGATAGGCCCTGATCTGGCACCCAAATTTTACGAATTATATAAATCGACATTTGTTCGAAATACAACTGCTCCTTGGCTCAACTTAAATTATTTCGAGATGGTATTAGAATGCATGAAAGATTCATTGGAAATGACTATTGCGCTTAAGGATGAGGCTTGGATTGCCGCCCGACTGGATGTACTCACTACAGACATACGCTTTGCACAACATTGGGGGCATACGGGCAGTGTTCCGTTTCTCCTTTTCGAAATGGGAATATATCAAACTATTGAACAAGCGATTGCGACTAATCAAAACATAATTAACTTTGGTACAACTGGTCTCCATAAGTCTGAACGAGGTATCCCTATGGAACCGACACGCCACGCCATGTGGTTTAATGAGTCCGACTTTAACGAAATTGCGGAAATGGGCCTAAATCGTAAACGCGAATCCGCCCTTCAAGAACGTCTTTCAGAAGCTGAGAGATTACCGTTCCGACGCTCCCCCTCAAACGAGAAGCCATAGTAAATGGACAGACAGTCAAATAATTCCTCAACTGTTTTTACCATGAGTAAGTGTGCCACTGGAGGTAGCTTGGTTTTCTTTCCTGACTTCGGCGGAAACGTACTTTACGCAAAACCAATAGTTCAAAAACTTTCTAACGATGTAAACTGCTACGGCATTCGTCTCAAGCCTGACATGATAGAAAATTTAGAGAATCTATCCCTCATAGATGCAGCTGCACGCTTCGCTAGAGATATTGCAGAGGCTAATCTTCCGGAACCAATCAATGTGTGCGGATTTTCCTTCGCTGGATACTTTGCATTTGAGACAGCGCATTGGCTGTCGAAATCCCATGCGATTTTCTGTAGACTTTTTATTCTGGACACAACAATTCGCTCCAAAAATATTCAATCTCGATTGCTACAGTCACCGTTGCAGGAATTACTCTATGCTATTCGCTATCTGGGCAGCAATTGGCGCCGCCTAATTTCGAGAAATATTGACCCAATGATGTTGCACAAATATGGTCAAATAGGTTTCGATCTGAACCGACACCCCGAATCCTATCGGCATATAATTCGGCAAATGTACAAGATGATGTCTACATACAATCCACGTGAGTGGAAAACGGGATCCGCAATTGTGTTAAAGGCCGGACAGAATAATAAAATATGGCGATATGGTAATGGAGATCTGGGATGGGATAAATTCATACACGGATCAGTTACTACTCATAATGTCCCAGGGGACCATTTATCCATGCTCCGCGATCCGGATTGCGCAAGTGTTCTAGCGAATATTCTCGGAAACCTAATTGGGGCAAAAAGAAAAGGGGTGGAAAATGCCCAATTCAACTAACTCAGCGCCTGAGGCGCCATTCCACCATTTTTGTAGCCGGGTAGACCGGATTCTCGAAGCTCGGGAGGGTCAGGTATTTGCCAACTTGTCTGAAGGCGTAGTGACCTACGATGAATTATTACGTGAAATGAACAGCCTGGATACGGCTTTTCAAAACCTAGGCCTCTCGACGGGCGATAGAGTCGCTATTTTTTCAAAGAATGACCGTGCCATCATCGTTCTTTTTCTGTCATTGCTTCGATCAGGTTTTACACCTGTTATCGGCGATGGTGACGTAAGGGGAAGCGAAATCGAAGATTGTTTAGAAGTGTGTCAGCCTGCAGTCATTTTTGCAGATGCAGATTTATTATCAAACCCAACAGTGATAGAAAAAATTCCTGCATCAAGAAGGATACAGACTGATACAGTCAAGGGAACCCCTGCAATTCATGGCACCCAGACGATTGCTGAGCTCATTGATACCCAGGCTAATCCTACACGGAAAACATTCGAATACACACCTGAAGTCGCAATGTTAGTCTTTACATCCGGAACCACCTCATTACCAAAAGCAGTTGAATTAACATATGCCAATTTAGTTGCGCAGCTTGGTATTTTTTCAGATGCTTACGGATTTGATTCCGATATTAAATTACTTAATTTTCTGCCGCTACACCATGTGGATGGAATTATAAGAGGCCCGCTTACTGCATTATGGTTTGGCGGGTCTGTGCACCGATCTATTCCTTTCTCTGTTCAAAATATCCAGAAAATTTTGGCATCTATATCAGAACTGAAGATTACGCATTTTATTTCCGTCCCGGCAATGCTGAGCATAGTAGAACGCATTGGTCAGATAAATGTTCATGCCTTTCAAGAGCCTAATTTCAAATTTGTACTTTCAAGCGCAGATGTGCTGACGGATAAGCTTTGGACACGATTTGAGCAGACTTTCAACGTACCCGTGGTGAATGCCTACGGCCTCAGCGAGGTTGTCTGCGATGCTCTATTTGCCGGACCTGACGAGACGACGCGCCAAATCGGCACACTTGGAAGACCTGTTGGGTGCAATGTGCAAATCCTGGATGCGGAGGGCTTACCGGTTACCCAAGGAGAAGTCGGAGAGTTAGCTATTTCAGGACCAACTGTCATGAAGGGATATTTCAACGATATAGTTCAAACGGATCAAGTCCTTAGAGATGGAAAATTTCTAACAGGAGATTATGTCCAGCAAACAGAAGCCGGGCTTTTCAAGTTTGTAGGCCGGAAAAAAACAGCAATTGTCATGGCGGGAGTCACAATTTACCCCGAAGCCGTAACAAGTGTCCTAGCCAATATGCCTAAAATAGAAGAAGCCGTTGTATTTGGCGTGGCTGATGTCACTCGTAATCAGCGGCTAGTTGCTGCTCTGGTACCGAAACCTGGGGAAAAGATTACCTCGGCAGACGCTGCTGCTTATTGCCGAGAAAATTTATCCGCAGAACGTACGCCAAGTGAGTTTCGTATATTGGAATCATTACCAAGAACTCCGTCTGGTAAGGTTCGAATGAATGAGCTCGCGTCGCCTGAGTTTGAAAAAAAGAAAAATTTATCAGCAAAAGATGTCCTGTCCATTGCCGCGTTTTGCTTTGGTGTCCCAGAAGAGCAATTGTCTTCAGACTCCACACCCTTTAATACAGAAGGGTGGGATTCTCTTGCTCATATGACCCTCATCGAAGAAATCGAACTCCAGTTTGAGATTATGCTTTCCGCATCTCAGATTGCACAAATTGCCTCGTTAGGAGACGCTATAAGCTTTGTGAAAGAGGCCACGGACTAAGGGCAACACTTTTTTTTAAACCAGAAAGTTCATATCAAGCCACCTGGAATTCCAACTGTTAAGGGTTCGAATTCGACCTTTGGCGCCGTTCTTTGGCCCCATTTCGGGCATTTATTTGCAATATATTGCTTTGCTTAAGCCTTTGTGACCCTAAACAAATTCAAGATTCACCCGAGTTCTATCATCAACTGCATTACCGGTGTTCAGTGTTGAAGTTGGTTCTAGAAGCAGCACCTCGCATATGCCGTCTATGGCAACAGGACAGTGCTCAACACCATGTGGCACGATAATAAATTCTCCTTCATTGATAAATTCATCCCGATCTCGAAATTTCATCATGAGTTTGCCTTTATGCACAAAAAATAACTCATCCTCAGTCTCGTGGTGATGCCAAACAAAACTACCTTCGAGTTTAACTAATTTAATGTGCATATCATTCACCTGCCCTGCAATCCGAGGGTTCCATGTGTCGGCAAATGTGGCAAAGGATTGAGCAATGTTTTTCGGTCCGAAAGGCGAAAGATGGTTATTAACGCCCGCCACGTCTTTTTGTATGGATCGTAATTGGGTCTCCAACTCCGGGCTATCGGCAGGATAGTCACCATCCAGCGCGGCGGTGCCAATAGTGAATCCAGCTGCGCCGGATCTGCGAACAATCTCAATTCGCTCCCGGCTGCCAATGGAACCCGCCATGATAACCGGTTTGTCAACAGCTGCGCAGACAGCCGCCATTAAACCAGTCACATTTTCGGAAGAGCGATAAGCCAGCAAATCCAGCCCATCTACACCGTCCCGAGCATTTAATTCTACTGCACTGGCGACTATCTCGTCGATTGACCCAGTCAAGGCGCTCGGATGCCCTTCGATACGTCCAGGAAACGGATAATACTGAATTTCAGTGCCCTTCAATATGGGCAAGACCGCATCAACATTTGTCCCCCCTAACAAGATATCAACACCAATTTCCGCCGCCGCCTTCGCTGACGCCAATTCGCTGTCTCTGTCGAGAGAAACCACTTCTAGATAGCTTGTCGCTCCTCCTGCTTTGATGGCTTCATTTAGCCGCTTCAGCCGGTCAAACGGCAAACCGACATCCTTAAAGCCAATGTGATGCACTCCCGCCGCAAGCGCTGTTGCAAGATGTTGTTCTGCATCCTCCACAGTCTTATCATTCCGTGTAAGCATGAAAATAAACCGTAGTCCCATTTTGCCTTTTCCTTTTGATTTGATGACCCAAACGATAGGTGTTGTCCGTCTCGGATTCAAGGTTAGCGGGGTCAACAATTACAATTCGTTTAAGCCAGATACTATCACGCAAGAGCGACTAACCGTAAAACTAAGCAGCGCAGGATCAATTTGACTGGATTTAATTGCAACCCAGTCCGAAAATACGGCTTCTCACGCTTCAGAACGCCGTTTTCCCCAAATTGATACCACTGGGAATGCCCGGTTCTTTCGGCTACAATCTGATAAAAAGAGTGCGAAAGAAAAAATAACAATGATCGATGTTCCGACAAACATAGACTGGCTTAACCAGACAATCGAAGAAACATTGGATCCGGACCTGCCAATTTGCGATGCACATCATCACTTATGGGATTTTCGAGTAGAGAGAGTGGCACAGCGCTATCTGCTGGATGAAATCCTGAGTGATATGAATAGCGGGCACAACATTGTTTCCACAGTCTTTATTGAATGCAGTTCTATGTACCGGTCAGCTGGCCCGGATTCCCTGAAACCAGTTGGCGAAACGGAATTCGTCAATGGCATCGCGGCAATGAGCGCGTCGGGTCTTTATGGTGATGCGCGAGTTGCGGCCGGAATTGTCGGGTCGGCCGATCTTACACTGGGCGATGCCGTTGGAGCTGTACTTGACGCACATATTGAAGCCGGTGGTGGTCGCTTTCGTGGCATTCGCCATCGCGCATCTTGGGATCCAAGCGATCAAGTACCTAATTCTCAAGCAACGACCAAAGAGAATTTATACCTGGATGCAAAATTTCGACGGGGATTTGCAAATCTTGCATCGCGCAACCTTAGTTTTGAGGGATGGTGTTATCATCCTCAAATACCCCAACTGACTGACCTTGCGCGGAGTTTTCCCGAAACAACCATAATCCTAAATCATTTTGGCGGCCCCTTGGGCATTGGCCCTTACAAAGGAACGCAGGACGAATATTTCCCGGCCTGGAAACAAGCCCTGTCTGAACTTGCTTCATGCCCCAATGTTGTCGCAAAGCTTGGAGGCATAAACATGGAAATTAACGGATTTGACTGGCATCATCAAAAACGACCTCCCAGCAGCAAAGAATTGATGGAAGCTACGAGGCGATTTTATGAACATACAATCGAGCAGTTTGGCCCAAAAAGATGCATGTTTGAATCAAATTTCCCCGTCGACAAAGTAAGTTGCAGCTATAATATTTTGTGGAATTCCTTTAAGCGGCTAACAACTGATTATAGCATCACGGAAAAAACCGATTTATTCCACGATACCGCCAGCCGGATCTACCGACTGGAATAAAACAAGCTAACTAACTACATGCCAAGTGATTTTGGAACGGCTCAGCTATTGATGTATCCATGCAATCTACCCTGTCTGGAACTTGATATGCGTGCCTTGACGACATCACGATAATACAAGAGATGTTAATCTGCATTTTCTTTCTTCAGAGATTTCTAATTTAATTTGTGATAGAATTGTACAATTACAAAAAACTACATAGCGATCGTGATGCCCTAAAATGCCTCAACGAAACCGCTGTAAATCGGGAGGGGAAATTCAATGACCAATTTTGATCTTGGCTCGTATTCTCGCGAGATCACAACATCGTCTTCAACAGCCAAAACAGAATTCGATCAAGGGCTGGTTTGGCTATTCGGATATAATCATGAAGCCGCGGCGGAATGTTTTGAAAAAGCTATCTCCGCTGATCCAGGTTGCGGAATGGCCCACTGGGGTGTCGCCTACGCTATTGGTCCAAATTACAACAAGCCTTGGGAATTCTTTGAGGCAGACGAACGTGTTGCCACTCTGGAACGCGCCCATGTGGCAATCGAAAAAGCCCAAGCCTTACGTGAGAGCCTTTCACCCATTGAAGTTGCCCTAATCGACGCGCTGGCGGACCGTTTCCCGGACGATCCCGAAATTGAAGATTACTCTCCATGGAACGATGCATTTTCAGATTCTATGCGAACAGTCTATGCCAGCCACGGGGATGATTTGGATATATCTTCCCTTTTTGCTGAATCACTGATGAACCGCACGCCCTGGCTCCTGTGGAACCTCGAAACGGGTGAACCGAATGAAGGGGCCTCTACGGTGGAAGCCCAAACCGTTCTCGAACGCGCCTTTGACGAATTACCGGGAGCTTGGGATCATCCGGGTCTTTTGCACATGTATATTCACTTAATGGAAATGTCGCCCGTGCCGGAAAAAGCATTGCGGCATGGAGATCGGCTGGTTGATCTCGTTCCGGATAGCGGACATCTGGTTCATATGGCCACGCATATCGATGTTTTATGCGGGGAATATCAGAATGTGATCTGGAGAAACCACCGGGCGGCGCAGGTCGATCAAAAATATGAAGCCATTGCTGGCGGAGAGAATTTCTACACGCTTTACCGCATTCATAATGTGCATTTTGAAGCCTATGGCGCGATGTTTTTGGGACAGCCGGAAAAGGCACTCGCGGCCTCTGAGGAGTTGATGCGGATGCTTCCCGAGCCTGTCGTGCGTTTTATGCCGGAATTATTCGAATCATTTTACGGTAAAAAAATACACGTCATGGTCCGCTTTGGGCAGTGGCAGGAGATATTGGATGAACCATTTCCTGAAGATCGGGAACTGTATAGCTACACAACAACCGCAATGCACCAGGCACGAACGATCGCATTCGCCAATCTTGGCAAAATAGAGGCGGCGGAAGAAGAACGAAAACTGGCCATTGCCGCCAGCAAAGCGGTACAGGAAGGACGCATGGTGTTCAATAACACTTGCGAAGATGTATTGAACATTGGTGAGGCAATGATGGATGGTGAGCTGGCATTTAAGTCAGGCCGCATCGAAGAAGGCCTTGATCATTTGCGCCGCTCTGTTGAACTCGATGACGCGTTGTTATACGACGAGCCCTGGGGATGGATGCAACCGACACGACATGCATTAGGTGCCCTTCTCATGGAAGTTGGGCAATTTGAAGAAGCGGAAGCAATCTACAGGGCCGATTTAGGGCTCGATGGTACATTGGCAAGAGCTTGCCAGCACCCACGGAATGTCTGGAGTTTGCATGGATTGCACGAATGCCTAGACCGTCGGGGTGAAGAAACGGAATCCAAGCATATCAAACTGATGCTCGACCAGGCGGTCGCCCGTGCAACAGTGCCAATCCATGCCTCTTGTTACTGTCGAAATCGATCAAAAGAAGCCGCCTGAGAAAGACACCGCCGTGAAGTGAGTTGATTAAACAGCTTTCTTCACGGTAAATATGTTTCATTTTATCATTGGTGGACCTATCAAGTTAGGGAAATTCGTTGAACAGAAGAGATTTGCTTGCGTCAAGCGCCGCCTTTCTGGGAGCCAATCTGATTGCAAGGGCCGCAGGTTCCATGATTGTTTCAAAACTCAATGTACCTCCTGAAGAGGATCGGCACGAACGGACATTTATGCAATGGCCTGTCAACCGCCAGGTACATCCGGACATCCTATTCCTTGATTTACTTCAACAAACGATTGCCGATATCGCCAACACCATTGCGGAGTTTGAGCCGGTTGTTCTTTTGGCGGCTAAAAGTCAGCAAGCCCATGCTCGAAAGTTCTTATCTGCTGGCGTAGAGCTCTGGGATATTCCGACAGAGGATTTGTGGTGCCGGGATTCAGGGCCGCTTTTTGCTCACTTACCTGACGGACAGCTTGTTGTTAGCCATATAAAATTTAATGGCTGGGGCGGAAAACAAATTCACGAAAAAGATGGAAATGTCGCGCCAATGGTTGCCGCGAAACTCGGCATTCCTGTGATAGATAGCGGGCTCGTTGGTGAATCCGGTGGCGTGGAAAGCGATGGCAATGGACTATTGATGGCGCATGAAAGTTCCTGGTTCAATAAAAACCGTAACCCCGGTTTATCGCTGAAGGAAATTGAACGGCGTTTACTGGCCGCCTATGGTGCAGAAAAGATGATCTGGGCTCCCGGTGTTCGGGGAGAAGACATCACCGACTATCATATTGACAGCCTTGCCCGATTTACAGGCCCTGGCCGCGTTTTGATTAATTTGCCGGATCGGCCTGACAATGAAGACCCTTTTCACACAGCGGCATTGGAGACCCATGACAGATTGGTCGCCAACGGACTTGACGTAGAGGTTATACCTGAGCCCTGGACAAGGCGGGTCAACAATATCGATTTCGTTGCTTCTTACGCCAACTATTATGTTTGCAACGATGCGGTCATCGCCGCGCATTTTGGCGACGAAGAGACAGATTATCTTGCCGTGGAAGCCCTGAAAAAAAGCTATCCAGGCCGCGAAATCAGGACACTTAATGTCGACGCACTTGGAGAGGTTGGAGGTGGTATCCATTGCGCCACACAACAGATGCCGATCAGTTAGGAAATAACCAAATGCTGGACGCCTAACTTGTAATTGGGCCGCTGCCGACGCGGGGGTGCGGCCGCGGGCCATCAGATACGGCAACACAAAATAATATTTCATCCGGACGCGGTGCGTCCGCAACCATTACCGTCATTGTGTCAAAATGATCGAAGGACCATGCCTCATCCTTATGTCCCAATGGAATATCAATAGAGCCGCCTACAGATGCAATTTTAACGTTGGACGGAATTAAGGCTTTACCACCTCCAACAGCCGCTCTCATAGGCTTGCCAAGTTTTGGATGGATCAGAGCACCTCCCTGTTCGAGGTCACCTTCAACACCGACGATGGCAGCTTTACCATAGCTCACAGCAGGCCTTGATAACGCCGTAACAGCTTCGCTCGCCAGCTTTTCACCAAGTTCACCACCAATATCGAAAAGCAACGATAGATCCTCGGCAAATCGTCCGGCAAAAGGGTTTTTGACCACAGCCATTATGACCACCCTGGTGATCGGCTCACAGCTTTTGAAAAAACTGTCCGTTTCGATAACTTCTTTTACTAACATGGTCTTACGAATATCCATGGTCCTAATCTGCCTTTCCCTCCAAAATGCGAGAATGCCGTCGATGCCCACCGAACAGCGCATTTACGGCAATCGCTCCAAATAGTATTGCACCACCAATAACCGTAAATTTTGTTGCTGTTTCCCCCAGGATTATCCACACCCATACGGGTGCAAGAATGCCTTCCGACATGGACAGCAATGTCAATTCCGCCGCCGAAACCGTTCGGGAACCGAAGGTATAGAGAACCAGTCCGGCGCCGATCTGAAACATGCCCATTGCCATTGAAATTCCTGCATCATTGATTGACAGCTGTAACGGCAGGTCCAAGCTGACACAGATTACGGACATAACAACGACGCCAATTATCCCGGATAAAAATACAGACGGCAGCATATTTCCTGACTTGCCCCATCTCAACGCAACGGTGAAAACCGCAAACCCGAAAGCAGAGGCCAAAGCGGCAATACTACCTGACAAAGCACCGCCTGTGGTCTTGTCGGCCACCATCACCGTAACCCCAATCATTGCGACACCGATGGACAGCCAGGTTACCCTTCCCACCCGTTCTTTTAAAATCAATAATCCGAGGAGCGCCGCCATAAAGGGTGCTGCCCCAAAAAGCAACATAGCATTGGCCACAGATGTGACCTGGATGGCGTAAATCCCTCCGGTATAGGCACCAACGAGTGACACTGCCGCGATAACAGTCGGCAAGCCCGCTTTAAATATCAGGGCAACCGGATTGGCCCGCGTTTGCAGTGCAATGACAATACCTAAAAACACCGTCAGGCTGGCCGATCTATATAATAGTATTTGCCATACCATGGCATCATCAATAAGCCGAATGCCGAGGCCGACAGTCGACCACAAAACGCCCGCAGAAAAAACAAGCAACAACCCAATGCTACGAGGGGATAATGAGGTCATGGCACCATCGCTACAATCTTCGTTGGCAGTAATTATATGGAAATCTTGCTCATAAATTAGATTAATTTGCTACATAAAACGACGGGCTGACAATCTGGCGACCCACAATAGATCATTTGCATCCTTCCAAATCTTGAAGAAAAAAAATCGACATGGAATATGATTTAAGGCATATATCGGTTCAAATTTTAACCAGGGAGCTTTATTAAATGGATCGAGTTTGGCAACAACATTACGGCGATAACATACCGGCAGAGATTGACCTGCAGCCAGATATGACCCTGATGGATATGTTTAACAATGCCTGTGAGAAATTTGCTGACCGTGACGCTTTTTCCAGCTTCGGACAAAACCGCACTTACGCGGAAATTCAAACATTGGCGCGCAATTTTTCTGCCTACCTCCAAAATGAGCTGGGTATTCAAAAAGGGGATCGTATCGCGCTGATGACGCCAAATTGCATGGCTTTTCCCGTCGCCATGTTCGGGATTGTCGGTGCCGGAGCGGTCCAGGTAAATGTCAATCCACTTTATACCGGTCGTGAGTTGCGCCATCAATTACAGGATGCAGACACGGAAACAATTGTTCTATTCACCGGATCGACACCCGTATTGGCGGAAGCCCTCGAAGGAACACCGATTAAAAACATTATCACCCTGACCTTGGATGATTTTCACGGAGGTGGCATTCCCAGTCCAGCGGCGGAGAACAGTCTCTCGGTCACGACAACACTGTCCGATGCGATCGCCAAGGGCGCCGAGCTGGACTTTAAAGACCCCGGATTAACGGGCAGTGATTTGCTGTTTTTGCAATATACCGGTGGGACCACCGGGTTATCAAAGGGTGCGGCACTCAGCCACAGCAATCTCGTTGCCAATATTCTACAGATCAAAGCGTTTCTTGGCGATTTTATATCAGAAGAGAACGAGATCGTTATCACGGCAATTCCCCTTTATCATATCTTCGCGTTGGCTGTTAACTGCCTGACATATGTCAGTGTCGGCGCCACGAACGTTTTGATTACCAATCCGCGTGATATTGATGGATTTATATCCGAAATGGGCAAATGGAAATTTACTGTCTTTACCGGTGTGAACACCTTGTATAATGGGCTTTCCATGATGCCGGCCTTCAAGGAACTGGATTTCTCTGCGCTTAAATATTGCCTTGGCGGCGGCACCGCATGTCAGGAAGCTGTCTCCAATCGCTGGAAAGAAATCACGGGCATGCATATCACTGAAGGGTTCGGTATGAGCGAAACATCGCCGGTGGTATCGGTCAATCCTCTGCCTGCACAATCCTTTTCAGGGACGATTGGAATTCCCCTTTCTTCGACTGACGTATCCATCCGCGATGAAGATGGTCGAGAACTGGCGTCCGGAGAAGCAGGTGAGCTTTGCATCAAGGGGCCTCAGGTAATGTCAGGGTACTGGCGCCAGGATGAGGCAAACAAATCGGCATTCTGGTCAGATGGCTATTTCAGATCTGGCGATGTTGCTGTCATTTCCGAAGATGGGTATGTCAAGATTGTCGATCGCATGAAGGATATGGTGATCGTATCCGGCTTCAATGTATATCCCAATGAAATCGAAGCGGTTATCGCGATGATGGATGAAGTTGCAGAATGCGCCTGCATAGGTATTCCCGACGACACTACGGGCGAAGCTCTCAAGCTCTTCGTTGTTAAAAAGGATGAAGACCTGACAACGGATACCATTGTTGCCTATGCCCGTAAAAACCTGACAGCCTATAAGGTTCCCAAACAAATCGAATTTATTGATGAGGTCCCTAAAAGCCCGGTTGGTAAAATCTTGCGCCGGGAGTTGAGATAAATCGAAATAGATGTTTCAACCTTTGAAACGGACATCTGTTTTCCTTGTAAATGGTCTGGTTAGGGGTGCGAAACAGTAATCTGCCTTCAACAGCATCGCCTCTGGAAACTGGCGGCGAATGCTGTATGGTGGCATACCGGTTTCATGGCAGTTGGCTGCCGCCTTTCAATTGAGAATTACACTAACAATGAATAATCTGCGTGGTGCCATCCTAATGGTTTCCGCGATGGCTGCCTTCGCGCTGGAAGACATGTTTTTTAAGGCGGCCTCGCAATCTATTCCCGTCGGGCAGGCTCTTATTATATTCGGGCTTGGCGGGATGCTTATCTTTATGCTTTTGACCAAATTGCGTGGGGAGGTCATATTCCATCCCGAAATTTTGTCCCGGGCTATTCTGATCAGATCTGTATGCGAAGTCACCGGCAGATTGTTCTTTGCGCTCGCGATTGCCCTCACACCTCTCTCCAGCGCCTCGGCAATTTTACAGGCAACGCCCCTTGTCGTGGCCGTTGGTGCTATTTTATTCTTTCGGGAAACAGTTGGATGGCATCGATGGTGTAGCATTATAGCAGGATTTATTGGTGTCCTTCTTATCCTTCGGCCCGGATTAAGTGGTTTCGAGCCTGCCTCCCTGTTTGCGGTACTTGGAACCCTTGGCTTCGCCGGACGAGATTTGGCGACACGGGCAGCATCGCATTCTCTTTCCAATATGCAGCTAGGGATCTATGGGTTCTTTATGTTGATCATTGCCGGACTCATTCTGCTCGTCTGGACCGGTCCAATGGTTACGCCAGCGCCGGCGCAATGGTTGCAGCTCGCGGGTGTTATATTTACGGGGATAATTGCCTATTATGCGCTGACCGCAGCGATGCGGACGGGCGAGTTATCCGTTGTGGCGCCCTTTCGATATACAAGGCTGGTATTTGCCATGGTTCTCGGTGTTCTCATATTTGGCGAGCGGCCGGACGGGATCACGCTTCTTGGCAGTGCCATCGTGGTTCTAAGCGGGATTTATACGATTTTGCGCGAACGCAAACAGCGATCCTAGACAGAGAGCCCTTTGGGCGCGGTGCGTTTAAATCTGAAATCGGGAAGCAAACGGCGTGTCACAGTCTTCAGTATTTGTGCAGATCGCCCGAATTCCAGCACGGACGCCGTCAACACTTGTGGCTAAAGACATACTTGGTGCCCCAAGATTATCATCAAGCGCAGCGACTTCCGGTAAATGTGGAATATGTATCCACCCCGCCCGAACCTGCAGATTTTTCTCAGCGATATGATGTAGAATGCCATACATTAAATGATTGCAACAAAAGGTACCAGCCGCATCAGAAATATCGGCAGGTATTCCCGCCTCCCGCATGGCCAGGACCATTGCGCGAATGGGCAAAGTTGCATAATACGCCACCGGCCCATCGGGAACCGTAAGGTCGCCCTGCAATTCCTGACCCGCATTATCCCGCAATCCATAGCGAGCGCCATCATTCATGTTCTGGGCAATCCGCTCAACGGTGAGCATTGACCTTCCGCCAAATTCTCCCAGCATAACAACAGCTTCAGGCTGCTCTTCCTTGATTGCTTGCTGAACAACATCTATGCATTTGAAAAAAGTATTTGGGATAACTCTGGAGACAATCAATATGTCGCCAACACCCGATCCGTCCAATTCCCGCGCCACCAACTCAGCCGGATTAACAGGTGTATTGCCGAAAGCTTCAAAGCCCGTGACCAGTATTTTTTTCATAACAAATATCTTTCCAATCTCAGCGTCATCGAAATCCGATACTACTTAAATAGTGAGGGTCAAACAAATCGCGAGATGTGGATACGGTTATTTTATCAATGAAAAATCATAAAGCCGGCAGACTGCTCCTCTGTAATATCCTCTGTCCGGCAATATCGTATCTATTTCTTGTCTTGCCTCTGATCTCTCGATATCAGAAGAACCTCTTTATTTGCCGCCAGACTTTCATGCCCCGCAGATGTTAGACAATAGATGCCGCGAGCCGTCCGCTCGAACCAACCATAGTGGTTTTTTTGCAGGATTGAGGCGGCATTTTGAACCGCGGCCGCCTTTCTGATATCCGCCACTTTCATCGCTTTTTCCGTCACAAGGGCCTGCGCGCAGCGCAGCGCATCTTGCCGGTAAGCGGTCATTATCTTCGTCCGGTTTGTACCGCCGGTATTGGGATCGCCCTTACGCCTTTGAAATTCTGCCACCAGTCGGGTTTTCCGGGCGTTACTTTTTCGGGGTGCGTAAGGCTTGGGGTCCAGTAAAACACTGACAACCCCTTGCGGTAACGGCTCTGGGGCAACGGTCATCAAGCCAAGGCCCAGCTGACGGCAAAGTTTCACATAGCCGCGCTGTCGAGCTCTCCAGTTTTTTCTCTTGAGGGCGGTATCAGGGGCGAGAACTGCCATATAGACGTCATCGGTCATATTCTGACGATTAATCCCTTGCAGAACCAGTTCCAGGGAAAATAAAAGCTTCAGTTCTATGATAACGACGGGAGATCCCTCTTTTACGCCGACGACATCACAGCCCTTCACCTCTGCTTTTACCTCATATCCCTTGGCTTCCAACAGGGACTTCACGGGGTGATATAAGTCAGTTTCTTTCGTCATGTTCCCGCACCCCGCGCTTCTGTCAGCCCATTTCTATTGGCTGATTATGATCCATCATTAAAGCCGATAAAAGTCGCAACTTCCTCAACTGGGCGGCGTGTCGACACAACCGCATTTGCCGGAAAATCATAGTCCGGATACCCCATGGCAACAGAAGTTTGTATGACATGATTTTCAGGTATGCCGGCATGCTCACGCACAACAGGCGACTGCATGATACCCTGACTGTTTATGACGGAACCGATCCCCCGGCTCCAGGCAGCAAGGGCCAGGCCATATGTCACCGCTCCCAGGTCAAAATGACGAATATCTCCCTGCAGCTCTTTATCATAAGCGATAATAACGGAAACCGGTGCATCAAACTGCCTAAATCCACGCAACACCCAGTCTTTTCGCCGCTCGGCATCATTTCGCTCGATACCCATTGCTTCAAAAAGCTGGACGGCAACCTTGACCTGACGATCCCGGTGAACCCCTTCATACTTGTTTTCAACCCTGAATTCCCGCGATGGCGGAACACCGGCCAGATTACGTTCCGTATTTCCTGCGCGAATTTTATTGAGAGGCTCACCGCTGATCACATGCAGGTGCCACGGTTGCGTGTTCATGGATGAGGGCGCTCTTGTCGCAATCTCGATTATCTCTTTGAGAATGTCTTTTGGGATGGGATCAGGTTTATAGCCACGGATGGAGCGTCGTCCATGCACAATTGCATCAAAGTTCATGATATCTTCTCTTATTATTTAAGCGTTTGAAACGCGCGGAAAATTTATAGCGCTGCAGTCTAACGAAGACGGGCCATATATCAATAGTCAGGTTTTTTTTAACAGGTAAAAATAAAGTCAACGTCACGTCGCGTCTTTTGATCTTTTTAGTCGGCCGGCGGTCGTTGCCGCAATTTTGGCCAGTTGTCGATCAAGCCACCAGGCTGGTCGGCCCCTATCTTCCCGTCTTTCTTTTCGCTGTATTGCGTTCTTGACCAACATTGCGCCCAGCCACCGTATTGGCTCTGGCGGAAAGGCTCCCAAGGGTCCTTTGGCCATGGTGGATCTCGTCCATTCATTGTCCTGACCCAGCACCATTGCCGTCAGAAACTGCGCACCCACATATGATTGCCCAACACCATTGCCGGAATATCCAAGGCCATAAACGATATCAGGGTTGCCCTCCAGGGATCCAAAAAACGGCAGTCCGGTTGTTGAGCGATCAGAAGGACCGGTCCAGGTTGCCTCGATATCCGTGCTGGCAAGAGTTGGAAAAAAGCGATCTATCGCGCCTCTCAGTTGGGTCGCATACCGGCTTGGCCGGTCAAATTTGGGGGTGACGGCATTATTCAGGGAAATCATATTACCGCCCTTCCCCATCATCAGACGGCCCTGTGCCGTGCGGCGGTAATAATGAACAAATGCCCGGCTATCAATCACTGCCTTGCCATCGAGCAATCCAATTTCTGCCAGCAAATCCGGAGCCGGCTTGGTGATTGCCATATCTGATGAAACCAGCATGATATTGCGGCCAAACGCCGGGAACAGGGTCGGCATCCAGGCGTTAAGAGCTAACACTGTTTTCCTTGCTGTGACGACGGCGTTAGGTGTTTTAACAGAAGCTGGACGGCTGTTCTCAAGCGCCAGCAAAGGCGTATTCTCGTAAATGCGCACACCCCTCTCAATTGCTACCCGGCGCAAGCCCCGAACAAGCATGCCCGGATGAAGGCTGCCTCCTATCGGCGAGAAAACCCCTTCAATATGTTGGGTAGATCCCGCGGCTTCCTGTATCTTCTCCACTGACCAATGTTGCCAATTATTGAGACGCTCTCCTTCCAAAGCGCTTATTACATTATCAAGTGCCCCAAGCTGCGCGCCGTTGGTCGCAGTATTCAACAGGCCATCCACCCGAACCTCCGCTTCAATCTGATGCTCATGGCAAAAGTCCCGTATATGAAACAGCGCCTGTTCCGATGCTCTAACCAGGCGGGCGGCTTCCGGGGCTCCGTAGGTATCCAGCAATGTGAAATATTTTCCGGACCAGGTCACCATACAGCCGCCATTCCGTCCTGACGCCCCGCTACCGCATAGCCCTTTGTCAATTACAACAATATCGAGGGAAGGTTTTTGTTTTTTCAGATGAAGAGCCGTCCATAGACCGGTGTAGCCGCCGCCGACGATACAAACATCGGCGTTCGTGTCCCGCGTCAGGGTAACCGGCGTAACCGAGGCTTCGCGTTGCAGAGCTTGCGCGAACCAATAAGGTTGAAAAGCGGTATTTTGCACATCACCTCTAAAGATAATAACAGGTGATGAACCGTAGCTGTTGATGATAGGGGAAGAAAGGTAATTTTGCGCTTTATTCGGCTTCCTTGTCCAAGTAGGCGACTTTCCAAATCCGGTTGATTTACCTCTCTTGAGAATAGTTGACTTGCCCAAAACCCATAAATAACTTTCACCCGTCCCAAGAAACACCTTAAATACATAATCGCAATATTTAACTTGATTGCCGGGCGCGTACTCAACAAACAAGAAAGATCATTTATCGTGGAAAAGAAAATCAGAGTTGGAATTCTCGGGCTTGGCATTATGGGCCACAGGATGCTTGCATATATGCCGAAGGAGCCCGGCCTGGAAGTAGTCGCCGCCTGGGATATCTCGCCGGAGGAGTGCCTTCGGGCGCAATCGGCATTTCCCTGGCTCAATATTGCGGCCGACGCCAATACCTTGATTTCATCTTCTGACGTTGATCTTGTCTATATTGGTGTCCCGCCCAAATATCATGTTGCCTATGCACAAGCCTGTGTTGCCGTCGGAAAGGCCATATTCTGTGAAAAACCCCTCAGTGTGTCACTGGAGGAAGGCAAAAAACTGGTTGAGATGACGCATAAAAGCAATCTCTTCAATGCCGTAAATCTATCGCTCGCCTCCGCCGATGCCGTTGATATTTTACAACAGGAACTTGCGTCCGGGGCATTTGGTACGCCAAAATCTGCTGAGATTTCGCTTCAGTTCAGCATTTGGCCCCGGGGCTGGCAGCAAAATGCGGACTGGCTCAAATATCGTGAAGATGGTGGTTTCACCCGCGAAGTGACGACACATTTTCTGTATCTGTGTGAGCGTTTTTTTGGCCCCGGTTCCCTAAAATCAAAATCGGTCCACTACCCGGAAAATGGAAAATTATGCGAGACCCAGCTGGATGCTGAATTGATTTTTGGGGACGTGCCGGTCTCTATCAGATCAAAAGCGGAGACAAATCTCGAAGATCTCATCTCTTTCACCATCAACGGCACGTCAAAAATATTTAGCCTGCAGGATTTCTACTTCGGTTACCTGCAAACAGGCGATGTAAAAACACCCCTGTTTTCCAAGGAAGATGACGTCGCGGAACAGGCACGTCAGGCACAACTCGTAAATCTTTGCGATCAATATCATAAGGGTACAAAGCTCTTGCCGTCCTTTGCCGATGCATATGACGTGCAATGCCTGATCGAAAACCTGCTGGAAGAATAATTTAAACGTAAAACGCCCGCTTGAAAGGTTGATACAATGCCGTTATTTGGAAAATTCTATTCTTTAGTCCTACTGGTTCCCTTTCTAAGTTTCACTCCGTCCCTGGCGCAGTCTGCGGCGGACGGGCCTGATTTCTACCGCCTCAACGATGTTGCTTCTCATAGCGCCCTCAATATGCGCTCGGGCCCGAATGCAGCCTCACGGATTGTCGGCAAGATCCCTGCCGATGCAGATGGCCTGGCCGATTTCGGCTGCGTTGGCGGGCTTGATGCCGATCAAAGCGCCTCTGCAACAGCGGCTCAACGGCAGGCGGCGCTCAAAACCCGCTGGTGCAAAATTGGATACAAGCGGATAATTGGCTGGTCCGCTGCGCAATTTCTAACGGAAGGAACAGGACCGGATGCCTTCAACGGCGGCGGGCGCCTTAGCGCGCTGGCAGGTTCCGAGTGGCAATTACGGGATTTTGCGGGGGTGCCCGTCACGGAGAATGCCTGGATTGCCTTCAAGGGAGATGACCTGGTGAGCGGCCTTGGCGGCTGCAACCGGTTTAGCGGGAAGGTCTCTGTGAAGAAGGGCAAATTCAGCATCGGCCCGCTTGCCATGACAAAAATGGCCTGCCCGCCCGAAATGATGGAAACAGAGCAGGACTTTTCCCGGGCACTCGCGGCGACGCAGAGCATTACTGCGACACATTTGATCCTTGCTCTGTTTGATAAGGAAAATCAATTACTTGCCACACTGACACGGCGCGATGCGGATTAATGTTACAAATTCCGGCCCGAGACGCTTGCATAATAATTAATCGGAGGGTCTTCATATTCGAGATACGTTCACGAACAAATACTACCGTATTTACTATTACTCGCTAATATCCCTGGCTTCGACTACTATCTAATATAATAATTAATTGAAGAATTTGGCAGGGTTGGGAATTTATATTGATCGAGTCTAATAACGCCCGGTGGATTGCTCTTGCGTTACTTTTTATCGCCCGTATTGGGCTGGGATTTCAATTCCAGACCCTTGGTTCGGTTTCAGAAAATCTGGTGACGGGACTGGCTCTTGATTACACCGAGATTGGGGTCTTGATCGGGCTGTTTATGGTGCCGGGCATGTTTTTAGCCCTGCCCGCAGGCTTTTCAGGGCGATTTGCCTCTGATCGATTTATTATCGGCATTGGCCTGATGATACTCGCTGCCGGTGGCTTCCTTGCGGCATTGGCAGGCAGTTTCGAGCTATTGGCCATTGGCCGCTTGATCTGCGGCATCGGATTTGTTTTTTCGACTATCTTTTTCACGAAAATGGTCGCGGACTGGTTTGCCGGAAAAGAGCTGGCAACCGCCATGAGTATTCTGGTGATGTCCTGGCCGTTGGGGATCGCCATGGGTCAGGTGGGTCACGGCTGGATCGCCCTGAATTACGACTGGCCCCTGGCCTTCACCGTTGCCTCGATTTATTGCTTTGTCAGTGCGTTCCTGATCATGATATTTTGTAATGAAGCCCCGAATATAAAGAAAGCCGCCGGCGGCTTTCAATTTTCCCTGGGCAGGACAGAAATCTTTTTAATCTTCATATCCTCCCTGATCTGGGCATTTTTCAACGCAGCATATGTTGTGTATCTGAGTTTCGCGCCGATTTCACTTGTGGCAGATGGCTATGATACACTTACCGCCTTGAGCATCGTTAGCCTTGCCAGCTGGCTTATGATGTTCTCCATATCTCTGTGTGGTTTTATATCCGATAAAAGCGGAAAACCGGATCTCCTGATTTATATTTGCATGGCCGGGGCGGTAATTGCCTTGGTCCTGCTCATTTATACACCACTGGCCATCCCGTCCAGTTTACTCTTCGGGTTTCTCGGTGTCGCACCGGCCGGCGTTATCATGGCGTTAACCGCCGAGGCCATGAAGCCCGAAAACAGGGCCATCGGCATGGGCCTGTTCTTCTCCATTTACTTCCTGATACAGGCGATTGCACCCCCCATTGCAGGCTGGCTGTTTGATCTGACAAACAATTCCAACTGGCCCATTCTGTTCGCAATGGCCCTGTTTGCAGTAACGGCGCTGACAACCTATCTGTTTCGAATTGCCGTACGAAGGTATCCGCTTTAATCACAGGTACGGCGGGACCACCAGCTTTCGCACTCAGTCGAAAATCAGGATGAGATAAGTTGCAAAGAGAGCCAGGTGAACGGCTCCCTGAAGCACATGTGTTCGCTTGCTGACAAAGGTGATCAGGCTGACGATGAGTGTCAGGGCAAGGATCACAATATCCGTGGGTTCCAGCCCCAGCTCCACACGCTGCCCCAGGATCCAGCCGACAACCAAGACGGTTGGGATGGTCAACCCCATGGAGGATAAAGCGGATCCAAGGCAGATATTTACGGACCGTTGAAGTTGATTGCTGCGGGCGGCGCGGATGGCGCTCAACGCTTCTGGCGTCAAGATCAAAGCCGCGATGAGAAAGCCGCTCAAGGCAAGCGGTGCGCCCATTGCCTCCATGCCGAAATCAACATATCCAGCCAGCTTTTTTGACAGAAAAACGATTGGCAAAAGCGCCGCCAACAGCCCGAATGTATGAAAGGCTTTACTGCGCACGACGAAATCATGGTGATCATCATGGCCATCGGAAAGCGTGGCATTTTCCTTTTCCGGAGCCTGATATTGAAAAATATCACTATGGGTGACAGTTTGTACCGCCAAAAAGATCCCATACAGGACAACCGACAGGATAATAAGGAAAACAGCCATGATATTTGAAATCTCTCCGCCGGGCGCGGAAAGTGTAAATCTGGGCAGGATAAGGCCGAGAAAGGCGAAGGGCATCAGCATGGTCAGATAGGCACTGGCGCCTTGCAGGTTATATTCCTGCAATCGATGCTTTAGCCCCCCTAACAGCAGGCTCAACCCTACCAGCCCGTTCAGGACGATCATAATTATCGAAAACATGGTATCACGGGCAAGGGTCGGTTTATCCGCTCCGGCAATCATAATGGAGGCAATCAGCGCGACCTCAATGCCAATGACAGAGAGCGTCAGAATGAGCGTCCCGTAAGGCTCCCCCAAAATAGAGGCGAGACATTCCGCATGGCGCACGACACTAAAGGCCGCCCATAACATAACCAAAAATAATCCCGCAAGCAGTACAAGGGACGGGAGTACGCCAATCCTGTCCGGTGCCAGATCCGCCCCGAACAAAAGGAAGAAAGCGAGGGTAAGGGCGCAGACAATGGTGGCAATCTCAGATTTGATTATGGATAGCCACATGCCAGTTTCCCTGTCCGTCGTCAGATGATGCCCGTTATACAAGATAAATATTCGAAGGATAATTGGAAGCGAATAATGAAGTTGCTATCTTGGTATTCCCGTCAAAGCGGTTTAAACTTGCCCATCTGATAGCAGCATTGAATGCCAGGTTTAATATGAATGCAAAGGTTCCAGATCACATGACCGTGCCAAGCCACAGTACCCACGATGCGTTGGAAGATGAACGGAACCAGCACATAAAGATCTATGTCAACGGCGATATTGTTCCCCGGGACCAGGCCAAGGTCTCGGTTTACGATTCAGGGTTTATGCTGGGAGACGGCATGTGGGAAGGCATGCGGCTGTACAACGGAAAATGGGCTTTTTTTGACGAACATATGGACCGGCTTTTTAACAGCTGCAAAGCGGTTTCACTGGATATAGGGATGGATCGGGCTGGCATTTTGACGGCGCTCAGCGCAACCGCTGCGGCGAATGACATGAGCCATGATGTCCATTGCCGCCTGATGATTACGCGGGGGACAAAAGTGAAGCCTTTCCAGCATCCCGTGCTTTCCCAATCGGGGCCGACGATCGTGATCATCATGGAACATTCCAAACCAGCAACCAGTTTGCAGGCCAGCGGTATCCGGCTGGCGACCGTACCGCAGGTTCGCGGGTTGCCCATGTCTCAGGATGCGAAATTCAATTCCCATTCCAAATTGAATTGCGTCATTGCCTGCCTGCAAGCGGAACAAGCCGGTGCCGATGAAGGCTTGATGCTGGACCCCCATGGGTTCGTCAATACGACAAATGCCTGCAATTTCTTTATCGTCCGCAACGGCGAGGTTTGGACCTCGACCGGGGATTATTGCATGAACGGTGTCACCCGCCAGAAAGTGATCGACTTGTGCCGGGCAAACGACATTCCTGTCCATGAAAAGAATTATAGTCTGTACGAAGCCTATGGTGCGGAGGAAGCTTTCCTGACCGGCACCTTTGGCGCGCAAACGCCGGTTGCGACCATTGATGGCAAGCGCATTGGGGACCATGACGGTCTCGGGCCCGTCTCCAGAAGAATTCGCCAGCTTTATGCCGACCTGGTTGCCGAGAATACAGCTTAGACCGGCTGTTCCGGCAGGAAGGAAGATTTCCCTCCTGCCTTATGGAAAAAATCGTTGTTTAAGTAGGTGTCAGACGGTCTGTCCTGCCTGCTTATTTGGGTTTGGCCGCCCGTAACACGGGGTAATATTGCATAAATACCATATCGAAGCTTGCCGCTGCCTGATGACAGGCCGCACAGGATACTGTTGGAAAAGCCTTGGCTTGCTTTTCATAGGGTAAAGCATGGCCAAAACTATAATATGTCCAGCCACCGGGTTCGTCTGGAAAACGTTCCGTATCTTTCACGGCAAATTCCAAACCTTGAAAATCGCCTTGAAAAAAGCCTGTGCCACTTACCGCTTCGGTTTCACCAACGCTCACCAGTTCTTTCGCAATCATGGTGCCATTTGGAAATTGTCCGGTTTCAACGAAATGAGCAAACGCCTTGGGTTCAATGTAAACATTGTGAAATTCCGGGAAAGCGGCCTTGCCGTCATTCAAGGAATTGGGTGTCAAAGGCGCACCGATAAAAATCCATTGCCGCCAGCCATCAGCCCGCAGGAGCTGCCCATCGGCGTCATATTTCGGACCTTCTATGCGCCCTTCCGCTGATGCTTTTTCAACGATGAATATCATAACAAGTACGCCAGCCAGAACAGCCATTAGTGTTTTCCCGAAGATAGGAATCGTATTTTTAATCATTGTTTCATCCTTATTTCTGACCTGATGGAGCCGGATTATGCCGCACGGGTTGCCATAAACAGAAATACCGTTATTTTATGGTTTCAATGTTCTATGGTTATAGTGAAAGAGATGCTCAATGGAATTTCACCAAATTCGATATTTTCTGACAACAGCCGAAACACTCAATTTCACGCGTGCAGCAGAACGCTGCAATGTCTCGCAGCCGGCACTGACGCGCGCCATAAAAAAGCTGGAAGAGGAGCTTGGTGGCGCGCTGTTTCGGCGGGAACGTAATCGAACACATCTCACCGATCTGGGTCAGGTGATGCGGGAACATCTGGGTCGGGTCAATACGACGACGCAGGATGCCGTATTGGCGGCAAACAAGTTGCTAAACCTGGAAAAATCCCCCTTGAAAGTCGGTATTATGTGTACGATCGGATCCGCGCGCACAATCCCTTTCCTATCGCGTTTTCAAATGATCCATCCGGGGATCAACTTAACCATTTATGATGTAACGCCGCAGAATCTGAATGAGGGGTTATTGTCAGGAAATCTCGACTGTGCCCTGCTTGGGCTGCCAACAGACCTGGAAGATCGTTTTGATACGGTTCGCTTGTATCAAGAACGCATGGTCGCTATTTTCCCCGCCGATCACCGGTTTTCCGCCATGACCGACATCCCCATCGGAGAGCTGGCCGATGAACGATATCTGGATCGTTTGAATTGTGAATTCAGAAACTCTTTCTTTGAACTTTTAAGGAAAAGAGACATCGAAGTCTCTGTTTGGTACAAGAGCGAACGTGAAGACTGGTTGCAGAATATGGTTCTGCAAGGCATGGGCATTTCCATCATACCTGAGTTCGCCATATCCGTTGAAGGCGTTCAAAACAGGCCTATTACGGATCCGGATATCATGCGGAACGTTGAACTGGTTACAGTTTCAGGTCGCCGTCGATCACCCGCCGTGCAAGCCTTCGTCGATGAGGCGGCAAAATACGCCTGGCTGGCTTGACTTGCGATTTAACGTCCAGGATGTTCATCGACTGGTGCTGGATCGATCCCCTTTAATGATTCCACCAGGGCATGTCGGAGAAGGAGCGGATGTCCAGCTCATTTGTCCAGGTTGACCGATGTTGCTGGGCAATATGAAAATATGTCTCGGCAATTTTTTCGGGCAAAACCAGCCCGTCATTCTCCTGGCCCTTTGTTTCGCGCAATTGTTTGAACTTCTCCTCGCCCAGCATTTTACCGAGGGTATCCGGTGCATCCACTGATCCGTCAATGAGGATATGGGCCACATGAATGCCCTTGGGGCCAAACTCCGCATTGAGGGACTGACAGAGCATCCGCCGCCCGCCCATGGCCGCCGCATGGGAATGTTGACCGCGATTTCCCCGCATGGCGGCCGTTGCCGAGGTGACAAGAATGGTTCCCTTGCCGCGTTCTTCCATAAGCGGACAAACGGACGAGGCCAGACGGAACAGGGCGAAGGTTGCCATGCGCCAGCCCAGTTCAAACATCTTGTAACTGGTTTCTTTCAGCGACCGGTCGCCGATCTGTGCCCCCAAATTGAAAATGACTACTTCGATCGGCCCGATATCCGCCTCGATCTTGGCGACAAGATTTTCAATGCTATCCGGTTCGACGACATTGAGCAGAAAGCCGGAGGCCGAGCCGCCCGCATCCTCTATATTCTGTACAAGTTTATCAAGGCCTTCCTTGTCACTGCGCCGACAGAGGACGCTGTGATATCCGGAGTTTGCGAATTTCTTACCAACGGTTCCGCCAATGCCCGCACCGGCGCCGAGAACTAAACAGACAGGTTTCATGGCTCGTTTCCTTCTTTTTTGGAAACTATAGCCGCAATTTGCCCGCTATGCAGTCGGAAAATTCAAGACAGCGGACAGCTGTTCAACCAAGGGCTACTGGATTTTTCTATAGGCCGATGTAAATCCGATAAGTGACATGGGCACCGTAATCGGCTGCCTGTTTACAGACTGAAGCTGGACATTCAATTTCTGTCCGCCAAACAAGGCCTCCAATTGATCCGCTGTCATGGGTGTGGCAGCGAAGCATCCATTGGCTTCACAGGTCTGGAACGGCAACTCAATAAGCTCGGCGCCATCCACGTCGAGCCCGATACCGGCCGGTAGAAAAGTGCCCAGCGGGCCCTGGATCATTAATACCGGCTCACGGGTATCCGCCGGGACCTGAAGGGTGACCTGCAAGAGAAGACGGCCGGTTTTCGTCACCACTGCCCTTTGTTCAATACGACAGTCCGGAAGCGCTTCGCGGGAAATTGCCTCACAATGCACTGACCATGGGCTTTCTGCTGGCATCGGTGCCTCGGCTGTCGTGGTCTGCGCCTGAGTGATCCCCACCCGGCTGCTTACCACCAATAGCAACGCCCCAATAATCAACACGCGACAGGCTAATTTTACGTCCAAAATCTTGTCCTTCCACTAAACTAAACTCGGTATATCTACTGTTAATCTGCCCTAGAACGGTGCAACAAGCCTCAAGGTTCCACCGTAGGATTTATAGTTATTTGCAAACTGGGCGACACCCCCGACCCTGAAAGCCACCCCGGCCGGGCTCACCCAATCGAGACCAAGCTGCACATCGTAATAGGGGTTTTCCAAGGACCGGGACGCCGTGAAAGCCGGTGCCAGATTACTGTCGCCCTGCAGGCTGGCGGTCAAGTCGGTCCGGCTCAACCCGCCTTCTGTCAGGGCAAAGCTGGCGCCCCCGCCCAAATAGGGCCGGAAGAAACTGCCATCATCCCTTAGGAATTCGGTACCGACCGTCACGGCAGGACGGAGGGCCACATAGGTATTGCTGCCTGCGTTGATTTCCAGGTTTGTCGGGCCCGCACCGGTTTCAGTCAGCTTGTTGTGACGGAAATATCCAACCCAGCCGCCAATCTCGGGGGCCACGGAGATATGGTCAAACTGGAAGCTTTGCAGGACCCGCGCCTGACCACCCCCATAATATAACTTCTGGTTTCCGCGCGCCGTAACGGTGGTACCGGTCAATGTCTGATGCCGTTCAATATCATTGGACGCAAACCCGCCAACGGCGGCAAGTGACAGCATGGTACCACTGTCATTTGTAAAGCTCATACCGACGCCCGTCTGGAACCGGTTTCCGACAGTTGAGGCGCGGCCTTCCGTATCCAGATAGGATTTTTCATAGGAAAGGCCAAACAGGATATCCATTTGCTCGCCCAGGCTGCCGCCAATGCCGAACTGCATTTCCAAAACGGTTTCATCATATCCCGCCTGGTCAAACTCAGCGGACTGCGTTGATTTCCGGCCACTTACGTCCAGCCAGCCGCACCCGGTATCGCTAACCGCCACCGCCGATTCCGGGCATTCAAACAGCTCGCGTCCAAATTGCTGCGCGCTGAGAACCGCGGCCTGCTCTGTTTGTAAATAGGGCTCCGGTGACAGCTGGTCATAATAATCCGCCAGAACCGTTGCATTCGGGGCATCGAGGATCTCGTTGAACAAAGGCGTCAGGGCTTCCGGCTCCCCCGCCGCAATGGCGGCAACCAGATAATTGCCGATGGCTGATTGATTGGCGTTGAAATTACCCGGCGCAGAGGAGAAATCCACATCCCAGGCGAGGAAGACATTACCTTCCGCATCGGTGCGCAACTCGTAATCGACAACTTCCGTGTCCTGCACGGTAATTGACGGCGTTCCGAACTCTCCTGACGACGTGATTATTGCCACCTCTCCGGTCTCGTCCGGCTCGACGAAAGCGCCGCTAAGCGAATTGATGACAATGGTGCCATTGACAACGGCATCGCCGGTAATCTGGATCATGTCAGATGAATTTACCCCTGCATCATTATCGGCAAAATCAACATCGGCAAGGATTTGCCCGTTCTCGGTTTGCAGATACGCCCCATTAAGGGTCGTTGTAATAATGGTGTCCTCACCGCCCGGCGACAGAATACCGTCATTGACAAACTGATTGTCCGAACCACCCAGATCAATGGTTTCCCCGGCAATAAATGTCTCTGTGTTGGTAAACAGATTATCCCCATCCGCGAGGAAGATCGACCCGATCACCGTCCCGTTATTGGTCAGGGTTGTGCCGGTATGTTCGACGGCAAGGAAAATCGAGCCGCTATCCGGTGACAGATCCTCGAGTGCGGTGGCGGGGTTTACCTGTGTCTCGCGAACATCAATCGCCGTGCCGAGGACACCGTCCAGCGTCGTGACCGTCCCGTTGATGGTAATGCTGTTTCCCGATCCATCCAGGATACGGATGCCCGCCGGATCTTCTCCGACGCCGTTGCCATCCGGGTCGGTGCCGCCGGTAATCACGACATCCTCATCAACCACAACGACAACCTGTCCGTCGCCGTTCAGACCGACACTCTGGGCAAATATGCCAATGGAATTGTCACCGCTGGCCATCACACTGCCTTCTGCGGTGACCGTCACCAACCCGCCAATTCCGGCAGCCTCCAGGGCATAGTCATCATCACCATTTCCCGTATTGCCATCGGCACCACCACTGGCACTTTGGGCGAAAATACCTGCAGCGCCATCACCGGTCGCGTAAATATATCCTGTATGGGTAACCGTTACATCACCCCCATCCCCATCATCTCCGTTGCTGCCGGCAAAGTTCACGCCGATATCCGAACCCGAACTTCCTGCCAGGCCGCCGCCGCCGCCAACACTCTGGGCAAAGACGCCATGCGCCCCGCTCCCGGCCGTCATAATGGTGGCTGTGTTTTCCACATTGATGTCGCCACCATGCCCGCCATGCCCGCCGCCTTTTGACAGACCGAACCCTATTCCCACATCCGCTCCGGTCCCAAAGAAATCCTGTTTAACGCTGCCACTGAGACCGCCGCCGCCGCCGACACTCTGGGCAAAGATCCCAATAGAGGCGATTCCATCGGTCCGGATGCTCCCGTCATTGACGATTGCCACCTTGTCCCCATCACCGGCCGCGCCGCTGCTGCCGCCGATGCCGACTCCTAAGAAATTGCCATCTGTATTTCCACCCTGCCCGCCGCCGCCGCCGACGCTTTGCGCAAATATGGCGCTGGACCGGTCGCCGGTTGTGATCAATGTATTGTCATTGTCGACAGTGACAGTTCCGCCGCTGCCGGTCGCCCCGCCTGCGCCGCCGACGGTAATTTCGATTTCCTGCCAAAAGGCAAAGGGCGGATTAAGCACCGTATCAATATCACCAATAATTTCGCCCGGCACACCATCAATGAGGTTCTGCCCCAGCGATCCATTGCCCCCTTCACCACCGCCGGCACCGATACTCTGGGCGTAAATGGCTTCGGATCCATCCCCGTACGTCTGGATTATATTCTTGTTGGTAACAGAGACGGCGTCCCCATTGTTGCCATCCCCGCCATTGCCGCCAATGGAAACGTCGAGTGTCAGGCTCTTGGCGGTAAAATCAGGCGATCCGCATCCGGGAATCGCCGGATTGCTGCAGGAACCGATTTCCATGGAAAAGGCATCGGACGCCCCGCCACTGCCGCCACTGCCGCCAACGCTCTGGGCAAAGATCCCTTTGGTTGATCCCTTGTATGTTGTCAGCACGCCCGTATTGACAACAGAAACCGTACCGGCACTGGCCCCACTTCCGGCCTCACCGCCAATTGCGACATTAACCGTCAGGTTCCTGTCGTTGGAGGCATCGTCACTGTCACCGCCGCCGCCGCCCGGCTTGGTCAGGTCAATCACGCCGGTGAAGGAGGATCCGCCATTTCCGCCGCCACCGCCAATACTCTGGGCATAAATCGCCGTTGACCCAAGCCCGGTGCCGGTGATACGGCCATTATTGGTAACCATTACATTCTCGCCGAGGCCGCCAACACCACCGGTACCGCCAACAGCAACCGAAACATGCAGGTTGGTTCCCCCGCCTTCATAGGACAAGACCCCTGTCCCGGCGAGGCCACCGGCGCCCCCGCCACCGCCGATACTCTGTGCCAGAATCCCTTCCGCCAGATCTCCGGACGTGGCGATATCACCTGAATTCTTCAACTCAACATCACCGGCATTTGCGCCGCTGCCGCCGCTGCCGCCCACGGCCACTTCAATGGTTTTTGCCGTCGCGTCTGATCCGCCGCCCGCCAGGGTTCCAGAGAAAGCAAGACCGCCAACACCCCCACTGCCGCCGACACTTTGCGCCAGAATGCCCCGTGACCGATCTCCGATGGTGGTTACATTGCCGTCATTTTCTACAGTTACCTTCGCCGCTATGTTACCGCTTTTTCCTTCGCCACCAATTGCGACATTCAGGTTATTGGACGGATCAGTTGACAAATTTACCGAGCCGGAAATCGACAGCCCGCCGCTACCACCGCCGCCGCCGACGCTTTGGGCCAGTATACCATAGGCATCATTGCCCAACGTAACCACAGCCGTCGAGTTGATTATTTCCACCGTGCTCGCAGCTCCCCCGGTCTCCCCATTGCCACCAATGGAAACACCGATATTGGTAGTCGATGAGTCGCTATTTACAAATCCGAGCTCGGCAGCAAAGCTAAATCCTCCGTCGCCGCCGCCACCGCCAATACTCTGGGCGAGCAAGCCATAGGCACCATCGCCTTCCGTATGGATCACTAATCCATCCCTGCTCGTCAGTGATACCGCACCGGCCGTACCACCGGTGCCGCCTTTGCCACCGATGCTTACGCCCAGGTCCGCCCTTCCTTTAAAGGTTATGGCCGCCGCGCCGCTAAAGCCGCCGGTACCGCCCCCGCCGCCCACACTCTGTGCGAAAACCGCATGAGATCCGCTGCCTTTCGTCCAGACAGATCCCTTTTGAACCAGCGTCACCGCGGAAGCCGTTCCGCCGCCGCCTGCGCCGCCGCCAATGGAGACACCGACACTGGCTTTGGTACTGAAGGCGCCTGACAAGCTGAAACCGCCATTTCCACCGGATCCGCCAACACTCTGGGCCAGAACACCGTAGGACAGCGAACCCTCTGTTGTGATGATCCCCGTACTGTCAACAGTCACCGTATCCCCATTGCCGCCCAGCTCCCCGGCGCCGCCGATGGAGACACCGACAGCCGCCTGCTTACTGCCATCAAACGCGCCACTAAAGCCACCGTTACCGCCGCCGCCGCCGACGCTTTGGGCCAGAATACCGGAGGAATTATTACCGCTGGTCGACACATTGCCGAGCGAGGTTAGAGTGATTTCAGCGCCGTCATTGCCCTCGCCGCCCTCACCGGAAACGGACGCACCTGCGGCGACGCCGTCGTCGCTGCTCGCGGCGATATTTCCGGAGACACTAAACCCGGCATTACCACCGCCGCCGCCGATGCTTTGGGCCAGTATGGCGGTTGAGTTGGTCCCGGTCGTGATGACATCTCCGGTGCTGTTAACCTTGACATCCGAGCCGGCATTTCCCGTGCCGCCGGCACCGGCAACTGAAACATTAACGGCCGCATCGCTGCCGGCGCTCAAGATGAGATTTCCGGCGACACTAAAGCCGCCACTACCGCCGCCGCCGCCCAGGCTCTGGGCAAAAATGCCGCTGGCATTATCCCCCTCTGTCTGGATGCCACCCGTATTAACGACGGTCACGTCGGAGCTTGTCGAACTGTCGCCGCCACCACCGGCAACACTAACGCCCGCAGTAAAGCTGCTTTCCGGGCTCAGGGTCAGCGCACCTTCAACACTGAACCCGCCGTTACCGCCCCCGCCGCCCAGGCTTTGCGCGAAAATGCCATGAGCGCCGCTGCCGGTTGTGATAATATAGCCCTCTTTCTGTGTCACCTCTACCAGACCTGCGGTGCCGCCACCGCCACCGCCGCCGGAAACGCTGACATTTACATTTGAAGAGGTGCTCAGGCTTCCCGCGACGCTAAATCCGCCATTGCCACCGGCCCCGCCCAGGCTCTGAGCCAGGATTCCATAGGAATGAGCACCGTAAGTGGTAAGTATTCCGCTACTCTCAACACTTACCTTGGCTCCAAGGCCGCCGCTTGATCCACCGCCTGCAACAGAGACGTCAACGGCCAAGGCGTCGCTGGCATCCGCACCAACGCTGAACCCTCCATTGCCGCCGCCACCGCCAATGCTCTGGCCCAGCAGGGCGGCTGAATTGCTTCCGAACGTCGTGACATCACCAATGGATACCAATGTCACCACATCCGCATTATTTCCAATGCCTCCCGTCCCGCTCAAACTGACATGCACATCGGCACTGCCGCCAATATCAAGACCGCCGGCCACGCTGAAACCCCCGTTACCGCCGGATCCGCCGATACTTTGGGCCAATGCCCCGATTGCATTATCACCGGATGTGGAGATGTTCCCCCGGTTGGTCAGATCAACGGTCGACGCAGATGAACTTGTTCCGCCGTCACCGGCGACGCTGACCCCGGCACCCACGGCGGAGCCCGTCGCCAGCGTGAGCGACCCTGCGATACTAAAACCGCCATTACCGCCGCCACCGCCAACACTTTGGGCAAACAGGCCATACGCCCCGGCACCGCCGGTCACAACAGACCCGTCTTGTTCAAGGGTCACCGCGCCCGCCGTTCCGCCGCCGCCGCCTTTTCCCGAAACGCTGACATTGACATTCGTCGCCGTGTTCAGATCCCCGGCAATACTGAACCCACCATTGCCGCCCGCCCCGCCGAGGCTCTGGGCCTGAACGCCAAACGAGTTGGAGCCGCTTGTGGTGATAATGCCGTCGCTGTCGACTTTGACCATTGATCCCTTGCCCCCGTCAGAGCCCGACCCTGAAACGGCGACCTCCACCGTCGGCACATTGCCGATGTCCCCGGCAATAGTGAAGCTGCCATTGCCGCCGCCACCGCCAACGCTCTGGGCGAATATGGCTGCGGCGTTATCTCCCTTTGTGGTGAGATTACCCGTCGAGGTCACGTCCACCTGATCGCCATCATTGCCGTTTCCACCGGATCCGCCGATGGCGACACTGGCATTTCCGCCACTGCCTCCACTGGCGTCAATACCGGCGCCAATACTGGCGCCGCCATTGCCACCGCCGCCCCCGACACTCTGGGCAAAAATGGCAGCGGCGTTATCCCCTTCCGTCCGGATCGAATGATTGTTCACGACTGTTACGTCGGCGGCAGAGTTTCCGGTGCCACCACTCCCCGCCAGGGTCACACCGGCACTTAGGCTTGCGTCATCGCCAAGGGAAATACTCCCCGCAACACTCAACCCGCCATTGCCGCCGCCGCCACCCACGCTTTGCGCCATTATGCCAGCTGAATTCTGGCCCAGGGTCAGCAGATAGCCGTCATTGATGACATCGACCGTGTCACTTGTCCCGCCGGCTCCGCCCTGCCCGCCGACGCTGACTGCCGCGTTGATAGCCGTCCCTTCAAAGCTCAGGGAAACACCGCCGGCCACACTAAACCCGCCATCCCCGCCGCCACCGCCGAGACTTTGGGCAAAAAGCGCATTGGACTGGACACCTGAGGTATAAACCGTGCCGTCATTATGCAAGGTAACGGCGCCGCCATCGCCCCCGCCTTCACCGGATCCGCCAATGGCAATCGGCACACTGACCGCTGTTGAAAATGTCCCGGCGATCGAGTAGCCGCCATTGCCCCCGCCGCCGCCCAGGCTCTGGGCAAAAAGCGCATGGGCATGGTCACCGGTCGTTTTAACATTGCCGCCGCCAATATTTGTGGCGAAAACCGTACTCCCGTCGCCGCCGCCAGCCCCGCTGCCACCAAGGGTAACGGACGCACTCTGACCCAGTGCCGCCGAGCCGCCTATGGCGTATCCGCCGTTGCCGCCGCCGCCGCCGAGACTTTGCGCAAGCAACCCATAGCCAAAATCGCCATGAGTTGTGATGTCACCGGTATTGGTGGCCGTTACCGAAGAGGCATCGCCGCCCCCGGTGCCCGTTCCGCCAAGGCCAACCGACGCATCCACCGCCAGGGCGCCCGAGGCACTGATGGCATGCCCCCCGTTGCCGCCACCGCCGCCGATACTTTGTGCCAGGAACCCGTAAGCGTGATCCCCCGCCGTTGAAATATTACCCGTGCTCGTCGCGATGACGGCATCGCTGTTACTGCCAGCCGCCGACGCCCCGCCAATTGCGATGGTCGCGTTCAAGGCGGTTGACGCGGCTGCATCGATTGCAAAGCCGCCATTGCCCCCGCCACCGCCCACACTTTGCGCCAGGAGGCCATGGGAAAAATCGCCGGACGTGCTGATATTTCCAACTGAATTTACCGTGACCGCAGACCCGTAGCCCCCGCCACTCCCCGTCCCCCCGATGGCGACACCGACAGTGGCAGCTGAACTTATTCCAGCGCCGACAGTGAGGCCCCCGTTGCCGCCGCCACCGCCGATACTGGAGGCGATAATTCCGGGTGAATGATCGCCGATTGTCGTTATGGCCGTCCAGCTGGTCACATCGACGGTGTCCCCGAAGCCGCCGATGGCCCCATGACCGCCGACGCTGACATCTACGGACCCGGCGGCACTGGCCGCGATGGAAACAGCAGATCCGCCGGAGCCGCCCCCGCCCCCCGTACTCTGGGCGGCAATGCCGGCGCTATGATCACCTTCTGTGAAAATGCCACCGTTGAATTTAGCCTCAACGGCACCGCCATAGCCACCGCCACCCTTGGCGTCCCCGCCCACAGCAACACTCACCGCATACGCGCCGCCGGACGCGGCCAGGGCCCAACCACCACTACCGCCACCGCCGCCGATACTTGTCGCGGCCAGTCCAACGGAATGATCGCCTTTGGTTGTCAACAGGACCCCGTCACTGCTGGCCGTATTGTCCTTATTTACAAAGACATTGCTGCCATTGCCGGCACTACCGCCGTTACCGCCAACTGAAACCGAGACACCGACGCCAGGATCCACAGACAAGGCGCCGCCGCCTTTACCGCCGCCACTGCCAACGCTTTGCACCCGGATCCCATCGGCGTGATCCCCTTCTGTCGAGACATCGCCCGTATTTTCAAAATTAACAACATCACCGTCGCCGCCCTTGCCCGATTGGCCACCGATAGAGATAAGCGCATCACTGTCGCCGCCATGACCGCCGCCACCGCCAATGCTTTGAACCAGAATACCCAGAGAGCCGTCCGCAACCGTGGACACCCTATTGGTATTTATCACATGGACCGCACCGCCGTTCGCAGCGTCATCACCCTGGCCACCGATGGCCGCAAGACCCGCGGCGCTGCCGCCGTCCCCGCCGCCGCCACCAACACTTTGGGCGAGGATACCGAGGGAATTGACACCTTCTGTTGAGATGACCCCGTGATTGACGACTGAAACATAGCCGCCATCCCCGCCGCCTTCACCGTCCCCCCCTAAGGAGACAACGGCAATGGTGCTGCCGCCATGACCCCCACCGCCCCCAATACTCTGGGCAAGTATGCCATCGGATTTGGGGCCGGTCGTTGTGATGGTCCCGTGATTGGTCACGTCAATCTGGCCACCGGCGGCCCCGGTACTGCCGCTTGGGGCGGCCGCGAAAATTGCCAGCCCGACATCCCCGCTATCGCCGCCCAAGCCGCCCAGACTTTGGATCAGGACACCATTCGCCCCGGTTCCGCCGGTGGTTATATCACCTGTGTTGATCAGAATAACCAATCCGCCTTCCCCGCTTTGACCGGCTTCTCCTGAAACGCCGGCGCTGGCGAGCCGAACTTCACCCCCGACACCTCCGGTACCGCCCACACTTTGGATCAAAATACCCTGGGAACCATCCCCGGTTGTTGTAATTTTGCTGTCGCTTTGTACATAGACTTCTTCCGGCGTCCCACCGTCACCGCCCACACCGCCAACCGCATCCGTATTAGAACTCGCCGCGCCGCCATGACCGCCACTGCCGCCCAGGGTAACGGCCAGAATACCATCACTTTGGTCTCCCGCCGTTTTGATTTCCCCGACGCTGACGATTTTAACCGCACCCGCTGAGCCCCCATGGTGCCCGGCAAACCCAACATCTATGCCGTCCAGGCCGCCCCCGCCCGTGCCACCGCTACTCCAGCCGACAATCCCTTCTGCGTCATTACCGATCGTGGATATTGAGAAGACCTCTCCCGTATACCCAATGGAAACGGCGCCCCCATCGGATCCGGCCGTCCCTGCGGACGGGGTAGGAAACAAAGAGGGATGCTCCCCGTCCGCACCTTCTTTTCGAAAACTTATTCCCGATGTCCCGCCATCGGGCGCAATAGTATCGGTCAGGGAATTGACATTCAGGGTTTCTATGCCGGTATTGGTTTCAGATACACCGTCGGACAAGTCCCCCGTACAAGTCTCGACAGTGCCGTTAATCACACAATCTGCTCTGGCAATAGATACGGAATTCCCGGCGCTCAACAGGACCACAAGCAATCCCACAACGGCAATCCGCCCAAACCCGGTTGAGAGACCGCAAAAATAATCACTGCGCCCCTTTACCGGTTGATCTAACCGGTACCGATAGGAATGGCAGTGACAATCACCGCCATTCACCCTGCGTGAGAATGCGTTCTTGGACAATCTAATACTGTACCATTCAGTTTGAATTTAAATACTCTATCTGAGTGTGTATATGGGTAGCGAAAAAAATAAATTCTGGCGTATTCAGGTCAAAAAATGAGGGTCGGCTGCCTCTATCGTCAGTCATCTCCGCTTACTCTTGCAAAAGATACAATAGTGGCAAAACTACTTTCTAAAATATTGATTACTAATGAATTTTATGTACAAATGGAACTTTATAACCGACCCTCTAGTTTAAAAATTGCGTTGTCTACCTTGCTAGTGAGTTATATATTAGTCTTCACCAGGCATTTCAATCAACATAGACATTGTAATTATATGTCACGAAATGTAATACGTGTTTAAATAGTATTATTTTTGGAAATTGACCGGTAAAAAAAGGCCGGCGCTTCATTTCAAGCGCCGGCCAAATCGGATTGAGGCTCTTCGAGCCGATTGCATTGGATCAGGTTTCAGGAGCGCTGCAACCGCGCTGCGATCCCTGCACCATAGGCTGTATCCGCCTTGGAGAAATAGCCCAGCTGCCGCTCAATGATTTCTTCCGGAACCCCGGCCATGGCACCGGCGATTGTATCCATCAACCGGTTCTGTTCCTCTTTACCCATAATCCGGAACAGGTTACCTGCCTGGGTGAAATCATCATTGCCCTCACGATGGTCATAGCGGTCCGCCGCCCCGTCAAGGGCCAGTGCCGGCTCTTTCACCGAAGGATCTTCCGCGGGTCCACCGAAGCTGTTGGGTTCGTAATTAACCGCACCGCCGCCATTTCCATCGAAGCGCATGGCACCGTCGCGTTGATAATTGCGAACCGGGCAGCGGGCCGCATTGACGGGCAAATGCTGGTGATTGGCCCCAACCCGATAGCGTTGCGCATCCCCGTAAGAGAGGATTCGCATTTGCAGCATCTTGTCGGGGCTATGGCCGATGCCCGGAACAATATTCGCTGGCGTAAAGGCGGCCTGCTCCACCTCGGCGAAATAATTCTCCGGGTTGCGGTTTAACTCCAGAGTTCCAATTTCAATCAGCGGAAATTCGCTATGGGGCCATACCTTGGTCAGGTCAAACGGGTTGTAAGACGTCGCCTCCGCTTGTGTTTCGGTCATGATCTGTACCTTGACTTTCCATTGCGGAAAATTCCCATCTTCGATGGCCTGATACAGGTCCCGCTGATGGCTTTCCCGGTCCCCGGCAATCAGGTCCGCTACTTGCGCATCGGAATTGGTTTTTTGACCTTGCTCGGTCTTGAAATGAAACTTGACCCAAACCCGCTCATTCTGTGAATTGATAAAGCTGTAGGTATGCGACCCATAGCCGTTCATATGCCGGTACGAGGCAGGCTGGCCGCGATCCGACATGAGAATGGTGATCTGATGCAGAGCTTCCGGCGCGTGGGACCAGAAATCCCATTGCATTGTCCCGGACCGCAAATTGGTGCGTGGATCACGTTTCTGGCTATGGACAAAATCCATGAATTTGTAGGGATCCCGGACAAAAAAGACTGGCGTGTTATTGCCAACCAGATCCCAGTTGCCTTCTTCCGTATAGAATTTCAAGGCGAAACCGCGCACATCCCGCTCCGCATCCGCCGCCCCTTTTTCCCCGGCAACAGTGGAGAACCGCAAGAAGACATCCGTCTGCTTGCCCATCTCGAACAATTTCGCCTTGGTATATTTTGTGATATCGCCCGTGACGGTGAAGGTTCCGAATGCCCCGGACCCCTTGGCATGGACAACTCTTTCCGGGATGCGTTCCCGATTGAAATGCGCATGTTTCTCAAATAACTGCCAGTCCTGGGCCAGAAGCGGGCCTCGCGGCCCGGCGGTCAGGCTGTTTTGATTGTCTGCGACGGGACTTCCGTTCGCTGTGGTCATTACGGGACATTTGGACATGATGACTTTCCTCCGTGCTATGTGCTTCCAATGAATACATTTCAATAAATAGCAAAGGACTTTTCATAAATAAAATCGTTTGATATTATGAATTTGATAGGTATTGCCTATTAATAAAATTACCGGACAAGCAAAATGAACATTCGGGACATGAAATATCTGGTGGCCGTCGCTGACGAAAGACATTTCGGCAGGGCCGCCCTCAAATGCCATGTCAGCCAACCTGCGTTGAGCGGCCAGATCCGAAAGCTTGAAGATCAGCTCGGTGTTATGTTGTTCGAGAGGACCAACCGGCGCGTCCAGATCACCCCTATCGGAGAACAGATCGTTGAACAGGCCCGAAAACTGGTCACCTTATCAGAGGAGATAGTGACCACAGCCCAATTGGCAAGGGACCCCCTGTCCGGGCCTTTTCGCCTGGGTATGATTGCGACGATCGGCCCCTATTTATCGCCACTGGTCTTGACGGCGATCCGCAAGCAATTGCCGAATGTCCAGCTTACATTGATTGAAGACATGACCGGGAATCTGGAAAACCGTCTTGTTCACGGACAGCTTGACGCGGCCCTTCTCGCGACGCCGCCGCAGGCTTTGCATATGCAGGACCTGCCGCTTTATGACGAACCCTTTTGGGTTGCCCTTCCCAGGAACCACCCGCTTGCCACCCGGGACGCCATCGATCTGTCAGAGCTTCACGCGGCGGAGCTTTTACTGCTGGCAGATGGGCATTGTTTTCGCGATCAAATGCTGGAAGCCTGCAATGCATCCGCCGGTACAGCCAGCGCCAATACCCGCGAAACCAGCCTGGAAACGTTGCTCGCGCTGGTGGCTGCCGGGGACGGTGTCACTCTTTTGCCGGAATTGGCAAAACCCGGCGGCGGGGCGGTCAAATCAGCCATGCTCATCCGGCCGGAAGCAACGCGGAAAGTCGGCAGAACCGTCCGGCTTGTCAGCCGCACCTCTTTCCCCCGAACGGAGATTTTACATCAAATAGCGCGGATTATCCGTGCCCATGTCCCAAAAGCCATGCTGTTGAGCCAAAATGAGCCCATGGGGTATTAGTTTCATGTTAACCATAAACAAGATAGACTTCGAAAATGCCCCAAATTGACAGGTAACGGTTAAAGATTGGTGCTGTGCGTTGGTAAAGGTTGCTGAGTAAATGCTTATATTCAATAACAAGATCTACCAGAACCTGTTTTGGCTGACAGTCTTGTTGGGAACTGTTCCGGCGGCCGTCTCTGCAACCTTGCCCCCAACCCACTGGTGCCTCAATTTTTCAGATATTGCCGCCTTGTTTGAAATCCCCTCCGTCGGGTGTTTCGGCGGATCCAGCATCGCGCCGGAATTTCTAGTCAAGCCTTTCACCTGGGTCTATCTGGGCTTGTTTGCAGCGGGTGTTTTTCTGTGCTTCGCAACGAGAAAATTCCTGGCAGTGATTGCCCTTGCCCCGCTGCTCCTTCTGTTTTTCAGCCCGCTGACGGAAATGAGCGTCTATCCGGAAGATCATATCACGGCCGATTATTTTGAACCGAAACGGCAGCAGACCGCCTCATCGATTGAGAAAATCGTCCTCGATGTTGTCCCGGCATTCCGAACAGCCCCGGCGACCGCAGAAAATCAATTCGGCGCCCTTGTCTTAGCAACCGACACTGCGAAGGGGAACGCGAACAGGTACTGGAAAGCCGTAAAGTCACATAAGAAAGCCCGGAACAGTCTGGGGGCTGCTGAGGAGAAAGACAAAGAAATCGCGAAGAAACTCGACACCGCCCAGTCGGCATATGAAAAAATGTCAAGACTGCCGTTCCAATCGAAGAAAGTAAAAGCAAAACTGGCGGATTTCAAGAAGGCCATCGATGATTTCGAGAAACGAAGAGGGTCAAATGTTCAAGCCGTCAAGAACCGGATCCATCAGTACAGCGAAGCCCGTAAACAATACTCAACCGATTTGATATTGAGCCTTACCCAACTGAATGTTCAACTGGATAAAACCCTCTCTACCGCCCCCAATCAAAACACGCGATTATGGACGCTGATCATCAGCGCGGCCTCGTTAGCGGCGCTTCTTTGCTTTGCGATCGGCAGCCGAATTCGAACGCCCCAATTTGCCGCGGCCTGCCTGATCATCCTTGTGGTGACGCTCAACCCATTCTCCCGCGTGGAAGAGGGTGGATCCATTGCCCATGTGTTTTTCGCCTTCTTTCTCAGTACATATCCGCTGGTTCTTTTTATTGTCTCGGCCGTTCTCCTGCGGCTTCTTGTCCTCGGGGTAGTTCAGAATTTGCCAATCCTCAGGCAGATGAGCCAGCGCCGGTTCCTTCTGTATTCCCTGCTGACGGTCTTCCTCTGGATCCCGATAGGGCTAAGTCTTGCGGCTGGTCTGTGGTTGTCTTTTTACGTCGACACACGGGCGCAGGATGCCGTCTATGGGATCGAATGCACGAATGACGGGGTCGGCCTGTTTGAATGTGATGGCCCGACATCCGATAAACTGGTCACGCGCGGGGAGGATTCAAATCTGGAGCTGGATATCTACACGTCTGTCGATATCGCCTTTAAAAACCAGGAATTACAACTCGAAGACATGCTGGCCAAATACCGGAGCCTTGCGAAAAAATCGAAAA